>NZ_CP030850.1:3180769-3498846 GCF_003325355.1 Runella rosea
GTGCAACAAAAAGATGGCTGGCAACGCAAAAACTACCTTGTCAAAAGCCTTAACTGGCTCACAATTGCTGAACTTCTACTGGCGGTTTACTTCGCGGCAGCGGTAGGTCTTGGGTTTTATTGGCATTCTTACCAGATGGTCGTACTTCATGCCATGCTGGCCGTAGGGTTTGGCTTTGTCAGCTTTTATTCCGTCAAGCATTCAATCTCCTGAACTTCCTCAACTTTTATGTTTGTAATAGTAGGTTTGACTTCAATCAACGGTCGGGTTGTGAGCAGCGACCGACCGTCCTCTACACGGAATGCTTTTGCTGGGCTACTCAAAACTTTTGGGAAGCTATAACAACAAAAAACCCCGCTGCAGCGGGGTTAATGTCTTTTGCAAAAGATTGGTTGTCGATTTAATTACAACGCTCCAACTTCTTTCAAAACAGCTTCGATACCTTTTTTATTGATCGTGCGAATTGCTGAAGTAGCCAATTTAATTTCTACCCACTCGTTCAAAGAAGGTACAAAAAACTTCTTTGTCTGCAAGTTTGGATAAAACTTACGCTTGGTTCTATTGTTAGCGTGCGATACGTTATTACCAACTCGTGTTCTTTTGCCCGTAATTTCACAAACTCTGGCCATGACGATTGATTTAATTTCAGAATGAGGCGCAAAGGTCGTAATTTTTCTGGCAACTGCCAAATCTTTGTCAAAAAAACGCCTTATGTAAAATGATAAAATGCCTTTATAAGGCTAAAAACCTAGTTTACTCCATTTTGCTTTTGTGAAACAGAGGTTTGCACGTATTGCCGACGTCTTTTCGAAACTGGCACTTTCTTGCCGTCAAGCAATTGAATGAACGTACCACCATCGGTAATTTGATAACCCGCAAAATGATGAAAATTGACCAAATACGACTTGTGCGTACGTACAAAACTCGTCTTTTTGAGCAGTTGTTCGTAGCTTTTAAGGGTTTTGGCCTGTACAAAAACTTTCCCAGTTTTGGTGACAATCCGGACGTAATTCACATCTGCTTGGATAAAAATCACATCTTCGGTACGAATAAAGAAAGAGCGTTTCAGATTTACCAACTCCAAATAATCAGGAGATACGGCAGGACTTAAAAGTGATGAGAGATTGTTCATGGCTGAGTGAGGCTGTTTTTATAAAATATGCGATGCAAAATTGCGCTATATTCTCAAAACTCAGAAATCTAATCAGGATGAAATGTAAAATATGGCGTCTGAAACGTCATTACCGAAGCTAAGACTGCACTTTTGCCCAATAAATTTCCTGAAAATACAAGTCCCATCTACTAGTGAAATTTTGCATAAATGGTATATTTTACTTATTAATTAGTAATTTTCACATATTTAAACAGGTCTGCCTCTACCCTCAATTGGGCTGAGATAGACCTGTTTAAAAGGGTATTTTATTGAACTACGGCTTACTCAGGAAATAAATCTCCCGTTCGAAATTTAGGAACGATTCCCAAGTGGCGATAGGCTTTTTCGGTAGCTTCTCGGCCACGTGAAGTACGTTTTATGAACCCCTCCTGAATCAAAAACGGCTCATACACCTCTTCAATGGTTTCGGCTTCGTCGCCGCAAGCTGTAGCGATGGTCGAAAGTCCCACGGGTCCACCTTTGAATTTTTCGATGATGGTGGTCAGGATACGAATGTCCATCTCATCGAGGCCATGCTGGTCTACGTCGAGGGCTTTTAGGGCAATTTGGGCAATCTCGACCGTAATTCGTCCACTTCCTTTGACCTGCGCAAAGTCGCGCGTACGGCGCAGGAGGTTATTGGCGATGCGCGGGGTGCCACGGCTACGTCGGGCTATTTCGTAAGCTCCTTCCTCGTCGATAGGCGCTCCCAAGATGCTTGAAGAGCGTTTTACAATAGATGTCAACAACTTGGCATCATAATACTCCAATCGGCAATTAATCCCGAAGCGTGCTCGAAGCGGCGAGGTGAGCAACCCCGCACGGGTCGTGGCCCCAATCAACGTAAAAGGGTTGAGGCTAATCTGAATACTGCGGGCATTGGGGCCCGAATCAAGCATAATATCAATCTTGTAATCCTCCATCGCCGAGTAGAGATATTCTTCTACAACAGGATTAAGACGGTGAATTTCGTCGATAAACAATACATCGTTGGGCTGTAAATTGGTGAGTAATCCCGCCAAATCGCTGGGCTTGTCCAACACTGGCCCAGAGGATGTTTTTAGGCTGGCGCCCAGCTCATTGGAAATAATGTTGGAAAGGGTGGTTTTTCCTAACCCCGGAGGGCCGTGCAACAGCACGTGGTCGAGGGCTTCGCCGCGCTGCTTGGCGGCGAGTACAAAGACCCGAATGTTTTCCAGTATCTTATCCTGCCCCGCAAAATCGCTGAAAGAAAGCGGACGCAATGCCCGGTCTATCTCCTTTTCCATCGGGGAAAGCGGGTCGGTAGTTCCTGTTAAGTAATCTTGACGCATAAGTACGTATTCACGCAGAGTGGCTGAGGTACGGTTCGCCGCTGCGACGGTTCGCCGCTGCGACGGTCCGACGTTGTGGCAAAGACGGAAAACAAAACCCGTCACTTTGCGTGGTGTGATTTATAAACGATTAACAATTCTTTGAATTCCGTCTTTTATCAAAGGTACGTTAAAATTTATTAAGAGACCGAGTTTTAGTCCAGTCAATTTAAGGTAGGTCTGCCGCTGTTTTTGATGTATTTTGAAACAGGAGTTTACGACGATTTGGGAGATTTCGTTTTCGTGCATGAGCCAAGTTTTTGTTCATGCAAAGAAGCATATAGGAATGAAAGATAAGAAAAATATTTCTTAACGGTCGTTTTGAATCACGCAAAGCCACGAAGGAGCGAAGAAAAAAATCTGCGCCTTCGCGGCTCTGCGTGCTTAACTATTATCGCACAAGCAATACCGCCCCGCGTTGGTTTTCACGCGGTCGATCGGGAAAGAATTTGGATTTGAAGGAAACCACGTACGGGTAACTCATCGGCGGATACACACTCCCCCGATAGCTGCCGTCCCATTTTTGGTTGATGTCGTTGGTATAAAAAATCACTTCACCCCACCGATTAAAAATCTTCAATTCAAAATCAGTCAAGTGGTCGCCAAACACGTTCAGTACATCATTGTTACCATCGCCGTTAGGTGTAAACACATCCGGGATATAAATACGCGGCTCGCAACGCACTACTACGCGGGCGGTATCAAAAAGCTCACAGCCTTCAGGATTACTGATACGAACGCGGTAGTTTCCGACGAGACTAACCATAACACGCGAGGTACGTTCTTCGGAATGGAACCAAAAATAACTCAGATTGGAAGCACCACCGCGAACGGCCAGCGTAGCCATTGCCCCATCGTCAAGATCGCAGAGTGGCACTTCTTTGGTCAAATCATACGTAGGGCGCGGGGCCAGTGAATACGTAAAATCGTCGTTGTCGGTACAACCCGTTACGGTATTTGTGACTGTCAATGTATACGTTCCTCCCCGCGTAACGCTGATGCGGTCGGTGGTTTCGCCCGTACTCCATCGGTACTGGTTGCCAGGAATAAGCGGTAACGACGGTATCAACAACGCCGTATCGCCGATGCACTTTTTACGGTCGGGGCCCAAACTCAGGAATTTATCAGGCGTAATTCCGACCGTAATATCCCGCAAAGTGGTATCACAGCCACCGGCGTCCGTTACTTTCACGTTGTACGTACCCGGCAATAAATTGGCGAGCAAGGCGGCATTGGTTCCCAGCCCCGCCCCCATGGCATTGGTCCAGACGTAGGTTTGGGGAGTTCCCGCCAGGGTATTGAGATTAATGGCTCCCGAAGAAGGCAACGTGCAGCGCGCGTTGACGATGGTAGGTTGCAATCGCAATGTTCTGACCGCTCTCAGCCCGAATGAAGAATCGGTGGCGCATACGGCGGGATTGCCGCGTAGCATGACTCGGTAGGTTCCTTCGCCTACATTAGGAAGGGTATTACCCGTGGCACTCAACATAGTATTGTTGGGGCCAAACCACTCAAAAGTATAACTGCCGCTCGGCGGTGAAATATTTCCGATGACTATCTGCCCATCCGTGGTGGTACAACCCGTTGGTGGCGTTAATACCGCCGCTATCCGCGCTTTAGGCAAAGCCCGTACCTGAATGGTATCTTCATTGACGCAGGCTTGAGGAGTACCTGTATTGATAGTAACCTGTACTGAATATGTACCCGGTTGGGTTACGGTAATCAATTGTGTTGTCTCTCCCGTACTCCACTGAAATTTATTCCAATTGGTAGGTGTGGGTTTGGCGTTCAGCACTACATTTCCACCACCCACGCACAAACTCGTATCAGGACCGAGAGAATAGGCTGGCGGTCTGCGTAAGGTAATCTGCGTAGCACCCTGTGAAAAACACTGTGCCTCTATTCCATTGGCAGCGTACACCTGATAACGTCCTGACCCACCGTTGGGCTGCAATGTAATGGTTTTCGTTCGGGCAAGGGGAACTCCATTTCGAAGCCAGAGGTATTCTTCGGCCTGCACGCCCGCATCGAGCACCAGTCGATTGGTACAGGTATCAATCGGTGACCTTAAATTAATGGGATCAGGTGTGGCAATGATGGTAATACGCTGGGTGATGGTGGTGTCCTTACATCTGTTGACCAATCGTAAACTGACAGTGTAGGTGCCCGGCATTTTATAGGTATGCTGCACTTGTTGATTTTGCCCCGTTACGGGAGCCGACCCATCCCCAAAATTCCACGTATAACTGTCTTTGATAGGGTCGCAAAGCGGGGACGCCTGAAAATTAGTGGCTTGATTGGAACAGGTATCCGAATAGGTAAAACCTGGGCCAGAGGATTCGTTGGTAAAGTTTTGGACAAAGTTGGGCAATCCTAACTGACTTGTGCTTCCACCCAAAAATATACCGTCTTTCACAAATCTTACTTCATCCTGCGAGTCTTCGTCGGGTTCGTTGATAACCCCTAAATATTGGCTGTCTTTGATGGCCAGATAGATTCTACCGTCCGACCCTACCTGAAGAGCTCCGTACACTTGCGTGGCCGAACTGTCAATCAATATTTTGGAATCGGCAATCCGCGCCGAATCGCCCAAACTGATGTCGTACTGCCATAATCGGGAAAGAGTGGTATCACCTGGCGCATCTCCTTTTTGCAACGACACGTACATTTTCGTGCCATCTGGCGAAAACTCTACCCCGTAGGCTTTGGGCGGGGCAGGCCCCAAATCAATCGTTTGCGGCCCAGACAGCCGCCCCGACGAATCGCTAAAATTGTAAATTTCGACAAGGTTGCGGGGAGGCCCTGGCACCACCACCGCCAACCGACGCATTCCAGTACTGTCGGCGGGAGAAAATTTCATGTAGCCTTCTCCTTTGGAAACCGTATCCTGAACCGCTCCTAAAGCATACTGAAACGGCCCTTCCAATCCCGCTTTGGTGGCGTGATATACCCGAAAAACATTGCTATCATAATCGTGCGACACAATCCAATACGTAGAATCTCGGTCGTTTCTGACCGAAGCAATCCGCTCGGTGGTATTATCGTTCAAAAGGTTATTGGTTTCTACCACTTCACCTTTGCCGCCATTGCGGCGCATATCTACCAAACTATAACTAAACTTTTTTTGTCCGTTGATTTCGGAAGTTGTGAAGACGTAATACAAGTATTCGCAACCTCGACAGGTAGGCTTGGGTACAATCAGTGCCGATTGAGTGGAATTAGGGCTTCCCGCCAGCGCCGCCGTATCTTTGGAAGGCATAACGACCCCGTTTTTATCAAATATCTTGACGCCATCGGTGTAAAAAAGCAATTGTCCTTTGGAATTAGAAATAGACGAAGTGCCTTCGGGGGTTTTGATTTGGCCGTCGGTGAGCGGTTGTGGACTCCCGCCCGAAAAATCAAGACCCGCGTTGTTTCCGAAATACCATTTGGCCCCTTCCTGATTGGATTGTTCCAAACAGACTTTTACCGTAATTTTATCCTCATACGTACAGCCGCTTTCGGAGGTTACTTCTACCGAGTAGCAGCCCGAACTATCGACGCGTAAGGTTTGGGTGGTATCTCCTTTCGGGAACCACATGTATTTGGCTCCATTCGGGGCGTTGGAAGGATACGGATTCAGCACCAATTTACCTAAATCCTCCTTACAAATCATGGTATCACGACGCCAATTGGGAAAAGCGGGCGGCGGCACCCCAACGTTAACGGTTCGGGTAACCGTTTCGGGTACACCCGCCACCGTCCGGGTCAGCGTGATGAGCTTCATGCCTGGCGTCTGAAAAAGGTGCTTGATGCTGTTTTTGGTGGAAGTAATAATGCCGCTTCCATCTCCAAAATCCCAGCTCCATGCCGTTGACGTGGCCAGCGTATCCGTAAAAACCGTTGAATCAGCAAGGCATTCCTGATCAGGAATACATAATTTTCCAGAAACCTTAAAAGGCTCTAGCTGTGCGTGCGCAGTACCGATAGACAGCAACACCAGCATCCATCCTCCAAGTAATGAAAGAAATATGTGCAGCTTTTTTCTCATGGGTTTCATTTGACTCCTCCTACCTCAAATCTCGTGCCTAATCTTAACCTGTTTTGGATAAAGATGTTTACGCAGTTTTTCGTAAAAACGTTGTAATCAATTCAATACTATTTTTAAAAAACAGGTCAGACCATTGAGTTCTACCTAAAAACGACAAAACCTTACCGAAAATTTTATGGAAATCTACGGTAAGGTAATAAATTATGTCGAAAAGGAAATTAGCTACTTAAAGGCTCTTCAAATAAGCCATGCTTTGAGGCACTTGCTGCATGGCACCTAGGTTTTCGTCTTCGATGTAAAAATACTTAATAGACGATTTTTTGGCCGCTTTCAAAATCTCTGGGTAATTGATTTGGCCCGTACCGAGCACCACGCAGTTTTCGTTGGGTGTACTGCCAGAAGTACTTTTTGGCACCCCGATTTTCAAGTCTTTCAGGTGAATTAATTTAAACCGCTTGGGATATTTTTTGAGCATCTCAGCAGGATTCTGACCAGGCAGGTGCATCCATACTACATCCATTTCAAAAAAGACCGCATCAGGATTGGTGTTCTGAACGATGTAGTCAAAATACGTCCCCTTTTCGTAAGGCTCAAACTCAAACCCGTGGTTATGGTAACAGAAAGTCAGCCCGTTCTCTTTGAGCTTTTGCCCAAAACGGTTGAAATCTTCTACCGTTTTTTTGGCCAATGCCTCATCCATCGGCCCTTTGTGTGGTACTGAACCAATCCGTACAAATTCAGCGCCCAAGGTTTTGGCATTCTGAACCACGGTTTCGGTTTTATCGTTCAGGTCGGCAAAGCTTACACCGAGGCTGCTGCAACGCATTCCGCGCTCATCCAGTAAAGCCCGAAGTTCGGCCGCTGTTTTACCAAACAAATTGGAAAATTCAATGTTAGTAATACCCATGGCCTTCACTTTATCCAAGGTACCAGGCACATCTTTACTGAATTCATTCCGAAACGTATACGAAACCGCCCCAGGGGTATCCTTTAGCAATTTTCCGAAACGTTGCGCGTAGGCCGTTGACAAAAAACTCGTCAGGATACACAAATAAATCAAATGCTTTTTCATAAAAATCAGGTTAATTGTTGCAAATAAAGAGGTTGGACAAACGTCTATCTACTCTTCCACATAGTTCATATCTTTGGTAAAAGTTTCTTCTAACGACTGAAGGCAAATCAACGAAATAACCACTACCACTGTCCCAATCAATAGCGCCCCGTTTATTACCCCCAAAGAAGGTTTTAGGTATACAAAAGACGCCGCTAACGGAATGGTAGCACCGCGCACGAAGTTGGGCACAGAAGTAGCCACCGTAGCCCGGAGGTTGGTTCCGAAAAGTTCGGCCGCCAGAATAATAAACAACGTCCAATAGCCATTACAAAACCCTAAACAGGCGCAAAGGATATAAAATTGCGTCGTGTTTTGGATGGGAGCCATCAGGTAAATAATCATGAACGAGAATGACATCAACAGAAAAATGCGAATCGCTTTTTTCCGACTTTGTAGGCGCTGACTCAAAAAGCCGCTCACAATATCCCCGAATGTTTGTCCCGTAAAGGCCAGCATAACGGCTTTGCCCGCAATGATGGGGTCTGCTAAGCCGTGACTTATACCGAATTCAGGTGAAAAAGTAATCAAAATGCCCACCACAAACCACAACGGCACCCCGACGACGATTGCCAACAAATATTTCTTCAAGCGTTGCGGAGTAAAGAGCATTCCGATATTACCGCGCTTCACATCTTTATTTCGGAGATTAACAAATAAGCCCGATTCAAATACGTTGACCCGCAACACCAATAATAAAAGCCCTAAACCGCCGCCTACGTAGTATGACATGCGCCATTCGAACAAATCAGCTACAAAATAGGCCAGTACGCCACCCAAAACACCCATCGTTGCTACCAGCACCGAACCGTACCCGCGCAAATGCTTGGGCAAAACCTCAGCGACAAGGGTGATTCCTGCGCCTAATTCTCCCGCTAAACCCACACCCGCAATAAAGCGCAAAACCGCGTATTGAGGCACGCTGGTGATGAGTCCGTTGGCGATATTGGCTAAAGAATAGAGTAAAATTGAACCAAAAAGCACAGAAAGTCGGCCTTTTTTATCCCCCAAAATCCCCCATAGCACGCCGCCAATCAACAATCCAGCCAACTGCATATTGAGTAAAAAAACACCTTCTGGCAAGAGTTGGTCACCCGTTACGCCAATGGCTTTGAGGCTGGGCACGCGCACCACACTAAACAAAAACAAATCGTACATATCTACCAAATAGCCCAGGGCGGCTACCAAAACGGGCACTTGAAGAAGAAGCTTAAAATCGGAAGATTTGGTCATAAAAATTATTTTTAAGCGCAAAAAATTAAACCACAGAGAAACTGAGGAACACAGAGTTAAAAAAAGTATCTCTGTGGTTCTCCATTCCTCTGTGGTTGAGATTTATACTTTATCAGGTACAACAAACGGTGCGCGGTATTTGCGGGTGAGCATCGTGTTGGCTTGTTTGTCGCCGATGAATGTTTCTTTTTCGGGGTCAAACTTGAGCGTGCGCCCCAGTCGATACGAGATATTGCCCAAATGCGCCAGCGAAGCCGCCATGTGGGCCGTTTCTACGGGACCGTTCAAGAGTTTTTTGTCCTGTGCCCGCACCGCATCTACAAAGTTTTTGTAATGGTCGCCGCCTTCTTTTCGGGCTGGGCCAGGAGTACGCTCCCTGCCAAGATAGGTTTTATAATCGTTGTAGCCATTGATAACCATGTAGCCTTTGTCGCCGTAAAAAAGGTTTCCTACTTCCACGCCGTCTTCCTTGTTGGTCATCCAAGGGCGCACTTCTACTTCAATGATTTTTTTCTGTTTGGGATAAATATAACTCGACGTGAGCGTCTCGGGCGTTTCTTTGCAGTCGTTCCAAAGGAATTTGCCGCCCGTAGAAGTAATCTCTTCGGGCAACCCTACGTTGAGTCCCCACATGGCGAGGTCGGTTTCGTGGATACCTTGGTTGCCGATGTCACCGTTGCCGTATTCCCAAAACCAATGCCAGTTGTAATGTACGTAGTTTTTAGAGAACTCACGGGCTTGCGCTGGTCCCTGCCATAAGTCCCAGTTCAGGCCCGCAGGTACTGCCGATGGGCCCTGATTACCAATATCAGGCCGCCATTTGAATATCAACGCCCGGGCCATGTATACATTTCCAATGAGGCCGTCGCGCAGGTGTTTAATGGCCTCCTGAATGGCGACCGAGCTGCGCAACTGCACGCCGTGCTGTACAATACGATTGTATTTAGTAGCGGCTTCGACCAGTTTACGACCTTCGTAAATATTATGACAGGCAGGTTTTTCTACGTAGACATCCTTGCCCGCCTGACACGCCCAAATGGCCGCCAACGCGTGCCAATGGTTGGGCGTGGCAATACTCACGGCATCAATGTCTTTATCTTCGTAGACCTTCCGTAAATCTTGTTCCGTTTTTACTTTCTTTTTATGGTTCTTCTCAAAGTCGGCCGCGCGTTCCTGAAGCACAACGTTGTCAACGTCGCAAAGGGTAGCTACTTCTACATTTTCTAGTTTTGAGAAACCAGAAATATGGTCTTTACCGCGACCGTTTACCCCAATTACCGCCACGCGCACGCGGTCATTGGCCCCAAATGCATGGGCAGGAATAATGGTCGGAATTCCTACCGCCGCCGTACCTAAGGCCGCCGTTTTTAGAAATTTCCGTCGTGAAAAAGGGATATGTTTCATTTGTCAAGGGTTTGAATTACTTCTACCCCTAGTAAGAACTCCAAGAAGCATACATACTTGTTTTTGAGGTCAAAAATCGGTTTTAACGCCCAATCTACCTTGCTTTTATCACAACCAGCCAAATCGTTCCATCAAACGGTCTTTCTGCCCTCTCGAAACTGGAATACTTTGGTTATTATCCATCACGATGTAATTCCCTTCACCCCTGACAAATTTTTTGATTCGGTTTAGGTTGATCAAGTACTGACGATGTACCCGCAAAAAATCCCTTTCTTCCAACAATTCTTGAATCTCTCGTAGGGTTTTTGTGACTAGATAATCCTGCCCATCAGACAAGTAAAAACGGGTATATTTATCGTCGGATTCACAATACAGAATGTTGTGTACGGCCACAAACGTGACGCCGTTTTGGTACGGTAAGGCCAGACGGTCGGGCAAGACTTTAGCCGTACCAGTGAGCTGTTGCTGCAAATATTGAATTTGTTGGGGACTGGTCTGATGTTGCTTTTCGATTTTTTGGATCGTAGCAATCAGCTCCTGCGTATCAATCGGTTTGAGCAAATAATCCAAGGCACTGTACTTAAACGCCTTGAGCGCAAAGCGGTCGTATGCCGTGACAAAAACGAGCGAAAAAGCAATATCTCCCACCGCTTCCAATACCTGAAAGCCATTCATTTGTGGCATTTCAATGTCTAAAAACAGGATTTCAGGACGATGTATTTTAATGGCTTCAACGCCTTGAATGCTACCCGTACAGGTCGCAACTACGTCAATTTGAGGACAATGTTGGGATAACCGTAGAGCCAATAAATTGACAGCATTGGGTTCATCATCAATAATTACAGCACTTAGCATAACAGTGGGAATTAAATGGGAATTTTAATAATAACTTTGGTACCCGTGGCTTGCCCATCGGCATTCACTAAATCTAAAATTTCGACCCTTGTATTGGTTTGATACAATTGATTGATGAGGTCGATTCGCTCCGATGTCACCTTCATGCCAAAGGATTTTTGTCGGGTCACGGATTTACTTTTAAATTCGGCGGCCTTCTCTCTGCCCACTCCATCATCAATTACTTTGATATGTAGAAGGGTATCAGCAGGTTGTCGAATATCAATCGTTACGGTACCTCCTTGTTCTTTGTGCATTAGTCCATGCCAAATGGCATTTTCAACAAATGGCTGAATCAATAAAGGTGGAATCTGGATGGAATCCAGGTCAAGGTTGGTGGATACATTGATTTGATACTGTACTTTTTGCTGAAAACGCATAGCTTCCATTTCGATGTACAGACGCAGGGTTTCGAGCTCATTAAACAACGTCACTTTTTCTGAACGCGAGTTTTCGAGCACGAGTCGTATCAGTCGAGAAAATTTGGTCAAGTATTCAGACGCCTTATCCGCTTCATTGCGCGCTGTATAGTATTGAATCGAATTAAGGCAGTTGAAAATAAAATGTGGATTCATCTGCGCACGCAGCGCCGAAATTTCGGTTTGGGCAATCCGTTGCTGGTACTCAGCATCCTGTTTTTCCCTTCGTTGGGACAATAAGCTGTTTCGATACAACAAAATAATAATTAATGCCCCCAAAAATCCCCCCATAATCCAAAACTGGCGGTTTCTGTTCTGCACCTCATTGGCCTGTTTTTGCAAGGCCAAATCTTTTTCATATTGGGATTTATAAAGATTGAGGCGGCTTTCAAACGTTTCATAATACATAGAATCGCGCTGATTGAGCGCAAGCTCTGAAAAACGCAACCCCTCTTTATAGTTTCCAAGACCCTTATAAGCTTGGGTCGTTATAAAAGATGCCCAGAAAATCTGTTGATTGGAATGGTACCTCTGAGAGTAATCCATGGCCAATTGAGCAAGCCGTAGCGCTTCCGCAAAATTCTCCCTGCGGAGTTGAAGACCCGCCATTTCGTTATAAATAGCCGCTTGCGCAAATACGTTGTCTAATTTATGGGCTATTTTTTCCACTTTCTGAAAATGAGCCAACGCCGAATCTAGTTCATCTTGCATGACGTGCAGATAGCCTTGGCTCCAATTGACCAAGCCTATGCCAAAATCAGAATATGTACGATGATAATCCTGCAAGGCCGATTGATAATAACGCTCGGCGATCCTAAAATTTGATTTACCACGATACAGGTCGCCCAAATTGACCTTACATCGCACAATCATGCTATCATTTTTCAGTTTTTTAAAAATCACCACCGCCTTATCATAATATACCTGCGCCGAATCCCATTGCTTAAATTCGGCGTGGCAATCACCCATAAAACGGTAGGCGTGGGCTTCGTGCAGGGGCCACTGGATGGATTGTGCCAACGTAAGCGCCTGCCGAGAAATGTCCATAACATTATGGTAACGCCCGTCAAAAACCAAATAATTACTCTGTTCGTGAAACGCCAGAATCCGGCCTTTTGGCCAATCGCGGGCCTCAGAAAGAGAAAGTGCTTTTTGGGCATACGTAGCCACCGAATCAACATTCTTGAATTGATAAAGATGCGCCAGCCGACAATAAGACACCACAAGTTGAGTATCCCTGGTGTAGGAAACAGGCAATTTTTCCAGCGACCTTATTTGTTTAGTCAGCATTCCTGATTGAGCAAATACGCCCAAACAAGCCAATAGCATCAACGTACATAAGTAGCTAATTTTCAAAGTATTATATAGATTACAAAAGTATAAAGCAGTTTGCCACTGAAACGTTGGTAAAACTCCAAATAAGCTTATAAATAGCTATGTCGGATTCCTTCTCCGCGAGGATAACATTTTGTCTTAAGTTTTACAATCGAAGGTGCGCCAACTGTCTTACTTTGGGAGCGAATGGCAGCTTTTTTGAGTAAGCGGTCACTAAATAGGAATTTTCACCACTACTTCTGTGCCAGCAGCTATTCCCCAATCGTCTTTCAAATCATTGATTTTCACGTTGGTATTGGTTTGATACAGTTGATTGATGAGTTCGATACGCTCCGTGGTTACTTTCATGCCAAAGGATTTATGTTTAGTCGCAGATTTGCTCTTGTATTCGGCTGCTTTTTCACGCCCCACACCGTCGTCGGTGATGGCAATGCGAAGCACATTTTCCTGCGGTTGTGTCACCGCAATGATCACCTGTCCGCCTGCTTCTTTGTGCATCAATCCGTGCCAGATGGCATTTTCGACGAAGGGCTGCACCAACAGCGGCGGAATTTGAATCGTGTCAGTATCTACATCAGAGGCAACGTTGATTTCATAATGCACTTTTTGCTGAAACCGCATAGCTTCCATCTCAATGTATAGCCGCAGGGTTTCGAGTTCGTTGGTCAGCGTCACTTTCTCCGAGCGTGAGTTTTCGAGCACGAGTCGTATCAGTCGGGAAAACTTAGACAGGTACTCAGAAGCTGTATCTGCTTCGTTGTTGGCCGTAAAGTATTGAATCGAATTGAGACAGTTGAAGATAAAGTGAGGGTTCATCTGCGCGCGTAGGGCCGAAATTTCGGTTTGGGCAATGCGCTGTTTGTACTCCGCTTCACGCTGTTTGCGCAGGGCTTCCTCGGCTTGCAGGCGGCTTTTGAGCGTTTGTTGTTCCAAGCGGTAGCGATACATGGTATAGACCACTGCCAACCCCAACGCGAGCAGCAACCCCCTGAACCACCATGTTTGCCAAAAAGGTGGTAAAATGATGATTTTTAATGAGCGTACATCCGACCAAACACCGTCATAATTTGACCCTTTGACTTGGAGTTCATATTCGCCCGGAGGCACGTTGGTGAAGGCCGCTAAGGGGGTGTTACCACATAAAATCCAATCATTTGAAAAGTCTACCAGTCGATAGGCATATTGATTTTTTTGGTGCTGGATGTACGACAGCGCCGAAAACCCTACGGTGAAAAAGCTTTGGTCGTGCCGCAGGGTAATTTCAGTGACGGAATTGAGGTTTTGCGGAAGCCTCAATTCATGATTGAACACTTTGATAAAGCTGAATACCACGCGTGGTTTGAGCGTAACATCCTTGATTTCGTGGGGATAAAATCGAAATCGGCCAAAAAACAGTTCATCACCTTTTCCTTTGATAAAAGATCCGTTCAAAAATTGATTCAAATCATATTCTGCTCCCAGGTATTTAGCAGCCCCCGTTTCAGGGTTATATCTAATGAGGGCATTGTCGCTTTTTAGCCAAAGTGTTCCATCATTTGTGATCATAATATTTACAATCACATCATTTTTGTCCAAAGGCATTCGTTGCCATTTATTGGTGAGCGGAGTATATTTCCAAAGTCCATGCCTGGTGGCGGCAATCCAAATTACCCCTCGCTTAGGGTCTTCCACCATTTTATTGATGGCAATATTTGTCTCTACGGTTGTTTTATTGATGTCGTCTTTGATGGTCAGCTTGTTGGTTTTTGGGTCAAACCAACGAATCAGGTTATCGTCCCAATTTCCCAGCCACACCATACCTCGGCTGTCGACCATTACTGACCTCAGCCGCTGGTTTTCTACCAGCGGCTGAATACTGACGATATTCATAAACGTTTTACGGTGGGCATCGTATTTGACCAGTGAGCCTTCGGTAGTGGAGGTAGTTTGCGTAATGGGTATCCAAACGTTCCCTTCTTTATCTTGGGCAATGGACATAATATCGTAGAGTTGGTCTGTCCGTAAAGGGGAATTTTGGATGGAGGCCTGCACTTTTATCATGCGTTTGCGGCGCAAATCCCACTGCCAAATGCTTCCTCCGTCTATCTTCCCCACAAACCAAATCACCTGATGGAGGCTGTCGGCCAAAGCCATATTGAAGTGCTGTTCGGGTTGAGAAGGAGCGGGTTGTTGGAGCATCTCCGTCAATTGCCCGTTTTGTTCGTTATAACTCGCCAATACAAATCCCCGTGGTGTTTGATAGGTGAAATACAATTGATTTTGGTATTGACAGAATATTCGGAACCGTTCTTTCTGTATTTTTTGAGGAACCGCGCGCAACACCTGAACATCAGGACTCAAATACGCAACGGCCGCATCGCCAACGGCGATGTGTTTACCCATCCAAACGGTATTACGCCTTCCCAAAAAAAAGGAATTAACGTTGGACGGAGGCGAAAATTGATCATCCGGAATGTGGGGGTATTCGTGCAGGGTTTCGGTCTGTTTATCAAAAACTTTAATTCCATCATCGGTGTGAAAGATGAACTTATCTTTTTGAAAAGGCTGGAGTACAAATAGTTGATTGGACTTTAATGCTGGAAAATAATACTGCTTCCAGCGGAGCGTGTGCGTATCAAAACGAAGCAGTCCCAAATGAATCCATCCTCCCAACCAAATATATCGGCCATTGGCCTCGGGAACGATTGAATTAATACTTAACTCCTGATGCTTCTCTTTGCGGCCCCTAACTTCGGGATTATAATTTCCGGCCAAGTTGTACCAAACAAGTTGATGGCGGACAGGATCATAATACCCCAAAGACGATATTCCGTGATTGGTATCGGAGGCATGAGATACCTGCCCCCATACGCGCCCGAGTGCATCTACCGACATTGGTTTGATGAGCACCAAAGCTCCGGTATCAGGCTCGTAACGGTTGGTATAGCCATTGATAACGGGCGGTAGTTTGATGTGCTTAAACCGGTTGGTTTTGGTGTCAAACTCAAAAAAAGGGGCACGGATATTATTGTCCACAGCAGGAAATAAAATATATATTTTCCCATCGGCATTTGACGCTTCACCCCAAAGCACATAATTCTTAATGAGCGGTGTAGGATAAGAATTAAATTTCTCGGTGAGGGTATCAAAAATCGCCATTCCTGCATCAGTCATCGACCATACAACATGATTGGAAGTCATGTTGATCCCATAATACCGCGTAGAGTCGTAGGTTTTGGCATAATGCCCATCGTAGCGAATCAGTGACTGATTGTCGGCCACAAACCACAAATAACCCTGATGATCCTGCACTCTCATCTCTTTGGAATAGGCCTTTTTGACGATGTCACTCTCGATCACAAACGGATCAAAGCGCAGGTAGGGCTCATTCGTAATGACCTTTTCGGGGGGCAATTGCAAAATCTCAACCTGTTGGGCGCACGCCGTCCAACTTAATAAGATAGTTAAACAATATATCCTGATAAAAAGGTACAATCCGTTTAGGTTTAATCGCACACTATTCTTCTACCAAGATAGATAGTATTAAGGTCATCTTCCAAGTATTACGCGCTCAAGTGCATGATAATTGGTGCCAACAGCAGAAAAAGTGAGTAAGGGACCGACGGTCATTTTAGCGCTCAGGATTTTCAGGAGCAGTCGTTTACTTACTAAAGCCCACAACTTACGTATCAAAACCCTCCACTCGCGCCCTTTCAGTGGAATTGGCGGCCGATTGATGCGTAGCTTAACCGTTATTATTCCCCTCGCTTTGAATAAAGAAGAACAGTTGTTTGCTGGATTTATCTATCCAACGACTAAGTATTCTGAATCGTTTTTATGAAAAATCATCATGGAAAATTGTATTATTCTTCGGGATTGTTCAGGATTTATTCACCTTCTACCAGATGAAATTTTACGTTTGGAAGGCGACCGCAACTATACCCATGTGCTACTGACCGACGGCAGGAAACTCCTGTTTTCCAAAACCATCGGCTATATGCTGGAGCGCATGCCCGAAGGGACCCTGATGCGCATCAGCAAAAGCCACGCCATCAACCCCACGTATCTGCGAAGCGTTTTTTTACGTCGCCATCAGCGCTATGTCTATCTCACTTCGGGCGAAAAGTTTGAAGTATCCCGCCGCAGGGCGCAGGAAATGCGTAGACGGTCAAAACTGCAATCCCCAGCAACACACCCGATACGCTAAGTTTTTATTTATAAACCAATACAATCACTATGAAAAAGCTATTGCTGACATTATGCTTTACGGGGGCTTTTGGCGCTTTATTGTCCGCCCAAACCGTGACACTATCGGGTACCGCTGCTACTACCCCGGCGGCGGCCAATGCCACCTACACACTTAATAATTCGGGGAGTTTTCAATACACCCCAATTGAGGTAAAAGACTCCGGTACCGATTCTTATTTTACGGCCGATGCGGTATTTAGTGCCACGGGCCAATACCAGATCTACCGCAATAGTGGTCATTGGAAGATAGGCCGGGTGATTTGTAATGGTTGCAGTACTCCTACTACAACCATTTATTATACCCTCACCAACAATTCCACCAAGCCTCCCTGCACGGGCACATGGACCAAATTAAGCGGAGGTACTGAGGCGCTTACCCTAACGGGCGACTGCGTCACGTCTGGGCCAAGTTCGGTCAAAGCCACCGTCGTATTGCCTACCGCCCTTAGCTTACCACAACTGACTGCTGCCGATATTACCGCCATCACTTCTCCTCAAAAAGGAATGTTGGTCTATGACTTGACCAACAACTGTGTGAAGATTTACAATGGAATGGACTGGAAATGTTTGACCGATCAATAACAGCTAAACCATTGATAACATGAGACTTTTATATTTTTTATTGGGTCTGTCAGTGGCCATTGGCAGCCACGCAATCAACTCTGCCCAATCCGGTCTTTGGAGTTCGCCTTCTACATGGGCAGGCGGAGTCGTACCTACTTATACGGATGATGTGACCATCCTCAACGGCCATACCGTGACGGTAGATGCCTCCTCAGGTGCCCAACCCTCAGAGGCCCAATTCCTCACCATCCAACAAGGGGCTACACTCACGTTTGTTAATATTGCCGGTGGTGGTTTGGTTACGCGCCGCATACACGTAGAGGGGCATTTGCTGCACAATGCCAAGCAGATGGGTACACATCAGATGACCTTTGGGCCCAATGCCTCCTTCACTATGTCGGGCAATGCGCTGTTACGTTTTACTACTTGGACTGGTTCGCCTGTGGCGGGAACGTGGCTGGATATGACCCCTTTAGACAACGCCAACGTGAACATAACAGGCGGCACTTTTGAGTTCAATCAAGCGCATGTAGATCCCACTCAACTAATGATGAAAGCCAAAGGAGATTTGGTATTGGGAGTTAATAACACCATCAAATTCACCAATCCTTACGCCACCTTAGCCGACCCCATCACTATCAATGCCGAACTGCCCATAGTAGGCCATCTTGAAACACCCGAAAGCCCGTGCCGATTGGCGGGTGGGATGGTCAATGGACAACTTACGCCTGTGCAAGTACAGGGAAATCTTACCCATTACGGGTATATCTTGCCTTGGAGTACTGCCAATGAGATCATTTTTTATGGCAACGTCAATACGTTTTACAGTTCTGCCGAAATAGCATTCCCCACCCTTCGTTTTGGCAGTGCTGCACAGGCCGCCACCAATGCCCAAATCATCACCGCTACCAACAAAGCATTCTATTCGGTCACAAATCTTTACATTAACAACACCCACCCAGCGGGCGTACTTTTTACAGGCAATTTTACCGCTACCCGAATGGACATATCGGGTACGCTTACATTCAATCAGGGCAAACTTTTCTTAGGTACTGCCATCACCGGCCTGACATTGGCCAATCCTGTGACAGGCGCTTCTGAAAATGCGTACATCGTCACGCAGGGCACCGCCAAAGTCTCCAAAACCATGAATATCAGTACGTTTGAATATCCCGTAGGGAGTATAACGGGCTACGCCCCCATTGTGCTGGGTTTTTCAACTAACTCCAACGTCAATACTTCGGTACAGGTCATTGAAGATAATACACAGGGGACCAACTCCCTCACTAAAAAATGGAGGATTACCAAAGAAACGTCAACGTTCGGAACGTACTCTGCCACTTTCAAGTGGCTTCAGGGCTACGAAAACAGTGCTTTCGACCGTACGGATTGCTACGGACACAACATCAGCAGTAACGCTAACCTTACGGGCGGACAAAACGCAGCGGGAGGGCCAATGTATGCAGTAGGTGGAACCTTTCAACTGTCTTCGGTCACCCCCACTGATTTTACGGTCAAAAGCACGCCTTTGGTCAGCCCTATTGTATCGGCTCAGAGCGGGCCGTGGGAGCAGACCACTACGTGGGTGGGGGGAGTAGTACCTTCGGCTACGACACCCACGACTATTCTAAACAGCCATACCGTCAGCGTTCAATCCACCGCCAATGTCCGCAACCTCCATGTCAACAACGGAGCAAGTCTGGTGCTGAACCACCCTTCGGAGTTGATTGTCAACAATGGTGCGCTGATTGCTGACGGCAGCATAACCATCAACGGAGGCAGTACGTGGGATAATGCCTCGGTCATCACCGTTCATGGCAATGTATCCATCAATGCAACCGGCGCGTTGAACTTAATGGGCCAACTCGACAACTGCTGCTTTCCCCTGCGCTACTCCGCCAAAATTCTGGCAAGAGGCATCAGTGCAGGCGGAGCGACCAACGTGGCCGCAGGAGTTCCTGTTTTCACTATTGAATCTGGCGCACAACTGACATCCAATCAAGGACAGATCACCGTGTATCGCCACAAAGGCGACCCTGCTTACACCACACCCACGTTTTCGTCGGCGGTAGCCATGCCTGCCGGGACGGAAGTGTTTTTTACAACGCCCCACTTCAATACTACACAGCCTATCATAGCCGAATGCGCCGCTTACGACAAAATACTGTTAGACACCTACTTTGACTACGTACGCTTCGGTTCGTCCACGAATCAGGTCATTGTAGCAGGCAAAGTCACCTCTCAGACGGTCAGTACCGGGATAAAAGTAAAAGATAACCATGAATTGATTCTTTTGAGTGACATTGATTTGGAATCAAACCGGCCTATTGGGTTGGGCCTCAACAGCAGTGTACGTTTTGGAAACAGCACGCATACTCCCACGGCTACGCAACAAATCAACAACCTGGAAGTGCCCAACGGAACCGTCTACATGGATAATCCAAACGGCATTGAGGGCAATCTCATTACCGGGAATCTGGTTTTTGTCAGAGGAAAAATCAAAGGGAGCGTTTCGGCAAACACCGTTGCGGACTATGACGCCACCCGTTACATTGTAGGTTCGCTGGCACTCCAAGGTATTCCTGCCCAAACGAATGCGTTATTCCCGTTAGGTACTGAAAATGACTACCTGCCCATCACGATGAACAGCCCCACGGGGCCGAGTGACATGGAGGCGGGAATCTCGCTCTCCAACAATTTCACACCTACCCCAACTCCGGGCCTAACGCTCGAATTCCTGCTCCGTAAGAGCGCGTCAAGCCCGTTTGGAATTCCTACGGCCACGGTCAGTTGGACCGGTACATACGAAAAGTCCGGCTTTACCCGCAACGGCATCCGTCTCTACTATTTATTGACCGGTTCCGGCTTCCCCTCATGGCAGACCTTTGGTACCGACATAGGCGCCACGGGCAGCAACCCCTACCAGGCTACTTTTCAGCTCAATGCTCCCAACAACGGGCAACGCTTTGCGTTTGGTAACGGCACTGTACCGCTCACGTCGATCAAGTCGGTGGTGTATTTACCTAACCTGTTAAACTTACCGCAGCTCACCACCAACGACATCGGGCAGATTGCCGCGCCCCAAAAAGGGATGATTGTCTATGACCTGAATGTCAATTGCGTGAAATATTACAACGGGACGGTGTGGAAGTGTATTGCAACGCAGTAGCCTTGTGCAGTTTTTCAAAAATGGCAATTCATCAAATTTTCTTATAAAAAGTCCCGCAGCCCATGCCATTCACGCCCCAATAACGGCTACCGGCTTCCTAAAACCTGCCACTTACTCCATGAGAGTGGACGTGGCTGCCAGTCAACGTATAACTTAGTATTGAAATCGAAGACGCCTGTTTCAAACGATTGAAATCAACTAATTCAGTTAATCAAAAAAACATTGAGGTTGTTTCTTTCTCTCCAAAACTGATTTTTCGACTAAACAAAAAACACTTTTACCATGAAAAAATTGTCTTTTCTTCCTGTACTAACGGCACGTTTATTACTGCCAGGCTGTGGTACTAATGATCACAGCCTACTCACTGACGCCGGAAAGTAAGTAGCCCCCAAACAACACAGTTATCATCATATCCTCATATTCTCGGGCGTTATTCAGCCCTGAATAACTCTAAAAATCAAACGCTTAAAACTATCTTACAATAATGAAAACCCTACATTTTATTTGTCTTTTTTTGATAGGGCCTATACTTTTCACCATAACAGGTTGTGGTGAAGGCAGCGATGAACTCACCGTAACACCTGTCGTAAAAAAAACCACTAAAGAAATTACCGCTTTTAGTTTTGGTGGAAATTCCGACGTAGTGGACATTGATCATACCAAAGGCTTGATTCATGTCAAAGCACTGTGGCGGCCGCAAGGCTGGCAACTGCGGCCTACTATTTCTCATAACGGCTTGAACATAACCCCCACGCCTAACACACAAGACTATTCCAAGCCACAAAAATTTAACATCATAGCTGAAGATGGCTCTTCAAAAGAATATACCGTGATTGTATCATCGGCTTGGGCCAATTATGTAGATGTAAAAAGTGCGCAAGATGCCACTATTTACACCCACGATGGGGGATATCATAATGTGTTAGAGGCTTTCGAAGAGCAAATAGCCACAGGCAATAAAGCACTCACTATTGTGCAAGGAGGTAGTAATGCCAGCTATACAAACCGCAACAATTTTCACTTTGTCAATACGCTTAAAGTGCCCATGGTGAGCAATACTTACTTGCGCACGCACACTTTTACCACGCGCCGCCGCTACCCTTATCTTTTTCCAGAAGCTACGGGTTACTTGATGGTGTCTAGAGGAAGTTCGAACTATTGGAAACTCACTCCTGAAAGTGGCATGATTCAAATCACTGCCTACGACAAAACCCACAACATGGTATCAGGTAATTTTAAAGAACTCAAATATGCCAGTACCAGTAGCTCTTCCGGCTACCCCCACGAACTCAGCCGAGGGGGATTTATGAATATTGTAATCAAATAATTTTTTCCAACCTTAAACACTTACTAAAATGAAAGAACAACCAATGATTCAGTCACCAAAATTTGAGGTCAATTTGGGAGGAATAGACCTAACAGAGCCACAAGCCCAAGAGCTCGAAAAAGCCATTCAGCAAGCAACCATGCAGTTTTTGGCGAAGTTAGATAGTGGCTTTTTGAAGAATAATGAGGTATTCGCATTAAAGCCAATGGATACAATGGGTGTTGGTCTAGGTTCAAAAGAATTTGCCTTTGATAAAAGATGGTGGTTCGGGTTTAAGCTTATGAAACAAATCAGAAAAGACCAAGTACTAAGAGTCAATGAAATCATTGCACGAGGTCTGCCTTCGGAGTTAGTTACAGTTGTACCTATCAAAGAATACAAACTTTAACATGAAACCCGACCAAAAAGCCACTTGTCCCAGTGCCGAGCCAAAGGCTGGCGCGGTACTACTAGGCGTAGTAAAGCAGAATGGAGAAGTGAACTTACTCTCTCAACGTATAGAGATAGACGAAACCTTCATCGAAACTGCCTCGCAAGGCCGCGACTTAGGCCAACGCTTTCGGTTTGCCAGTCCGTGCGCTGCCAAAGGATGCGCCAATTGGTCGGGTCATCATTGTATGGTACTCGACATCGCCCGTCAATTAGCACACATTGAGCCACTTAGCCAATTTACATTACCAGCTTGTAGTATCCGAGACAGCTGCCGCTGGTTTATGCAAGACGGGGCAGATGCCTGCCGTATTTGCCCTAAAATCAACACAGGCTTTACCGAAATAGAAACAGTTTAAACACTTTATTACAATGAACACACAATCCATCTTCCGCACAGCGGTAGCTGCTATGTTATTGACCAGTAGTCTCTTATTTACTCAATGCCAAGGTCCGCAGGGAGAACCTGGGCCACAAGGTGAAAAGGGTGCCACTGGCGATACTGGTGCCACTGGCCCAAAAGGCGAAACAGGCACGGCTAATGTAATACAAGTTACTTGGCAAAAGGCATCTGATAGAACTGATCGTAGTAGTCCGAAGTATATTTTGCCATCAGGAATCACTTTAAAAAATTCATTTGTAGCCGTTTATATAACCGTGAATAGCGTATGGTGGCTTCCTTTACCGTATGATTATACCTCAGGAATTTCCGCCGAATATCTGGGACATTATAATTTCTTTTTCAGAGAATCCGAAAACGTCATTTACTTACGGGCACGGAGACTTAACGCAACAGGAAATATAGATAACGTATATGATGTAGGAATGAGGGCAATTATTGTCCCTGCCTCAATTCTACGCAACGGTCGCTACTCTGCCGAGTTTTGGCAAGACTATAAAACCGTTCAAAAAGCCTTCAACCTTCCTGATTAAGTTTTTTCACTTTTGAACTTCGTAAAAATCTAAAAATTAATCAAGTAACCTTATTGCCACAATGAAATCACCTTTATATCAATTCATTACATGGTTTGTGCTCTGTACCATAACCGTAGGTTTCAACAGTTGCAGCGATAAAGAACCTACCCCCGAAAAAGTTTGTAAGTTATTGACAAATGGCAGTTACCAAACTACTTATGAATATGATAATCGATACAATTTAATTCGACTATCGGGCAATGGTGGTTCGATAACCTATAACTATGATAAAAAGGGATTTTTGTCTGAAGAAATACACTCTGACGGCAAGGCTATCAAGTATGAATATAAGAATGGATTGCTATCAAAAATTACCTATCCAGCGGGCAGTTTCGATATAGAAGCCATCTATGAATACGATGCCCAGCAACAACTGTCGAAATCTACACATAAAACTACTCGCTATACCATCACACGAAACTATAATAATGGCATGCCGATTTCTTTTTTTAGAAATGAAAATGGCACTATAACCCAACCCTTTCAGTATGATAATGGGCGTGTTATCAGAATCATACAAGGAGACAGAAGCTATCAAACCTATGACTATGATAGTAGGGGTAGAAACACTTTATATACAAAATATGATAACACAGGAAAAATAACCGAATATATTGAATACACCTATCAAGACGGTTTAGAGCCTTTAAATGCGATTCCTAACAATTTTTTCAAGGGTTTTCCAGATGAAATAAAGAATATTTCACCCAATGGCCTGATTAAACAATCTACGTATTACAAAAGGCAAGCGAACAATAGTTTTATCAAAGAGTCCGAAAGTAATTATGGATATGTTTTGAATCGAAAAGGGTATCCTACGGTAGTATCTCAAACATACTCTTACAGAAATAGTACTGGTACATGGGTTACTAACAACACCTACAAAACGACTTATTCTTATTTCAACTGCGAGGAATAATAATGTTTTACCTCCAATCAATTTTTCACTTCTTACACATTTATAATCATGGCAAAAGTAGAAAATGTATCTATGGTCATCGGTAATGATCAGGTACAGAACAGCAACCAAGAATCGTGCAGAAAGATAAAAGTATCGGCAAAATTCAAGTTTGCACCAGAGGAAATCGGAAATCAATTTCAGGCTCGAATAACGCTTTTTGGCACAGATAGACCTGGCATAGACGTTGATGACGCACGCCAATTTCCTCCATGGATACGCTGGGATACCGCCATAGGCGATTTTGATTTTAGCGGTGGAAACGGCGCGTTATCTACATCGGCACTTTCTATTGTAGGTTCAGTTGTATATCAGAAAGCCCTAACTCCAACAACAACTGAGATGGATTTTGTAGAAGAGAAATTAGTACTTGAATCAAAATTGAACGAAGATCCATTAAGAGAATTTATTCCCATTGGCCCTCCGCCAATCACACACCGAATTCCCAAACCGCACCAAGATGAACTATTTGTCAAAGTTCAACTGATAGCTGAGGGGATATCACCCGTACAAATAACTACTATTTTTTAATAAAATCTTCTTTAAACACTTAATCTCATGCAAACACCAGAGAAATTCACGCCCGATTTGCAGGGGTGTGGGAAGAAAGCTACACCCGTAGCCATGTCAAGTGTACAATATCCTGTTTCGGCTCAATCTCACTTGTTATTACGCAACGTCAGCGAATATTACACGGCTTTCAATCGAGCGCACTGGGGGCCGTATCCACCCAACTGTTTTGACCATTGTTTAGGTGGCGGGTTAGCTTGTTTTCTATTCGATTTAACAGAAGATGGTTGCTATCAAGCTATTTTCAAGACCCAACGGTACAAAGAAGTAGCAGGCACGAGCGCACGGGTATGGTTTCATATGCACCAAATGGGAATTGTGACACACATAGAGACAACCGAGGGTGAATACCAAATTTTTACGGTAGTCTTGGGCAAACTCCCTGCCGAAGGTGGCTTATGGCAGCTTTGCCTCAATGTACATACCGAGCACCCAGAAAACATGTTTGCTTTTTTTGAAGCTACCCTAGAAAAATTATACTAAATCATTTTTCAAGATAAAAAAATATCATGAAGACTTTCATTCGACCTATTCATACTGCTTCGTTAATAGCAATTTTGCTCACTACCACACTCACAAGCTGCGGCCTTTTCCAAAAAGCCGTTGAAGCCGCTTGGCCATTGCTGGGTACTTACAAAATGAACAATATCCAACTGGAACTGCGCTACACCGCCAACGGCTCGTATAATCAGAGAGGCACAACGACTCGTTTCCCCAATGATTTACTGGATTTTGGTACCGGCACGGTTACGATGGGCAATGCTACCTACAATTACCGCCAAGAAAATGTAAACGGGGTGAAGAAAGTGGTATTTGTGGATCAAAGCACCAACGAAGATGTGGTAAATTTCAACTATACGCTCAACGGGAATGCACTCACCCTCACGTCTGACAATATCATCATGGGCACTACCGCAAGAGAAAGGACACAGGAAGCCTTAGGATGGGCAGCAGTTTTTGGTTTTGGCACCACTACTTTCCCGCGCATCACTTCGGCTACGGATGCTTCTTACGGGGCTTTTATTGTTAACGCTACTAAATAACGGGACGAAAATATTTTTCCTTTCCATCAGTTGGGTACTGTTTCACCGGCTGGCCCAAACCCAAGAATTACCCCATCGAATGCGAATGGGGCTATCGCTCGACTTGGTAGGCAATACGTTGGGCGTAGGGGCACAGCTGCACGGTTCGTTTCGCCTCACCGACAGCTATTACTTCAGTTTCGACGACCGCCACCAATACACTAATATAGGAGGTGGAGTGGGTGCTACCCTTTCAAGAGCGCTTTCAGTGGGTATGAGTATTCCAAACTACGTTACCTATGGCATAGGCAGGGGGCGTGCCATGTGGGAGTTTGGCTTAACAGGTGTAAGGGGACAGAAGTTGGTAATCAGTACAGAAACCACCCCCCAAACAGGACAACTTTATCGAACGCCCAATGAGCATTGGCAATACTTGGTGCTGCCCCTCGTGGGTTATCGGTACACTGCTTACAGCGGCTTTATGTTTCGGGTCAACGCTCCCGTACCGGGCATTGCCTTTGGCTGGATTCTCTAACATTTTAAACGTATACAATGACCATGAAAAATTATTTTATTCTTTTCGCTTTTGGTATTATTATTCTGGCAGGTTGCAGCCGCAATAGCGCCCCTGCCACCCAAGGACCTGCCAAAACCTATGCTATTCTGCCTTTCGACGTAACCATCGAAAAAAACCTGCAAATCAAAAAAACAACGCCCGAAATGCTCCGTCAGCAGGAAGAGCGCGAAAGCCTTCAATACCAAAGCGGCGTATTTCAGTACATGATGGAGCGCAAAAAAGAGTTTAGTGTCAATTTTCAAGACATAGACGATACCAACACACTCCTCATGCGCAATGGAATCGTTTATGAAAAAGGCCGCTCTATGACCAAAGCGGAACTTTGCCAACTCCTTCAAGTAGATGGTATCCTAACAGGAAAGTACCAGCGTAAAGAAAATCTCGACCGTAATATTTCGCGAGGATTGGATTTAATAGCGAGGCAAACCGAAAATTTTGCCCTCAGTCCTAAGCAGGGTGAAGCGACATTGAGTCTTTCCCTCTACAATGCCACCGAAAAACGAGTGGTATGGACTTATCAAAATGACGATTGGAACAGTAGTTATCGCAGCCCAGAAGAACTTGCCCAAAAATTGATGGAAAGAGCTGCGAAGAAGTTTCCTTATAAAAAGTGAACCCCCATTTTTTAAACTTTAAACGTAATCACGAAACAATCCCTTCTCATCCCTCTCTACCTTTTGGTCGTTTTTTGTTGGGCAGAGTGTTGCCCAACTACGAGGCAGGGGCTATTCCGAAAAACGTTTACAGTTCTACGTTACTATGTTTTAACCCCACCTCAAAACCTGCGGCGGCAGCCTCTACTGATGCTCAAAACGATGAAAACACTTCTCCGACTTCCGTTCATTCTAATGATTATGATAGCAATAGTGTTCAGTTGCAAAAAGAAAGAACCCGCACCCGACCCTTACGCTTTTTTGGTGGGTACGTGGCAGTATGCCAACGGTGCCGAGTGTGTGTTTGATGCGACTACCAAAACTGCCAAAGGAACAAAAGTTCCCACCAACAACACGCTCTTTAAGTTTGTGGTTGGCGAAGACTACTGGCGAAACGTCAAATCAACGACCACTGACCAATGGGAATATGAGCAGATTATAAGGTTTTCGGACGGCAAAACGGTGGAGTACCGAAAAAGTATATTGAGAAAAAAGGACGATAACACACTGTTTATTAATACCCCCGGCCTCGCTGACAGCGAACTCAAACGGTTGAAGTAAACTACTTCTTGAACTTTAAGCCTTCTTTCGATGCCTCATCGACCATAACTGCGCGCTGCCGCGAAAATGTGGTATTTTGAAAAACGCTTACAGTTTTATTGCACAAAACTTGATTAACTTGAACGTAAGTTTCATTTTCACATTATCAGCTATTCTCACAACCGCGCCAGCGTCAGTCCACCATCCACCATAAACACCTGCCCCGTCGAATACGGGAACGCGCCTTCGGCAATGGCAGCCACGGCTTTGCCGATGTCGCCAGGAAAGCCCCAGCGCGGTTGAACGGTGAGGCCGTCGGCAATGAGTTTGTCGTATTTGTCGGTAACGCCCGCCGTCATGTCGGTTTTGATCACGCCCGGGCGCACTTCGTACACAGGGATTCCAAATTCGCCCAAACGCGCGGCAAACAACTGCGTGGTCATGCTCAGTCCTGCTTTGGCCACGCAGTATTCGCCGCGATTGACGGAAGCTACGGTCGCCGAAATGGACGAAATGGTAATGATACAACCTTCAAAATCAGCGCTTTCGTTTTTTTGCTGAATCATCCAATTGGCGGTGGCTTGGGTCAGAAAATACGTTCCTTTCAGATTGGTATTAACCACATAATCAAAGCTTTCTTCGGTGGCTTCCAAAATATCGGCGCGTACTTTTGGTGCTACGCCCGCGTTGTTGACCAGAACGTTCAGACGCCCGAAGTGTAATTTGATTTTATCTAACATTTTCATCCGTGCTTCTGTCGAGGCAATGTCACCTTGGCAATAAATGACTTCCGCGCCTAAACTGCGCAAATGGGTTAATGCTTCCTCTACTGATGCTTCATCACGCATACCATTGATTGCCAGATCAAAGCCTTTTTTAGCTAAATGCTCGGCAATTCCCAAACCGATTCCGCGACTACCGCCGGTGATAAATGCTACTTTTTTCATAGAATGAACGTCGGTAAGGAACGTCGGCAAGGTTTTGAACCTTGCCGACGTTGATAAATGTTTATAAACTCTCTTTAATCGCCTTTAACTCCTCGGCTTCGGGGCGTTTTTTATAGAAGGGATCTAAGGGGTAACAGCCAGAAATGATGCCGTTGCGCGGGGCAGTGGTACAATCTGAGAACGTACGACAAATGAGGTTCCGCGTCATGGGCCGGCCATTGGCCATGTCGTCGGGCATGGTAGGATACGACAATACCATTCGCCCGAAACCTACGCTGTCGGCCATGCCGTTGCGCAGTACGTGTTGGGCCACGTTGGGTAGCCATTCTTGCAAATACGAATAGCCCGAACCAATAATAACTAACTCAGGAAAAGCCTTTTTCAGCTCGGCGGTTACGTCAATTTGCCGTTTTACGCCCGCAAACGGCTCTTCAGGTGGCTGGTAGCCATCAGAAGGCGGAAAGAGCGCGGGGCGCATCAAATGCGGATTATAGTAAGGGCTCCCACCCGTGATACAAATCATCTGAATACCAAGACTTTGAGCCAACTCCAAAAAGGCTTTGGGCTCTTCTAAATCAATGCCTAACCCATCTTCCCGTCCGCCAAAAGCATAGGGATAGGTTTCGGCTTTTTCGGGCTCACCCTGTTCGTTGGGACCTTTTTTGAACGGCAAAAAGTCAAACGCACTCACGCGAATGCCCATTTCCAAGCCAGGAGCAGCCTGTTGAATACCCGCTACGATGTTTCGCAGGTAGCGCGTACGGTTTTCGAAACTGCCGCCGTATTTACCAGGTCGGTCTACCGCACTCAAAAATTCATGGCCCAAATACCCGTGGCAATGCTTGATGTCTACAAAATCAAAGCCCGCTTTTTGCGCCAAAACCGCCGCTTTGACGTATTTTTCGATGATCTCGTCAATTTCTTCGTCGGTCAGTACGGGATAGTCGGCATCCATGCCAAACTTTTGGTTGAGGAACGGGTGCGAATAAAGAATCTTCGATTCAAATTTCTTATGACTATTGGGCTTGCAAAACCGCCCCGAATGCGTCAATTGCAGGCCAATAACGAGGTCGTCAGCAGTGCCGAATTTCTCCGTATGTTTATCTAAAATCAATTGACGCAGGTTGACATATTCCTCAAAATTGTCTTCACTCATCACCAACTGATTGGGGTTGGCTTTGCCTTCGTGACACACCGCCACGGCTTCGCAGCCAAACAGCAGTTTTGCCCCGCTGACGGCAAATTTTACCCAACGATTTTTGGTAAATTCCGTGGGTTTTCCGTCCAATGTTCCGTCCCAACCTTCCATCGGTAAAATACAAAGACTGTTTCCGATGGTTTTGCCTGATTTTAACGGAATAGTGGTATTGAAGGGGCTCTCTGCTGGCGGCAAAAGTGTTTCGTCAAAAGACAAATCAACTTCTGCCGTTTCCAAGTACTTTTTTAAGTCAGACGCCGTTTTGAGTTGCGCTACTCGGGTATATTTTGGTTTGAATTTGGTAGACATGGAGGTTTCTTTAACCGTTAATTGTTATGTGTTATTCGGTTTTGAAAAACGTAGGTTTCTTTTTTTTTACAAGTCAGACTTACGGTCAGACTCAACCTACCCACTCATATTTATTTTACACAATTTAAAAATGCGTAATAAGGCTCTTTGTTAATGATTCGCTGCACATAAAGCGCGGCTTCACGAATGTGGTAATCGCCCCACATGCTTGACTCACCATACGCAATTTTGCTACCTTCTGGCACGTAATCCCAGCCGTTGGGTTGATGATAAATGGAGTGCAATAACAGGCCCTGATGGTTGGGGTCCGTACTTAAGTAAGGCTCTTCGAGCAATGAGTTCAAAACCGTCAAACCTGCCTGCCAATACCTCTTCCCTGATTCTTCATCCCCTTTGGAAGTCAAATAGTAGCCCAAACGTAACAATCCCTGCGCACCGATGGCGGCGGCAGAGCTATCGACAGGCTCATGGTCATTGAACGGATCAGCAGGTCGATTTAAATAATCGCCTAATTTATAAAGGTTGGGTGCGCCCGTATCCCAATACGGAATACCGTCAATAGGAGTATGTTCGATGTAAAAATCGCAGGTAGCGCGGGCGGCTTTGAGCATCATCGCCTCAACGGCTTCGCGCCCGCCAAAAGGAACCAATTGTGCATCAGAAATACTTTCCAAGGCTTCGAGTTGTTCTGGGAAACCGCACATGGCCCACGCCAAACCGCGCGTCCAAGTACTAAAACCAGTGTATCCCTGCTGCGAATTCGGACAACGGAAATTGCCATCTTTGACATTGAACACGCTCTCGTGGGCGGTACGGCCCCACAAATCGTACGAGTCGCGGCCTTCGCCATAAAATACCGAAAAGTCGGCGGTGGCTTTGATGTGTAGCAAAGCCCGTTCGAGCAGATTGATTTTCACATCTCCTTCTCCCTGAAAAACATGTCCTAATTGGTGACTCACCACCAATGCTCGGCACGAACGAATGGTATCGACAAACAACGAATGAGCGCCGTTGAAAGAATGGATAAAGCCCCCCAGTCCGCCGTCGCGGTTTTTGATAGAAGTCCAACGGCTTGCCTGCACGGCTCCCGAGATTTTGAGGGCCAATTCGTAGAAATTTTTCTCCCACTCATTGAACTCAATTTTGCCTTCGTGCATCAGCCGCAGCAAATTTCCGTAGGTGCTTACGTTGTTGAATCCGTGGTCGTGTACGCCGATGTGGCTCACGTGCGGGGCCATCACGGCGAGGGTATTTTTGCGCCCGTATTCCAAAAAATCGGTTTCGCCCGTGGCATCAAACTGTAAAATGGCGGAGCCAAACTGAAAGCCCTGTGTCCATTCTGTCCAACCACGGGTAGTATATTGGCCCTTTACGGTAAAAACGGGAGAACCGTTGGCAACGTCGTAGTGTTGTTCAATCAATCGAATTTTTTGGGCCGAAAGCGCCCAGAATCGCTGCAATTTGGCCGACAAATCAGAGGGCGTAAGGGTGGGGTTAATGTGAATCATTCAGGTTGTAAAAGGAGGTTAAACTTGCCGAAATGAAAACAATCGCTGTGTTCATTATTTACTTTTAACAAACCATTTTACCCCTAAAATCTACTTTTGATTCAGGTCTAAATTGAGTTTCAAGATTAAAAATAGGCGTCTCTGCCCCAAAAACGGCTTTCAAACCCATCATTACCAAGTTAAGTCAATCAACAAGGTAAGCCCCATGCCGACAAATCCACTTAGGGTACTTACCAGTGTCCATGCCCGCAGAGTCTGTCCTACGGTCATGCCCGAAAAGCGAGAAATGACCCAAAAACCTGAGTCATTCGGAAACGAGCAACACATGCTTCCGCAGCAAATTGCCAACCCGACCGTAATGGGATTTGCGCCCGCCACGGCAATCATGGGTGCCACAATGGAGGATGTAGTCACGGCCGCTACCGTAGCCGAGCCTTGGGCCGCGCGCAAAATAGCAGTCAGTACAAAACCCAACATCAACAGCGACATGTTCATGGACGACAACCACTCGACAAGGGCCGTTGCAATGCCCGAACCGTTGATAATAGCCCCAAACGAGCCACCCGCACCCACAATCAGCGTCAGCAAACCCGCCGAAGCGCCGCTTTCACTGATGAGTTCTTCAAAGGTTTTCCGAAAATAAGGGCGTAATAATCCCCCCGCTAGTATTACTCCTAGCAACATGGCCACATTTTTGTCCCCCAAAAAAGCAATTATCTGACGGCTAGCAGTACCTTTAGGCATCATTTCGGACACGACACTGCCAAACAAAATCAACAGAATCGGAAAAAGAAGCAGCAATAATGAAAGACCGCCCGAAGGTTTTTTGCGCTCATCTTCCACCACCGCTTCAGTATTACTGGCCGGCTCAGCAATCTGCATGTGCGGCATTTTAATCAGGTATTTGGCCGCCACCAACCCTAGGAGGGCAGGCGGTAACGCCACCAACAACGACCAACCGATAAACTGCCCCGAAGGCAGATTGAGTGTACCCATCACGGCCAACGGCCCCGGCGTAGGCATCACCAAACAATGCGTGGCAAAACCGCCGATGATGAGTGCCGTCACCAGAGAGATTAATGGAAGGCTCGTCTTGCGAGAAATATCCCGCAAAATGGGCATATAAATGATAAAGACGGCGTTGAGAAATACAGGAATACAAATAAGATACCCCGTGAGGTTCACGGCAAGCAGCGCATTCTTTTTACCCACGGCCCGCAACACAAGCGCAGCGATTTGCTCAGTGGCCCGCGCCTCCGCAAGCAGGTTGCCGAGCACGATTCCCAACCCAATCACAATCCCAATGCTACCGAGTGTTTGTCCAAAACCCGTTGAGATTTGCTTCGTTACCTCATCAAGCGGCATTCCGATGGCCACTCCAGTGAGCAACCCCACCCCTAGCAACGACACAAATGGGTTGATTTTCAGCCGAATGATTGTAAAAAGCAGCACCGTAATGGACACGACAAAAATAGCGAGAGGATAGAAATGTTGATTCATGAAAGAGAGGTTTTAGGTAATCAGAAAAGCGCAAAAAAAAGCCTTTCTACTTTCCGACTCATGAATCAACGGGCGTGTATCTCCCTATATTTTTTGCTTAATGATGCCAAACGCATCGTCGTATTGTTTGTCTACTTTGGCCAATGATTGCCTTACATTTTTGAGAGCTTCTTTGTAATTGTCGTTCACCTGCATAAGGCGGTCGGCGATTTGTTTGCCAGTGGTTTCGTTGATTTCAAACGTCCAATCCTTAAACCCAAGGTCATAGTACATTTGGCCTTTGATGGTATCTTCTGGCTGGCGCAGGTAAAAAGCGGGTGTGCCGTTGGTGATAGCAATAATAGGCGAATGACATTCATAACTCAGCACTGTATGGGCATGGGCGTACAGCGAAGCAGCTTCGTCGGGAAGCCAATAGCCATGCTTGACGACAAATGGCTTGACATCATCGGGCAAAGGATTAACTAATAATTCATCAATAATATCCACCTGATAGGTCATTTCGGGGCAAACAACGATTTTATTGCCCGTTTTACGCACCCACATTACCATCGCTTCGCGTACCTTGGCGTGGTCAATTTCTTTCCATTTATCGTTCAGCGTTTCAATTTCTTTGATGCGTTCGTCGCTGTAGCCAGCATTATTGGCCCTGATTTTGTAATAAGGCGTGACGCGCAGTCGAGGAATGACGCAAATGAATTTGCGGTGTTCAAGACTGTTCTCTTTGATGAAGCGGTCAGCTTTGGCATCGTCATGAATTTCCAGCACAAAGGTGGCATCGGGAGCAAACGCGATGTGTTTCCCCTCCAATCCAGCCTCTTTCAGCTTTTGAATGGAGGCCGTCTCACGGGTAAAAATAAACGATGCATGTTGCAGCAGGTCTTTTAACGAAGGGGTAACATTCTGGGTCGTAACGCCGAAAATCCCAAAGGGTTTCTGCGTTTGTTTGTACCAAGATTCTACATAATCGGCCGCTACCACCGACGGCCCCGAGCCGTGAATAAAGAAATCGGCTTCCTGAAATGCTTTTTTTACTTCGTCGGTTTGCGGAACAAAACTCTTATCCACCGCGCCGTGAATGATTTGAACATTCGGGTAATAGGTGTTGAGCATGGTTTCCACCTTCTCACTTTTGCTCTTTTTCCAAAGAATGATTTTGGCCTTGGGAAGCCGTTTTTGCAACAAACCGATCAGCCCCGGCGTGTGGGCAATATCGCCGATATTGACATCCTGCCAGCCCGACGTAATGAGCAACACCGGGTTTTCTTTGTTAACGGCTTGGGTGATAAAGGGGACAAAAGCGGCCGCTGAAAGCATACTGCCTTGTTTTACAAATTGACGACGATTCATGGTTGTACGTTTAAAATAAGGTTAATACCGTTTTTTTATCACCGAAATGGTTTCTCTTTGATGGGTTAATACCCTGGGTTTTGCTCCAATTTTGCTCCCGTATTGGCATCGATTACCTTTTGGGGGATGGGCCAATATCGGTTAAAATCCTGAATGGTTTTGCCAGAAGAAGGCCCATTGGCAACCGAGGGCGCTGAATTGTATTTTCTGACCCTATCTACCAATCTTCCCATGCGAATGAGCGTGCGTAGCCGTGGTTCTTCCACGATCAATTCTCTTGTGCGTTCATCCAGAATGAAGTCTTCCGTAACAGCAGCGCTGCTTATCAACGAGGCTTTGGCTCTTGCCCGTACTACATTGATATCTTTGGCAGCATTGGCTAAATCGCCTTTTCTAAAATAGGCTTCGGCACGCAACAGGTAGGTTTCGGCCACTCTCATTCGGCTAAAATCTTTGGCGGTATTGCCCGAAAGTATATTGCCATTAATGGCAGCCCCTTCAATTTTTCTGAAATAAGGGTAATATTGTCTCAATGTATCGAGAACAATGTTAGTTGCCGTTCCATCATTTCTGACAACGACTAAGTTCCCATTTACTTTTCGGGTTAAAATTGGCTTAGCAAAATACTCCTTATCAGCTGGATTGTTATAATAAAAGGTACGTCTGATGTTAAAATTTGAGTTTCTAATATCTTTGGGGTCTAAGGCCCACACATCATACTTGGCGTAGTTGGTGGGCGAATTTACCCCAATGCCCCTGCCCAAACTGTCAGGTGATATATTCAGTATTCTATTAGGGGTTTGAAGTCTGTCGTATTCTGGTGCCCAATACCGTATACTATTGTTGGCAGCAGCTACCGAATAACTTCCTCCTAAAGTAGTAGACTCAAACTGCCACGCCCACATGACTTCCTTGTTGCCGGAGGATTTATTGATTTGCCCATCGGCAAAAATATCCGAGAAAACATCACCTGGTCTGGCAGCGGCCGGGCCAAATCGAGTGGTCATAATTTGATAATCACCCGCTTCTTTGTTGATGACCTTACTTGCGGCACTGATGGATTTATCATACAGTGAGGCATCTTTGGTTTCCATTCCCAATGAGATATACACTTCACTCAACAAATGAAAAGCCGCCGCCCGGGGTATTCTGCCGTCTTTTACCTCCAATGGTAAAAGTGCCGTGGCTTCTTCCAGATCTTTGGCCGAAAAGCTCAATACTTCTGCTCTTGAATTACGCACAAAATCAAATTTTGGCTCAACAATTCTTTCTTTCACGATCGGCACACCTCCGTAGATATTTGCCAGAAAATTATACGTATACGCCCTGAAAAACAACGCCTGACCTTTGATGTTTTTTCTGGTATCCTCTGCAATGTTCAGCGAGGGGTTGTCAATGTTTTCTAGAATTAAATTAGCCCGCACGATCATCTGTTTGTAGGCCCAATCCCAATACACAATGGTGGCATCCAAATTTGAATTTAACAGGCTATAATCTTTATTGCCTCTTGCATCATTTCTGCCCCACTGGGTTTGGTCGGTGCCCACGGTCATGTACTCAAAATTGTTGGAGGCAATGATATGCTCCTGTCTTGCGCCCTCGTAAAGTGCCACTACTGCGGCGTCAAACCCTGCGGCATTGGTCAACAGGTTTTCGGGGCTGAATCTATCCAAGGGGATTTCATTGAGAAAATCGTCTTGACAAGAGGTTGTTGTAAACAGGCAAAGTACAACAATCGTTATTCTGTAAATTGTATTTTTCATCTTTTTAAGGTTCTAAAATGATATATTAATACCACCTACGAAGGTTTTCAGCAATGGGCCATTATTGCCGGGGTCTCGGCCTCCACCGCCAAATTCAGGGTCCCAACCGTCCCATTTCGTCCATGTATGTAGGTTTTTGCCACTTACGTACACTTGTAAACCCGAAATTTTAATTTTATTGAGCCATTTTTCAGGTACATTATATGACAGCGACACATCTTGTAATCTTACGAAGCTTCGCTCCTGATAAAAGCCATAACCCAATGGATTACGGTAATTTATTCTTGGATTTGTATTGATCGGGTTTTCGGTAGTCCAATAAGGGGTATTCAGGAAATTGGCCTGGTCAAAAAAGTTAGAGCCGGGATTGATCAGTGAATTGGAACTGTACCCACCTTCTCTAATATTCAGAGCAACAGAAAGGCTGAAGTTTTTGTAGTTGAATATATTGGTGATACCCATATTAAATTTAGCCTGATTATTGTTGACCACCATTCGGTCTGCGGGGGTGATTTTCCCATCAGGTACGCCGTTAGGGCCGCTGATGTCTTTAAATCTAATATCACCGGCTTTGGCACCGGGTATTAAAGAAAGGTCTTCGCCTTGCTGAAAAATACCATCGAATACATAATCGAAGTTAGACCCTAAAGGATAACCAATGAACCAACCGCTCGCAATATCATCATCTTCCACGCCGTCTTTGTTGATATCTCTACCGGTCAATTTCAATACCTTATTTCGGTTCAATGAAAAAGCCAGGTTCGTATTCCAGATAAAGTCACCTTTTTGAATATTGACGGTTTTTAGGTCCAGTTCAAAGCCCGTATTTTTTGTTTCACCGATATTTCTTAAAAAATTCTCAAATCCGTTGGTGTTAGGAATGGTTTGATTGAGCAACAGGTCAAACGTATTGGAAGAATAAAAATTGACGGAAGCGGTGATTCGTTTTGAAAAAGCCTGAATATCAGCGCCAACATTAAAACTTTCGGTGGTTTCCCATCCGAGATTTGGGTTAGCAAGGGTAGTAGTGCTCAAACCAACGGATGTGGGTGAGCCATTACCAAACACATAGTTGTTTTGCCCTACTTGGCTTAAAGAAGAGTATTCACTCACGCCCCTGTTTCCATTTCGTCCCCACGAAGCTCGCAGTTTCAGGAAATCTATTTTTTTGATGTTCTTGAAAAAATCTTCATCACTTATGTTCCAGCTAAAAGCGGCGGCCGGAAATACCCCGTATTTTTTCCCTGCACCAAAGGCCGAATAACCATCTCTACGCATACTTAAGGTGAAAAAATATTTACTCGCGATATTATAGCCAACCCTTGCCATGCTTGAAATTTGCCGGTTTTGGGCAGCACTTGCATCAATGACATATCCTTCACCAATTTCTAAGGCATTATATCCTAAGGCATCATTAAATATATTTTGACTTGACAAAAAAGACGCTTGACTGGTCAATTGATAAACTCCATACAATAATGTCAAATCAAGGCTGTGATTTTTCGCTATTTTCTGTTGGTACTTTATAATGTTTTCCAACGTCAAATTTTGATTTTCTCCCTGTCGTTTTGACCCCGAACCGGGTCTGTTCAAAGGTGCGTATGATGGGCTATAAAAAAAGCTTTTTGAGTCTGTTCGAGTGTATCCTGCATTCAATTTGTAAGATAAGCCTTTCCAAATACTTACATCAGCGTAGGCATTAGAAAACAAAATATTTGTAACTGCTTTATTGTCATCTAAGAGCGTACCCAAAATAGGATTAGATACCAAGCCCCAATTTTGAGGAAGAGGATTAGGAGATACGCCGTCTTCTAAAAACAAACTTGCATAAGGGCTTAGATAAGAAGTGTTTAACAGCGAAGCTCTTATACCTGAGTTATCTCTTGAAGAAAAACCCGAATTAATGCCGATTTTCAGCCAGTCGGTGGCTTGTACACCTAAATTCAGTCTGCTTGACAAACGCGTAAAATTATCTCCTTTGACCGGAGATTTAGAACCCGTATAAGCTCCCGAAAAAAAGTAATTCACTCGGTCGGTTTTTCCGGATACACTCAACTCATAATTGTACATCGGTGCCGCCTGTTTGATCTCATCAAAAGGATTGATGGTTTTTCCGGCGGCAATGTTTGCCAACTCGATGACCGAGAAAGGCACCGCGCCTCCTTCGGCAAGTTCGGCATCTTTACGGGCGGCCAAATACTGCTCTGCATTTCTATAATTGGGCAGATAAGCATAATCAGACGCCCCCATATAGGAATTTAATGAAAACTTCGGTTTGCCTGATTTGCCCTTTTTGGTCGTAATTTCGATGACCCCGTTCGTAGCCAATGAGCCATAGATAGCCGTAGAACTAGCATCTTTTAATATATCAATGGATTCAATGTCATTGGGATTAATATCCGCCAAACTGCCGCCGGCGTAAATAATCCCATCCAATACAATGAGCGGGGCCGTGCTGGCCGAAATAGAATTGATACCTCTGATTCGGATGCTGCCGGCCTGCCCGGGTCTTCCATTGTCTGTTACCTGAACACCCGCCGTAGTACCACGCAAAATTTGGGCGGCGTTGGTGTTGGGTTGAAGTCTTGTATCTTCAATATTAACACTCGAAACAGCACCGGTGAGGTCTTTCTTTTTGGCGGTTCCGTAGCCTACAACCACTACTTCCTCCAGCGATTTATCATCAACTTTCAGTGAGACGGGTATCTGTGTACGATTACCTACCGGTATTTCCTGTGCCGCATAGCCCACAAAACTAAAGACCAACACGACGTTATCATCGGCCACGCTCACCGAAAACTCCCCTTCTGCATTGGTCGTCGTACCGCGCTGGGTTCCTTTGATAATGACATTGACACCAGGTAGAGCTTCGCCCTTTTCGGCATCGGTCACTTTTCCTTTCACAATTTTATCAACCATTTTGGCCGATTCCGGTAAGGCAGAAAAAGGCGTTTCCACGGCATTACCGGCGGAGCTCCCTACCGCTTTCGGGGTGGTTGGAAGGTCAGTTTCGGGAAATCGAGCCTCTTTTTGCTCCGACCTCCTTTCGGCACGTTTGTCGCTGATGACGTAGCCGCCGTTCTTTGACTTTTTATACCGCAATCCCAACGGCTTCAGCACCGCTTCAAGGTTTTGTTCCAATTTTACATTGGGTTTTACCACGTTACTCATCACGGTCAAGCCTTCCACGTTGCGGTCAAAAAACAAAATATCAACCTGATACTGCTCTTTGAGCTCGCGCAGAACCTCTTTCAGTTTCTTTTGGGAAGGTTTGCTGGCAGCGTCCTTGCTTTGGGCGGTTTGCGCACTGGCCAAAAGTTGCGAAAAACTTGGCTGTACTCCTCCCAGCAATACGCCCAACAACAGGGTTTGTATTGTTCTTTTCATTCGCAGTAAATTTGTATGTTATGGATTGGTGGTAATGATGATCTTGTTTTCTTCTTTTCGGTACGATAGATTGGCGGCTTCGGTGAGGGTTTCCAGCAATTCTTCGGCATTATTGGCCGTAAAAGAGCCAGAAAGCGTCCATTGGGCTAACTCCGTTTCGGGAATTTCAACGGGTATCCCAAAATTATCTTCAAAGAGCTGGGCTACTTCTTTGAGCGTGGTTTCTTCAAATACAAAACGGTGCTCCTGCCAGGCGGCATAGTTTTGGGGTTTGGCAATTTGACGGAGCCTGGCCTTTCCCCCGGCCTCCATCGTGACCAGATCGCCGGGTTTCATGGTGAGTTGTTTTTGGGCGTTTCCTTCCTGATAGCGCAGTTGCACTTTGCCTTTGTTGAGCACCACTTTGGCGGCGGCAGGACGGGTATTAACCACAAATTCAGTCCCCAAAACCACCACATCAAACTCCTGCCCAGTCTTTACCACAAACTTCTGATGGTTAACGGTATGCGTAACGGAAAAATTAGCCTCTCCCGTCAGGTACACTTCCCGCGTCCGGTGCCCGAACCCAAAACGTGGCACTTTGAGCGATGAGTTGGCGTTCAAAACCACCCGACTGCCATCTTCCAACTTCAGCGTGCGGGTTTGGCCGTAAGCGGTGGTATGGGTTTTGTACAAAAGGTTTTCTCTAAATACCCAACCGCCCAGCAGTACCAGAAAAGCAATGGAGGCCGCCATCATAAAACGGGATGAAATACGCCGCGCCACCATAATGAATTCTTCGGTTTCTACTCTGTTCTCATTTTGTGGCTCCATCCGCAGCCGATGGCGCTCCAACGCCGCATCAGTGTCCACGACGTATTGCGGATGTTCGCGTTCCCATATCGCCAAATACTCATAAAATAACTCACGGTTTTGCTGGTCTTTCGCCCAATCCTCAATCATCTGCTTCTGAAAGACAGTTGCCCTTCCGGAGAAATAATTGTACAGCGTTTCTTTGGTCACTTGCGTTTTCATCTTGAAACAATTTAAAAACAGGACGTTTTCCCCGTCCAAAATACTTAGTGGTGTGGATAGTTATTAAAATTAAAACCAATCATTGCCCATCAAGAGCATCAGCATCAACCATTTGTCTTTCAGCGATGTCCGAATCTGGCGGATGGCCTGGTATAAATGCGCTTCAATGGTGCGAAGCGAAAGGTTTAACTCCGTGGCAATTTCCTGGTATTTCTTACCTTCAAAACGGTGCATGACATAAATCTGCCGACGTTTGAGGGGCATATTACTGATGGCATTTTCTACATCATGATACAACTCTTCATACTGAATGATGGAATCTGGCTCCGATGCCGAAGGGCTTAGATGGTGGTTAGCGCTGTCGAGAGAAGTATTGCGGCGCATTTCGCTGCGCACATAATCAAAAGCCCGGTGGCGTACAGAGGTAAACAAAAATGCACGGTAGGAAGTGGTAATGGTTCGGTAAAGATGCTCGGAATGAAACTCGTAAAAAATATCCGAAACGATATCTTCGGCAATGGCTTTTGAGGATACATAACGCACGGCATGGCTGCAAAGCAGCGGATAATAATACTGAAACAGCAGCGCTATACCCGCGTCGGCATTGGCCTCAAAAGCTTTTCGAATCATCAATTCGGGATCAAGTACGGCCTGTTTAGCCGATGGCTTCCCTAAATCGTTTCTTTTAAAAAGCGATTGTTCCTTATCTTCATCCTCTTGCATATCCTGCCTAAACGGTCTCATTTTCTATATAAAGATAAGTTTTTTCTTGGAAACGTATTATTTAACCTCTGTTTTAAGATAGACGTTCTCCACCCCAAAAAACACTTAGTGGGTGTGAGATTTTTTTTCAACAATTTTTTGGATGATTATAAAAACGCCGCGCTTTCTATCTTTCCAGCACCTTCAAAGCCAATGACTACCCCAACTATTTTACCCAAATTCTCGTTGGCGGGAGCGGTAAAAATAGATTTGCCGTTTAAGAATACCGTAAACACTTTGTTGGAAACGGTACATTTCAAGCGCTGCACCTTGGAAAAATCACAACCAAAAGCCGACAGATCGCGGTCTTTGCCGCTGACATTTGTGCCCCCAATAAAAAGAGAAGCATCAGAAGTGCAGCCTTTCGAACAAAGCGGCAACCCGATAGCACTCTCAGAGGTTAGGATTCGGATGCGTACTTTTTGGCAAATGGCTTCTTCTTTGGCCGAGGTATTTTGCAGAACGGTTTCAAACGTAAAATTGTCGGCGTTAAGGTTAAAATCCTTTACCAAATAAAAATGAGTCCACACATCGTTAAACACCGCCTTACTTGTTTTTTCCCGCAGCGTTTCGGCTTTTATTTCCATTGTGTTTCCCGTCAAACCAATCTCTTTATTGCTCAGATAAATCGGCAGCGGTGATTGTTCAACGATGCCTTTCCAGCCTTGAGTTTTGATGAAAACAGGGTGTTCCTGCATGATTTGGTCACCAATCAACAGCTTTGCGTTGAAATACCCTGGGTAGTAATAAATGGACGTGTGTTGACCTTTGTACGCCGAAATTCGCTCCCGTCGGCGCGGGTCCCATGATTGCTGAATGGTTACACTGTCGGTTTTGAGATTGCCAACGCTGTACTCAAACACCACCGAATTGGGCAGCCCTTCCGACACTCTACGGCTACTAAACCGTACCTGCGACACGTCGATGGGCGCATTAAAATAATTGAAAAACAGCACTGCAACGGCCGAAACAGCAACAATGAGTACCAACCCAATGAGCCACGTGCGGCGTCTTTTCCAGAAGGGCAAAGTAAGCACTTTTTGGGTTACAGCGGTCGCCATTTCTGCGGTATGATTTCCATTACCGTTAAGGGTCAAATTAGATACGCAAAAAAGCCGCCAATTATCATAGCCCAAAAACTGCGCAAGGGCATTGAGCGTAGTTTGAGTGGGGACAGAATCATACTTCACCTTACCCCATACACGTTTGAGCGTAGTGGCACTGAGGCTGACGCCCGTTTCGGCGGCGATTCGCTCGCTGAGGCGCTCAAAATCCTGCGCCGACCAGTCGTTGCTACTGCCCCAATTTAATTTTTTCTCCACCAATGCCCGACAGCGAGCGAGAGCGAGGTCTTTTTCTTCAATAATCATGGCTCTGATAAACAATCTTTTACGTACTTGAATCAACTTGCACCAACTTGAATCGGCTTTGAACGGGCCATTTCCCTTCTGTTTATGAACTTTGGGTCATTCAATTTTTCAACACCCTCAATTTCATTTCTGCTATGCAAAAGTATGTAAAAAAATCCCTGTCGCTACTCACCGTTTTGTCGGTTTATTTTGTTGTCCATCAAGCCATTGCCCAAGACAAAGCCACCCGTCCGAGCCCGCCAGCGCAGGTAGTGCAAAAGGTAGGAAACGCGACCGTAACCGTCAGTTACGGTCAACCTTCCGTCAAAGGTCGCAAGGTGTGGGGCGAGCTGGTTCCCTACGGTCAGGTGTGGCGTACGGGAGCCAACGAAGCCACCACATTTGAAGTGGACCAAGACGTCAAAATTGAAGGTCAAAACCTCTCCGCTGGCAAGTACGGTTTTTTTACCCTTCCTACCGAAAACGAGTGGACCATCATCTTTAACAAAATTCCTAATCAGTGGGGCGCGTTCAAGTACGACGCTAATCAGGACGCACTAAGGGTGAGTGTTAAACCTAAAAAGTCGGCGGCGTTTAACGAAAAATTGGTCTACACCATCTCCCCCAAAGGTACCGTGGGCATCTTATGGGAAAACGTGGAAGTTGATTTTAAAGTGAAGTAAATCAACACAAAAGTCAATGAAACTTACAGCCATTTTATTCATCATCGGGTGGTCGCTCCAGGCGACCGCCCAAACATTGATTCCATTTGACTCCCGCCAATGGACCATCGAGGCCGAACAAAGCAGAGTGGAAGATTTTCAGGGAAAGAAAGCTCTGTTTCTCAAAAAAGGAATGGCCTACGCCAAAGAAGCGCAGCTACAGGACGGTATCATCGAATTTGACATTGCTTTTCCGCAGGAACGCGGTTTTACAGGCGTTACCTTTCGGATGCAGGATACCAAAAACTACGAGGAATTTTATCTGCGTCCACACCAATCCGGCAATCCCGACGCCAACCAATACACCCCTGTTTATGAATCAATATCAAGCTGGCAACTATACCATGGCCAAGGCTACGGCGTGCCCGTTAAGTACAGATTCAATCAGTGGTTTCACGTCAAACTGGTGATTTCGGGCAGTCGCGGCGAAGTATTCATTGACGACATGAGCAAGGCCGTTCTATCCATTCCGGTCTTGAAACGGACAGTAAAAACGGGCATGTTGGGAATCTATGCCAACGGAAATGTGGGTTCTTATTTTGCCAACTTCACCTACACGCCACAATCAAATCCCGTATTAACAAGCACTTTCAAGCCCGAAGCACCCATGCCTCCCCATACCATTGCCGAATGGCAGGTTTCGAGTCCGTTTGCAGGCGACAAACTGGATAAACTCTACCGATTGACCAGCGCTCAAAAAGACAACCTGGCGTGGCAAAAACTGACCGCGGAAACGACCGGCACTGCCAACCTCGCCGCTATCTCAACGTTTGACAACGAGCACAACACCGTGTTCGCAAAAGTCGTCATTACCGCTGATAATGAGCAAATCAAAAAGTTGCATTTGGGTTTCAGCGATAAAGCCACCGTATACTTCAATGACCAAATCCTGTATTCGGGCCATGATAAATTTCTGTCGCGCGATTACCGATTTCTGGGCACGATCGGGTATTTTGATGAAGTTTTTCTACCCCTTAAAAAAGGTAGAAATGAGCTTTGGATCGCAGTTTCCGAAACGTTTGGCGGCTGGGGCCTGAAGGCAAAAATGGAAGATTCGGAAGGAATAAAAATTGAGAAATAAAGGCATTCAGAAAGAGAAGTAAAAAAAGAGCACAAAATCGCTTTAGCATACACCGATTCTCTATTTCGAAAATCTCTTCGATGACTCCCTATGAATACCATCCAAAAACTGCTTTTTTTACTAATTTTCCTGCCATCAAGTCTCATTATGGCCCAGAAAGACACAGTAATTGTCAAAAACATCACCTATGCCGAAGCCGACGGCAAAAAATTAACGTTAGATATTTACAAACTCAGAGCGCAAAAGGAGCCTTATTTGATTGTGTGGATTCACGGCGGGGCGTGGCATTCGGGTAGTAAAGAAAATCCGCCATTGGGGATGTTAACGCATGGCTACGCGCTGGCAAGCGTTGATTTTCGGGCCAGTACCGAAAAAGCGTTTCCTGGGCCTGTCCACGATATCAAAGCGGCTATTCGTTTTTTGCGGGCCAATGCCGCCCAATACGGTTATAAATCAGACAAAATCATCATTTGGGGCGCTTCCTCTGGTGGGCATTTGGCCGCCTTGGTCGCCACCACCAACAACAATCCCACGCTCGAAGGAACACTCGGAAATTTTCTCACTACTTCCTCATCCGTGCAGGCTTGCATTGATTTCTTTGGCCCTACCAACCTGCTGACCATCCTGAGCCAATCAACGCCGCACGGGCTGAATGTGCGTTTGCCTGCCTTGGCAATCCTATTGGGCAAACCCGTGGAGCAGGTGCCTGAATTGGCCAAAGCCGCCAGCCCAGTTTATCAGGTCAGTGCAAGTGCCCCTCCCCTTTTTATTGTACATGGCGAGCAAGACAATCAGGTCCCCATCAACCAATCCATCGAGTTGATGAGTGCCTACAAAAGCAAAAACCTGCCCGTTCAAATCGAATTTATCCCCAACGCGGGGCACTCCGGCCCGGCGTATGGAACCAAAGAGTTGATGAATAAAATATCTGCTTTTTTGAAGGAAATGCAGTTTTAGACAAAAAAGGGCAGACGCAAGCGCCTGCCCCTAAGGATTTCTCTTTAGACTATTATTCCAAAGGATGTTCTTTCAACAATTTTGAAGAAGTATAAATATCGCTTTGGCTGGCCGTGGCAGCGCGTACTGCTTTGACTTTTTCGGGCGAAATCGCAGAGGCTTTATTGCCAAACGAGTTCCGTACGTAAGTCAATACAGCGGCCACCTCCTTATCATTCAATAGACCGCCAAAAGGCGTCATCGGTACTTGCCCAGGGTATTGTTTCCCGCTTACTTCAATCGGACCGAGCAATCCTTTCAACACGATTTTGATTAAGCGCTCCTCATTTCCCTGCACCCATTTGCCCGCAAGTGGCGGGAAGCCAGACGCTGAAAGCCCCTTACCATCCGCTTGGTGACAGGTAATACAGTAGCCTTCTTTGCTGTAAATGGTTTTTCCCAACTTGAAAGCCTCCAATTCAGCTCCTTTCAACGCCGAAACGACTTCTGCTTCTTTTTTCTTAGCAACATTTTCTCCATTCAAGTGCGCTACTGCTGTTTCGTGGGCATGAATCATCCACTCGTCCAACGGTTTCTTTTTGGCTTCGGCCAGAATAGGCAATCCTTTTTCTTTGCCAATCCACGAAGTAGCAACAATCGCCACCAACCGCACTCTCGGGTTTTCATCTTTGACCGCCTGCATCAGCAACGCCGCTTGGTCAGCTACTTGGTGCCCAGTGTAGCGTACCACCTGAACCGCCGCCGCTCTAACGCGGTAATCTTTGGCTTTGAGCAATTGGCGCAGCAGTTTTTGGTCTACTTTATCCAATCCCCAACTTACCCACAGTCCTTCCAGTAGATGATGTTCGTAACGCGCATCGGCTTTGTTCAAACCTGCTGCCCATTTCGTTATTTTTGGCAATACTTCGGCAGCATCTCTACCTCTCAATTCACGACGGGTACGGTAGCGGGTACGGTATTCGGGCAATTTGAGATTATCCAAAAGTGCATCAACGCTTGCGCCGTCTATCTTGGCAGGAGTTACTAGCGGCCGAGAAGGGTAAGTAACGCGGTACACTCTTCCATGGACATGATCGCGTAGAGGGTCACGGGCGTTGTGCTGCATGTGGCCGATAAGAATATTATGCCAGTCAATAACATACAACGAGCCATCAGGTGCAATTTCCATGTCAACGGGGCGGAAATTACGGTCTTCACTCACAATCAAATCTTGGCGATGTTTGGTCTTGTAGCCCGTACCGTCGTCCCAAATTTGGTGCTGTTTTGTACCCAAAAATCCGATAGTATTATTGATAAGCATATCTCCCTGTACTTCATCAGGAAAATGACGGCTCCACAAAAACTCCAGTCCAGACGTGGGACGTACCATGTGGTCTTTTTCAATCAATTGGAATGACTTATGCGTAGCCTGTCCGTAGCGCGGCAACACCGAGCCGGGCAACATCCAACGAACGTCAGGGCTGGAAGTTTCAGCAAAGAAAGGCTGTCCCCAATCGTCAAAAGCAATCCCCCAAGGGTTAGGAATTGCCAATTGGGCGGTGCGTTCCAATTTATGCAATTGTGGAGCATAACGGTAAAACCCTCCGTTGGTAGCCCGAACAGGGCCGTAAGGTGTTTCTACATTGGTGTGTAAAAACACTCCTTCTCCCGTATAAATAGCTCCCGAAGGATCGGCGCAAAACGCGCTACTGTTGTGATGGGTATCGTGGTCGTCAAAACCGCTCAGGAGAATTTCTACTTTATCGGCCTTGTCATCTCCGTTGGTATCAGTAAACAATTTTAAGTTGGTTCCCTGAGAAACGTACACCCCTTCTTTGGCTATTTCAAAACCAAGCGGCAGGTGCAAACCATCGACAAACACTGTCTGTTTATCGGCTTTACCGTCACCGTTGGTGTCTTCTAAAATCAAGATTTTGTCATTGGGTTTAGCATCTCCCGGCTTATAGTGCGGATAGCTCGGCATCGTTGCGACCCACAAACGTCCTTTGTTATCAAAAGACATTTGTACGGGATTGGCTAAGTCATTAAACTCAGCTTCTGAAGCAAAAAGCTCAATTTTATAGCCCGCTGGCACTTTCAGCTTGTTGAGCGCATCTTGTCCGTAGAGGTAGGTAAGACTACCGTTTTTCTCGGGATTGAAGTTGGTTTTAACGGGAGGCAACGGTGTAGTGTTTTTGTCGGCGGCGGCAAGGTCTGTTTTCTCGCCTTTAGAAGCGGCTAACCAAATGGCTTTGTCACGAATATCGGTCATTTCCCGAATTTTCTTAATCTCAGCGGGATAGTTGTCGGGGCCAAACGGATTGTAGCGACGCCCGTACACGTGTACCCCATTCGGGATTTTATAGTCATTGTGCCACATCCAGTTTTTCTCCATGACGGCATCGTGCACCAATTTGCGGTTGGCTTCGGCTTTAGCGGCGGTTTTTCCAAACAGTTGGTCCGTCAATAAAATGCTCAGTTTTTTATAACCAGCTTCATTGAGTTGCAATCCATCGATGGTCAGCGGCTCTTTGCTTTCATTGTACCATTTTTGCGAAGGCGTAAAAGCATCCACAAAAAGCACGTTGTTTTGGTCGGCTACTTCCTGCATGGCTTTGGTGTACAAGAGCAAGTTTTCATTCTCCTTTTTGCCATTGGGCAAGTCGTACATAGCCGATAAATCTTCAAACGCAATGGGTGAAACGAGCGCCAATTGCGGCGGCGTTGTTCCATTGTATTTTTGGCTCAGGGTATGTTTGATAAATGCATCAAGTTCTGCTTTGTAGTTGGCCAATCCTGCTTTTCCCTGATAGGATTCATTGAACCCAAAAAAAGCCACGATAATGTCCGTTTTAAGACGAGTAAGCCATTGGTCGGGTGTGTCAAAGTGGCCCTCGCTATTTGAGTAGTTGGCGTATTCGGTCTGAAATTTTTCAGCCCCGGGAAACGCCCAAGGCGAATTTCTGCTGGCGTGCGGACGAAAACCTGGAGTATCACCGCCATCGCACATGTTGCGGATAACAAGTGAATTCTCTGGATAGCGAACGTGCATTTCGGTTTCAAAGTGACCGTAATTCATCATTCGTGACCCCAAATTATTGCCAATCAGTGAAATGTGGGCCCCATTTCCAACTGTCAGAGTATTGGATTGATTGAATTGGAAAGAGCTGAAAACAATCAACATCAATCCAACGGCGATGAGCAATCCCTTGATACGTATTCTCATTGGGTTTAGTTATTTTAAATTTTTAACTCGTAATTAATAATGATGTATTTAGTACTGCTCTACTAGTTTACAATACCTCGGTAAGGCACATTTATTTCCATTTTACCTTTCCATTTTTTAGGAACGGGTTTGCCCAACAACCAATGTATTGCGTTGATGGTGAGCCGCTGAACACCTTCTTGTTGAAAATCTTCGGGGTGCCCCAGCGTCGTAAAAAACACTTTGGCATTGGCTTTATTTTTCCACGTCCAAGCTACTGGATTATCAATGGCGGCCTTGTCAGGATTTACTGATTTTCCCATCAGCAGTGGGGTGGCATCCTGCGGCGGATAATCGGGGCGAACGCGGTACAACCACGAAGCCGCGTGAAAAGCAGAAGGTACGCCCGTCAGAATCGGGTGCTTGGCTGCTTCGGCAATCACCGTTACGTCGGTGGTACTTTTGTGTCCGTAGTGGGTGTGGCCCGCTTTGCCCCAGCCTGGAGGCGACCCAAAAGCCCTTTCTCCAAACGCATTCCAAGCTTCGGAAGCGTGTCCTTTGGGGAAATTAAATGCGTGCGTAGAAGTTCGAAAACCCATCACTGGCTTGCCAGAATTAAGGTATTCGTCGAGGTATTGGAGTTGGTCGGGCGGCAATTGACGCCAGCGCAAGAAAAACACCGCCAAATCTGCTTCGCGGAGCGCTTCTAAACCAGGGATATTTTTTTCGGCATTTTGGTCAGGAAATGACTTGAGTACTTTGGTACGTACGCCGTAGTTTTTTTCTAATTCAGCCGCAATGAGCGGGAGGGTTTGTTCGCCGCCGTATTCATGATCGCCAGCCACAAAAACGACCAACGGTTTCTTTTTTGGCGGAGCTGTTTTTTGGGGAGAATCAAAGGCGGAAACGGCCACAATCCCTAACATTAGGAACAGCCCCGAAAACCAATGGTTGGCAACAATACGACTTACAGTACGCTTTATCATGCAGTGTGTCTTTAAGCGGGTTTTTAAACAATTCTAAACTTAAAAGCTATTTGCTATAGCCAGTACTTAAAAAGTTGTATTTCTAAAATTTATACCGTAAGCACCTAAGAAAAGATGCTTACGGTAAGAAATCACTTCTATCTACAAAACATTTATCAATAACCCGAATTCTGCTTCAACTTATTGTTGTTGCGAATTTCGGCGGTGGGGATCGGAAACAGCAATTCTCTTTCTTTGAGCACGGGGCCGTATGAAAACTTGTGCCCTGCAAAATCCTCAAACTTCTTGGTTGTCACGTTAAACGCTTTGCGTAGGCGGGTCATGTCGTACCAAGTTTTGTTCTCAAAACTCAGCTCATGCCAACGCTCTTTCCAAATCGCTTCTCTGAGTTGCACTTTGGTTAAACCAGCCAAATCGGGTAGTTGAGCACGTCGGCGAATGGCATTCACAGCTTCATACGCCGCTGCCGACGGGCCATTTGCTTCGTTTTCGGCTTCGGCATAGGTCAACAAAACCTCCGCATAACGCATCATTGTCCAGTTCAGGCCACTGCTTGTGGTGCTGAGTTGGGCTTCGGTATCGAAGTGTTTGTACAGGTAATACCCTCCCAAATTTCGGGTTTTGGTACGGTCGCTCCGCAGTGAGAAAGAAGTGTAATAAAATTGCTTTTCGGCCGCTCGTTTGTCTCCATTTTCGTACGATTCTACGAATTCTTTATTGGCAAAAATAGCCCCAGTTTCATCCGTATAGGCCGAAATCCCCTGATTGTACGGAATAATGGATGTTTGCCAATTGGAAGGCAATACGAAAGCGACATATTGCGCCATGAAAATGTTTTCGCCGATGTTCTTTTTGGCGGGATTACGCAAATCATCATACGACGGGAACAGGCTAAATTTGCCAGAATCAACTACTTCCTTGGCCTTATCAGCCGCTTTTTTGTAGTATTCAGCGCCTTTTTGCAAGGGGAATCCTGCCATGGTAAGGTATACACTCGACAGCAGCGACTTAACCGCCCCTAAAGACACACGCCCAGTGGCATCTGTGTACGGCAAGCCGGAAGCTTCCGCCTCAATCAAATCGGCTACGATTACCTTATATACCTCTTCTGGCGATACCTGCGTAGGATATAAATCGGGCGATTTCAAATCAACTGGCTCTGTAATGAGCGAAATGTTGCCGAAGATGCGCACCAAATCATAGTAATACAACGCCCGCAGGAATCGTGCTTCGCCCAAATAACGCTTCTTAGCGGCTTCATTCATCGAAATGCCTGGTATTTTCGCAATCGCTAGATTTGCGTTGGCAATGCCCCGATAGTGGCTGGTCCAGTACGTGGCACCGTAACCATTGTCTGAGTTATTAACCAGATTTCGCACAAAAATGCTGTTTTGGGCCTGCCCCAACTCGGTGTTGGCCAAGCCAGTGGCAAATTCCAGCATCATCCATGGCGCGCCGCCAAATCCACCTCCCAACACGTTCCGAAGGTTTTCGTAAATGGAGTTCACCACACTTTCGGCGTGTTCGGGCTTGGTGAAATAGTTTTCCATCGTAAAATTTGAACGATCGGGCTCTTCTAAAAAATCGGAGCAGCTCACCCCGCACAAAACCAATGTTCCGCTCAGTATCAGTTGACTAAAAAACTTTATAGTGTATTTCATTAGAGTATCCATTAAAAATTACACAACTATTACAATCCGATGTTTAACCCAACCATAAAAACGCGCGGTTTTGGATAGGCATACAAATCAACTCCTTGGTCAAATGCCGAACCAGAAGTTGATACTTCAGGGTCATAGCCTTCAAACTTGGTGTTAAGGAAGAAGTTTTGTACCGAAACAAAGGCTCTCAAACGATTAAGGTGGATTTTCTCAATCATTTTTGGGGAGAATTTATACGACAAAAGGATGTTTCTACCTCTCAAGAAAGAGCCGTCTTGCACGCGGTCGGTATCGTTGTTGGTGTTATAACCAGCTGATACAGGGCGTAATTCGGCAATATTGGTATTCTGATTAGTAGGCGTCCATGCGTTCAAAACGGTCTTGAAACTGTTGGCAATTCCTTGGCGGTCTTCGGCTGAGTGCTTGCTTCTAAACAATACGTCGTTGCCGTACATGAATTGCAAATCAACCATCAACTCCAAATTTTTGTGCGTAAAAGTGTTGATAAAAGTACCGAAACCATCTGGAATCCCTTTACCGATTACCACGCGGTCGTTGTCGTTGATACGTCCGTCATTGTTTACATCCTGATATTTGATATCGCCTGGCTTTTTAAGATACTTAGCCGCTTCTGATTCTTCAGCTATGCTCCAAGTGCCCTGGTGCACAAACCCGAAAAATGACCCTACTGGCTCGCCTTCGCGAATGATGGTTGATCCGCTAAAAATATCCGCTCCGCCCGTAAGCGCAATTACTTTGTTGCGGTTGAAGGAAATGTTAAAGGCTGAATTCCACGAGAAATTGCGGCCTGCAACGTTGACCGTGTTGATACCCAATTCTACCCCACGGTTTTCCATGCTTCCGATGTTTTGGCTCACCGTCGTAAAACCACTACTTGAAGGTACCGGCGCGCTCAAAAGCATATCGGTGGTGAGTTTTCGGTACACGTCGGCTTCGATCATGATGCGGTTGTTAAACAGTCCCAATTCTACTCCAGCATCCACTTGGGCCGTTTTTTCCCAACGCAGGTCAGGATTGGCGAGGCGGTTTACCCCGATACCAATTTGGCGGGCGTTGTTGAAGATCACCGAGTAATTGCCTAAACCAGCCAATGCCTGATAGGCCGTAATTTCCGAGTTACCTGTTACGCCATAGCTGGTACGTACTTTGAGGTTAGAGATAAAGGGCACATTTTGCATAAAGTCTTCTTCAATGACTCTCCACGCCAATGCCGCAGAAGGAAATACCGCGTAGCGATTAGAAGAACCAAACTTAGAAGAACCGTCAATACGCCCCGTGACCGTGAGTAAGTACTTGTCTTTGAGGCCGTAGTTAATACGTCCGAAGTATGAATTCAGGCCGTATGCACTCGTTCCAGAGGTAGGAGCAAGCGCCACCGCCCCCGCCCCGAGGTTGTTGAATTGAAAATAGTCATCCTGAAAACGCTGCGCTCTAGCTACAAAATTAAAGCGATCTACGTGCTGCCACGCTAATCCCAACAAGGCATTGACCGAGTGAATTTTGTTGATTTTGGTATTATAGGTCAGGTAGTTTTCAAACTGCCACGAATTATGACGGTCGCCCGTGATGGATGCGTCTCCGCCTTGGTTGCGAGAAATATAATTCAGGTTCCGACCTCCATAATAATCAATACGTTGGTTGATGATGTTGGTCCCCAACGTGGTGCGCAGTTCCAGGCCTTTTGCCAATGAAATATTGGTATAGATATTCCCCAACATGGTTTGGGTCTTGAGATAATAAAGGCGCTCAGTAGCTACGTGAATAGGGTTGCCACCACCTTCCATACCAGGGTAGTCTTCATTACCGCCCCAACGGCCATCAGGGTATTTGACTGGAATAATAGGTAGCGCCTCCAATACTTGACGCATAGCAATGATGCCACCAGCTCCGAGTGGGTCTACCTGACTTTCGCTCTGGTCATTGTAGCTAAGCGTACCACCTACCTTAATCCATTTTTTGATTTGGCTGTCCATCACAAAACGCGCTGAATAGCGTTTGAGCCACGATTCTTTCATCAAACCATCTTCGTTGCGGTACCCAAGGTACAAACCGAAATTGTCCCGGGAGTTGCCACCGCTGAACGCAAGTTGGTGGTTTTGGGTAAACGCTTTTTGGAACGATTCATCCTGCCAATCGGTGTTGTAGAGCGGCTTACCGCTTGCATCAAACAATAAAGGATTGGTACGCTTGGTCACTGGATTCACGTACTTGCCACCAGCCCAGCCCACGGGATCGTACTTTTGGGCATTTTGGTAGGCAATTTCTTCCGTTCTCAGAAATTCTTCCGAATTGAGCAAAGGGATTTTACGGGGCAATGTCCCCACGCTGAAATCCGTATCATAACTAATACGACCTCCATCTTGACTACCACGCTTGGTAGTCACCAAGATAACGCCGTTTGCACCGCGTGCACCGTAAATAGCCGTAGCCGAGGCATCTTTTAATACTTCAATGGAGGCGATATCATTGGGATTAATATAATCAATCGGCGTGCTTCCGTTGGCCAAATCGGTGGCGTTCAAAATCACCCCGTCAATCACGTACAAAGGGTTGTTGGCCACACTCACGGAGGTATTTCCCCGAATACGAATGTTGGCACGCCCACCTGGGCGACCTGAGTTAACCGATACATTCACCCCCGTAATACGCCCCCCCAGGGCCTGATTCAAAGAGGCCGACGGGCGCTCCTGAAGGGTTTCTCCTTTTACGGTTCCCACAGCTCCTGTCAAGTCTGATTTGCGCTGCACACCATAACCCACCACGATTACCTCTTCCAACGATTTGGTGTCTACTTTCAGCGAAACATTCAACTGTGTTTGCGCGCCTACGGTCAATTCTTGCGTCAGATAACCTAAAAAACTGAACACAAGCACCGCGTTGTTGTCGGGTACTTCAAGGTCAAAACGGCCTTCAGAATTGGTCGTTGTACCGCGCTGTGTTCCTTTCAAAACCACACTCACACCAGGCAACCCAGCATTAGCCTCGTCTGTAACAACACCTGATATTTTACGAACCACGGGAGCCGTGGCTTCGATTGGCACTACCTTTGGAGCAGGAGCTGCGGTTGGCGCAGCTTCTTTTTCTGGGGTCAGAATAATCTGATTTCCAATTATTTCATACCTCAAATGAAGAGGTTTTATTAGTTTACCGAGCACTTCCACCAACGGCTCATTGGAAGCACTGAGCGTAATTTTCCGATTGGAAGGAAGCGTAATTGGGCGATACGCAAATCGTATTTTGACCTGCTTTTCAATCACCGTCAACGCCTTCCGTACGTCCTGATTCTCAACATTAATGGTCACTCTCTGCTGGAGTATTTCCTGCGCGCCGGCCTCCCGGGCTAAAGAGATACCCGTAAAGATCAATGCCAACACACATTGTATCAACGATATTTTCATGAGATGATACACAAGGGGTTTAAAACGTACCGTTTTTTTCATTAGTTTTGATTGTTTTTGTGAATAATTTGAGCAAAAACTCCTCCTTCACGTCTTTACAGGCGCTTGCTGATCGGTCAAAATCACAGGGAGGCAACGGCATCAGCGGTGTGCGACCACTGCTGATGTTTTTTTTGTCAGGAGAAAAACGATGGACTCTTCATAGACATAAAATTGTTAAAAGTTAAAGAAGCATTTTGTTGTTTAGGTAGTATTCTATGTGACAAATGGTGCGTTTTTTTATTAGAAAAATATTCTCTTTTTACTCAGGGCATTTTAAAAATCAACATCCTTTACTGTATATAATCACCTGACCATCAATCAATTTATATCTAGCATCTAGCACTTTACAGATTACTTCAAGTTTTTGAAACAAGTTTTCGTCGGTCAGGTTAATGGTCAGGGTGCAGTCTTTGAGTACTTCTTCGTCAAAAACTACCTTTATCCCGTACGATTTTTCCAAGGCCTCAAATACCTCCGTAGCGGGGGCCGCTTCAAACACAAACCGGGCCATTTCGACGGGGGGTAACAGTAGCAACGGCGCCTCTACCAATACTTTGCTGATGGTGGACTCGCTACGATGAAAAACCGCCTTTTGGTTGGGTGTCAGTACAACACCCTTCACTTCAGGGTCTTGCTGGGCATCGTTCCGCTCGGCATAGACCGAAACCCGTCCCGACTTTACCGCAACCGTTACATTTGGGTCCTTCTGATATGCCTTTACGTGAAAACTTGTACCTAATACCCTAGTGACCAGCCCATTAGAGAACACCAAAAAAGGCCGCTTGGGATTTTTTTGCACCTCAAAAAAAGCACCACCTTCTAAATGCACCTCCCTTTTTGAATCATCGAACTCAACAGGGTACTTAAGCCGACTGTTTTTTTCCAGTTTAACAATGCTACCATCCGACAGTTGCAGTAACATGGTTTTGTCGGCTCCGTTGACGGCCTCTACCCATTCAGCGGGCGCAGCGGCCAATACCCCAGGAATCTCCAACGGAGTGGAACGTCGCCAAAACAACCACCCCGCCGCAATCAACACCACAAGGGTAGCCGCGATGGATAGAACAGGTATGTACCAACGCTGAGGTCTGTGCATACGCTCCGTTGACTGCTCATGGAGCGTGTTCTCAATCCGCGCCCAAATCACCGAAACCGATTGTTTCGCTTCTGGAATAGGACAAATTTGGTTCAACCCCTCAATGAGCCGCCGCGCTTCTTCAATCTGATAATAGCGCTCGGGGCAATCCCTTAAAAAGCCCTGCCAAAAGGCGTCATTTTCGGCCGTAGGAGAACATACCCATTCCTTAAAGTAGTCATCGGCGGCGAAATCTTCGGCGGTATATTGATAATAGTCCATCTAGGTTAGTAAAAAAAATAAATTCAAAAAATGGTAGTGGATATAGATTGTAAAGCCTGCCTTACGCTCAGGGTATAGTATTGAAAATAAGAACACCGATGATTGAAAAAATACGTACTGCTTCGCGCAGGGTTTTGAGGGCGGTATAAATGAATTTACACGCCGATTGATAATTGACGCCCATAATGTGCGCCACCTCTTCGTTGCTGAAATGATGCGTAAAACGCAAGTCAATGGCCTGCTGCTGGCGGGGGCTCAAGCGTCCGTATCCTTGCTTGAGTTGACGCAAAAGCTGCTCCTGACTCTCATCTTTGATCAGGCGGCTCTCGCAGGTATCCTCCTCATAGGCCCTATCTATTCCTTCCACACTAACCGATTGATAAAAAACATCCCGTTGTTGCGCACGGTTGATTTTATTGCGAAGCGACCGGAACAAATAAAACCGAATAGAATCCGTCTCACTGAGGTTGGTACGACTTTGCCACAATTCAATGAAAAGATCATGAATACTATCTTCGACCAACTGAACATTCGTCGTTATTTTATATCCATAACTTACTAACTCTTTGGCATACAACTCATAAATGCGCTTAAATGCACACTGATCGCCCTCCCGAAAAGCGTTCCAAAGGCCATTATTTGGATGATGTGCTGTCACAGAAAAATTGTTAAAAATAGTACACGGCGCTGAAAACGTTGATTATGATGGGTACAATGACCTTCTAATATACTAATGCCAGAAAGGGTGGATTTTAATCCTATTTTTTCTAAATATTTTTTAATTTTTTTCATAATTACCCCTTATTATGAATCTCAAAAAGACATTCTATCAAGCCTCCCTCTTACGTTATTTTAATGAATAAACGGCTTTGCTCCGTCTTTTGCATCCTGCTTTGACCTGTATACACCATGGGTACCTTTTAGAAAACACCCACCATGCCATAGGAAATCTATCTTTACATTTTGTTTTTTAGGGGATAATGTGTAACTACCCCACGCACCAACCCCGTAGCCATGACTCCCTACGAAGAACTCGCCCAAAAGGAATTAAACGTATGGCAACGCCAAATGCTGAAAAAGCCTTCGGCCGTCAACCGATTATCAAAATCGGCCCAGACTTGGATAAATAACCTCATTCCAGAAAAAATCCACGACGTTATCACCGCCACCATCAAGCAGATGACGCGGGGGGTGTTGTTTGGGGCTGAATTTATTACCCCCCAACCAATTCCCGCCGTTACATTGGAAGAGCGCGAATCTGCCGTGCAGAAGCGAATCAATTTTTATAAAACGGCAGGAGCCGCCGAAGGGGGTGTAGCAGGCGCGGGTGGGTTTCTGTTGGCGCTTGCTGATTTCCCACTGTTGCTGAGTATTAAGCTCAAGTTGCTTTTCGATATTGCCGCGCAATACGGCTACCCCATCGACGATTACCGCGAGCGCCTTTATATCCTACATATTTTCCAACTGGCTTTTTCGAGTCAGGAGCGCCGCAAAGAAGTTTATTTACAGATGGTAAATTGGGACGAAAAAAGCAAACAATTTCCCGAAGACATCCACGCTTTCGACTGGCGCACCTTCCAGCAGGAATACCGCGATTACATCGACCTCGCCAAAATGGCCCAACTTATCCCAGGCATCGGTGCCGCCGTGGGCGTGGTGGTCAACTACCGTTTGATTAACAAATTGGGAAAAACCGCCATCAATGCCTACCGAATGCGGTGGACGGAGGAACAAAAATTGATTAAATAAAATTAAGAGACGATGGCTGTTGGTGGAAAAACACCAACAACGGGATGAGTTTTCTTTTCCACCCCAACAGCTCACTTAGGCACTTGAGCGTACCGCAGGCATTCTACTTCGTGTTTTAACTGAACGCCTTCTTCGGCAGGAATTTTAAATTCATCGGTTTGAATGCTAAAACCACCGATACGCTTGTTTAGAAACAAATTCAATTCGCTTTCGTTAATCCGAAAAAGTGTAGTTGACTCGTAGAAGTTGGTTATTTTGGAAGGTTTTACTCCAATGAGCTGCTGCCGCCGCAAAATTTTTGAGCCATCAGCAAACTGAATACTCAGGTCAACCAACGCCGTATAAAACGTTGGATAGTAAACCTTTATGTGTACATAATATTTTGTTTCTCCTTTTGACAACGCTTTTTCGAAGTAAATAGGCTCGTCTCTTCTTTTCTCATCCTCTTTAGGCGTAAAGAATCGGTGCTCACCGTCAAAACTGCTGTATTCATAATGAATCGTTTTTTGGCAGCCATTTTGGGAAGATGCAGGCAATGATAGTAGCAAGGCAAAGAATAATATACTGTTTTTCATAACGTTATTTTACGGCAATTTATAACAAGGATTAAATAAGGACAAAAAGGAAAGGGCATAAATAAGAAAAATCAAAAATGCAAAACAAAAACACACTGATAATCAGATGATTATTTAGTACTTCCAGCGCTTTTTTCTCCAATTTATTTGTAAACGGCCACGTAGTGCAACTATCCTTTTCTGACACTTCAATAAAATCCTTTATTTTGAGACGTATTCCGCCAATAAATGACTCCGCCGGCACGGGATTTTACCAGTCAGATTATCAATTAACAGCCCTATGAAACTTGACAAAAAAGAAGCTGCCACCGTTATCAACGCCATTCGTTTTTGGGAAGATTCCCACAAAATATCCCCTGAACTAGCCGAAGAACTGCGCAACAGCTACGAAGTCCGCAGCTCCAACGTCGACACTATCGCTTGGTACGCTTTTATTTCGGCCGTTTCTTGCGGCCTTTTGGCTTTTGGGGCGTTGGTGATTGATGAAAAATGGATTGAATTATTGCGCAAACGATGGGAGTTCTCGGAAGCCACTGTAGGCGTGGGTTTTACGCTCGTAGCTGGCGTATTTGTATACTTAGCCCGCCGCCGAAAACTCAAATACCCAACTTCCCAAATCAGCAATGAATCTTATACCATTACCATTGCCCTCAGCGTAGCCGTCGCGATTGCCTACTGGACCCGCAGCCTGGGCCTTTTCAATGGAGACTACGCTCAACCTTTGCTGATTGCAACCGTCGTTTACGGCTTTATCGGCGGCTTTTTACCCTCACAGCTTTTATGGGTTGCCATGCTTTTATCCTTGACGGGCTGGTGGGCGGTTCAAATCTACGAATGGTCGGGAGGAGGATTTCGGTTTGCAGGAATGAATTATCCGTTGAGCATGACCCTTTTAGGGCTATTGATTTGGGCATCGTCGTGGTTGGTAGAAAAAATCAAACCACTGATTTCTTTCGAGCGCGCCACCTATACTTTTGGACTGGTTTTGTTTCTTTTCGCGGCTTGGATGCTCTCCATTTTTGGCAATTACGACGATTTGGGGCGGTGGTCAGCCATCAAACAGGGCACGCTTTGGTACTGGTCGGCGGGATTTACGGTTGTTTTGGCTGCGCTTACAGCGTACGCATTTAGAAGCAAAAACGATACCCTGCGCGATATTTGTCTGGTGTTCTTTTTGGCTAATATTTACACGCGATACTTTGAATATTTTTGGGACCGAACCAACAAAGGTATCTTTTTTGCCATTCTGGCATTCTCCTTCTGGTGGGTGGGGCGCAAAGCCGAGCAATGGCGCAATCAGGAGAAAACCGCCTAAAACACGAAAAGGCGCATCGTCGGAGTTTAACCTCCTTCTGATGCGCCTTTCTATCTGATTATATGGAATTGTAGCTTGATTATTCTTCGGTCAAACGAGTGGGTGTGTGATGATATTTGCTATCAAAATGATTGATGTTAGTATCTACCAACACACTCGTTACGGTAGTTGCATCCATCGTTGGCAACGAAGCCATCAATTTCGCGCTGCTGATACGAGCGGCGGGTAAGCTCATTGTTTCATCCACGGTAGGCAATGCAGCCATCAGTTTCGCGGTGTTCATGCGAGCAGCAGGTGCTTCGATGTTTTCATCTTTGGTAGGCAATGAAGCCATCAGCTCAGCACTCATTGGATTGGTTGGCATTTCGTTGGTAGCGTCCAGCGTAGGCAATGAAGCCATTAACGATTGAATATTGAGGACTACAAAAGCGGGAGTAGTTGATTCAACATCCTGGGTTGGTAACGAGGCCATTAAATGAGCGGCGACACACGATTGCTCTTTTTGGGGTTGTGCTTCTGCAATGGTACTTAATGCTAAAAGACTTAAAGCGGCGGTTGTGATTAACGATTTCATGATTTTAATGTTCTTAAATTGTTGGCTGTAATTATTTTAATTTTTTGTTTCTGGCTGTTTGTTTGTCTTAATGACATGACAAAAGTGGCAGGTATTTTTGAGCTGAAAAAGGGAAATGGGATGAAGCGTAGGTTTTACGGGTCGAAGTGCATGAAAAATCATTTGAACGGAATTATATTCGGCAAAGTCTTTTTTAAGTCCTTGCAAATAGCCAAAATCAGACTTTAATAGTACACAATAGGGTATTTGTCAAAATATAATTTGGATTAAAATTATACAACATACATAAAATATGGATTCATTTTAGCAATACCTCCAGCAGAACCTTCGTCAAAAGTGCCTTTTTGGTGCGTATGAACGCAAAAGAGTCCCGCTTTTTCAAAGGCGGGACTCTTCTTTTTTTGTGTTGAATGGTTAAGGAGTCAAAATTTTCTACTCATTATTCGGTGGCTATACATCACAAATTTCCACGGCCTGTTTCAACGAAGCGATAGGGTCTGGGCGTTTGGGGATGAATTCCTGCGCCACATATCCTTGATAGCCCGTTTCTACAATGGCTTTCATGATGGCGGGGTAATTCAGTTCTTGCGTATCGTCGATTTCGGCGCGACCTGGTACGCCGCCCGTATGATAATGCCCGAAGTACTGATGGTCGCGCTTGATGGTGGCGATGATGTCGCCTTCCATAATTTGCATGTGATAAATATCGTAGAGTAATTTAAAACGCTCCGAGCCTACCCGTTTGCAAAGCTCAACGCCCCAAGCGCTTTTATCAGCCTGATAGTCTTTGTGATTAACCCGGCTATTGAGAAGTTCCATGATAAGGGTGATTTTATATTTTTCAGCAGAGGGCATCAGCCGTTTGAGTCCAATGGTACAGTTTACCAAACCTTCTTCGTCAGAAATCCCTTTGCGGTTGCCCGAAAAACAAATGACAGTATTCAAGCCCGCCTCCACCAACTTAGGAAAAAGGGCTTCATAACTCGCCACTAAATCATCATGATAAATCGGATTATTAAATCCTTTTTCGATACCCATGCCCGCACCGTTGGGCAGGGCGCACGTCAAGCCATGTTTTTGAATAATTGGCCAGTCGTTGGGTCCCAACAATTCGATGGATTGCAGACCCATGGCTTTTGCTTCGCGGGCAAGGTCTTCCAGTGGTATTTTGCTGTAGCACCAGCGGCAAACCGACTGCTTGATTCTGCCTTTCAGCTCGGGTCCAAGGGCTTTATCGGACGCTGCAAAAGCTTCCGTCAGCGTCATAGGCGACGACAAAAGGGCAGCGCTGCCTACCATATTTTTCAGGGCAGCGCGGCGTGATGTGTTTATTGCCATAGTGAATCTTCGTTAATCATTGTTGGTTTCATTGCCAGCACTTTCTCTGACCAATTAAAGCATTTTCAAACAAGATATTACCCCTTTATTGTTAAAATCTCCCATAAAAAACCTCGGCGAAACTCCCCGAGGCTTTTTTAATTACTAACCAATTGTAAAGTGCTTTCGCACCCGTTAAAATTATAGAAATTCTACCTTTTTTTCATTGAATATTTTAAAATGATAATAAGTTTTTGATTTGCTTCATTTCGTTAGAAAAATACAGCATATATTGACGAATATCTTTGTCCAGGAGTATTTTCAAGATGAAACCATCATGAACCTGTCATAAACTACCCTCCCCAAATGAGTATCAATCTGAGAACTTAAGCACGTCTATAAAATGAGTATTAACAATACCGTCAACATTATTGAAGGAAACCACGACCCATTAATTTTAGGGCACTTTCAGCTTAAATCGACATAAAAAAGCCTCCCTGTTTTTTTGAGTCTGAAACGATTCTCAAAATTACAGGGAGGTTCATTTTACACCCTAAAGCTCAGGATGACTCTCTTTTAATTATTTTTTCTTTTTATTGATGGTGAAAGGAATACAAATTTGAGTCGGACAACAGTTATTTCCCGCCTCAATAATAATCGGACAACAACCTTCCGCAGGACATTGTTGATTAGACGCCGTGAAGGTATAAGTACCCACCTCGCTGAATAGAACTGTATTTCCCGACACAATCGGCGTACTTCCTCCATCTTTGTACCATTGTACATTTGTTAGGTAAGCCGGTACACTGGCCTGAACCTTTTCTAGCGGACATAACTTAAATGGTACCGTAAAGCACTGTTGGTCGTTGTCATCTTCTACGTTATTCCCATTTCCAGGGGTAGAATCAATATCACCTTCATTGGTTTTTGTAATTTCGGCCGTATTGAAATGTACACCCTCCTGAATGGCTTTCACTTTATACGTAAGCGTGACGGTATCTCCACTGGCCGCAATGTTGCCAATATTCCAGATAATGACATTATTGGTGATAGCAGCCGTGCCACGAGTGGATGTAAAACTTCCATTGATAAATTGTACCGAAGTGGCCAACGAGTCCGTAACTTCTACACCTGTTGCCAAAGTGGCTGACTGGTTGAAGACTTTAATGGTGTAGGTAAGTGTGTCTCCGAGTTGAGCAATCTTGGTGTTAATCAATTTTTTCAATGATAAGTCTACTTGTGCTGGTGGCGTCACCGTAATGACCTCTGGGTCGTGGTCGTCCTCGTCTCCGCCCGTCAATCCGTTTTCGTTGATCACATCATTCTTCGGCGTGCCATCATTGGCTGGGTTATTATCAGGACTTGAATCCACATCAGTACCACCCGTCGCCGAGCTGATTTCCGCTAAGTTACTAATCGAACCCGTGAATCCTGTGCTCACAACAAAGGTGATGTCTCTTGTCGTGCTTTGACCAGCAGGTAAACTTGCAATCACCGTGTTGAGGGTCGCGACTCCAGCAGTGGCTGTCCAGTTGGCATCGTTCAAGGTCAATCCCGTTGGAATGTAATCTGTTACTTGAATGTTCGTCGCATCGACGTTCCCTTGGTTGAACACCGTGATGGTGAACGTCACATTGCTACCCGCCACAACGCTCGCACTCTGGCCCGTGGCCAAGGTCTTGCGTAAGGCTAAGTCGAACACTGGCGCTGGCGTCACCGTAATTACCTCTGGGTCGTGGTCGTCCTCGTCTCCACCCGTCAATCCGTTTTCGTTGATCACATCATTCTTCGGCGTGCCATCATTGGCTGGGTTACTATCAGGACTTGAATCTACATCAGTACCGCCCGTCGCCGAGCTGATTTCCGCCAAGTTACTAATCGAACCCGTGAATCCTGTGCTCACAACAAAGGTGATGTCTCTTGTCGTGCTTTGACCAGCAGGTAAACTTGCAATCACCGTGTTGAGCGTGGCGACTCCAGCAGTGGCTGTCCAGTTGGCATCGTTCAAGGTCAATCCCGTTGGAATGTAATCTGTTACTTGAATGTTCGTCGCATCGACGTTCCCTTGGTTGAACACCGTGATGGTGAACGTCACATTACTACCCGCCACAACGCTCGCACTCTGGCCCGTGGCCAAGGTCTTGCGTAAGGCTAAGTCGAACACTGGCACGATACAAGTAGGAACCTCTATTTGAACGGTGTCTGCGCAATTATTCAAAGTATAAATAAATTGATAGGTACCTGCTACTGTCATTCCACTTACAGCACCTGCATTTGTGACCGTCGCGGCGGCAGGATTACTGGCCAAAGTTGACCATACGCCCCCCGAAGGCGCGCCTGAGAGAGTAGCAGTTGTCGGTGAAATGCCCGATGGAGGACACGTTAAAGTTTGATCGACTCCCGCATCTGGCTTCAGATTACGAACTACTGACACCGTATCTGTACAACCGTTAAGCGTATAGATAAAATTATACGTGCCGTTGGCAGTCATGCCACTCACTGCACCTGCGCTGGTAACGGTAGCAGCGGCAGGGTTGCCAGCTTGTGCAGTCCATGTACCTCCCGCTGTAATGGCCGTCAACGTCGCCGTGGTCGTTGGTGCGCAGACACTTTGGTCGCTTCCGGCATCTGGTTTGGGATTGCGAACCACTGACACCGTATCTGTACAACCATTAAGCGTATAGATAAAATTATACGTGCCGTTGGCAGTCATGCCACTCACTGCACCTGCGCTGGTAACAGTAGCAGCGGCAGGGTTGCCAGCTTGTGCAGTCCATGTACCGCCCGCTGTAATGGCCGTCAAGGTTGCGGTGGTAGCAGGTGCACAAATGTTTTGGTTTGCTCCTGCATTTGGTTTGGGATTACGAACCACCGACACCGTATCTGTACAGGTTTCTCCTCCACTTGTCACGGAATATATGAAACGATAAGTGCCATCAACCGTCATGCCAGCTACCGCACCCGCGTTCGTTATCGTTGCCGATACAGGGTTGCCCGATTGCGCATTCCACGTGCCGCCCGATGTTATCGCAGTCAACGTCGCCGTGGTTGTTGGTGAACAAATACTCTGGTCGTTTCCTGCATTGGGTTTCACACATCCTTGGCAAGGCGAAACCGTCACCGATACCGTATCCGAACAATCGTTCAACGTGTAAATGAATTGATATGTACCGGCCATACTCATGCCAGTCACTACACCAGCGTTTGTGACCATTGCCGAAGCAGGGTTACCTGATTGCGCCGACCATGTACCCCCCGAGGGAGCACCTGTCAAAGTCGTGGTCGTTTGAAGCGTGTTGGTCACGGGATTCACACAGGCCAACGTCTGGTCAGGGCCCGCATTGGGGGCGGGCGTTACCGTAATGCTGTGACTGTCGGTGTTACTACAACCCGTGGTGGCATCGGTAAATTGGTAACTGAATGTCAAACTCGCAATGTTAAAACCAGCATTTAGCGTGGCCACGTTGTTGCTGATGGTTACCGCTCCCACGGGTAAACCTTGTGGCAGAGTGAACGTCCCGCCCGCAGGGGAGCCTGTGAAACTCACTGGTAATTCATTCCCACACACTAGCGTTGGACCTGTAATGCTCACCAAAGGACGAGGATTAATGCTTACAAGACCGCTGTCGGTTCGGCTACATTCTCCAAGTATTTGTGTATAGTAAATATAGAAACTCGTGGGGGCCGATTGGCCCAGTTGGGTCAGGGCGGCGGCTCCGCTCACGGTGGCTCCCGTGCCCGTATCACTCACCCCTGGACCGCTCCAAGTACCGTTCGTCCCTGAGGCGTCGGTATAAGTCAGGCTTTGATTTTCACAAATTACCGCTGGAGATAAATTAACTTGGATTGGCTGAGGATTACGAATCACCGAGACGGTGTCTGTACAACCATTGAGCGTATAAATAAATTTATACGTGCCATTGGCGCTCATCCCACTCACTGCACCTGCGCTGGTAACGGTAGCAGCGGCAGGGTTGCCAGCTTGTGCAGTCCATGTACCTCCCGCTGTAATGGCCGTCAATGTCGCCGTGGTAGCAGGCGCACAAATGTTTTGGTTTGCTCCTGCATCTGGTTTGGGATTACGAACCACCGACACCGTATCTGTACAACCATTAAGCGTATAGATAAAATTATACGTGCCATTGGCGCTCATACCACTCACTGCACCTGCGCTGGTAACGGTAGCAGCGGCAGGGTTGCCAGCTTGGGCAGTCCATGTACCGCCCGCTGTAATGGCCGTCAAGGTCGCCGTGGTAGCAGGCGCACAAATGTTTTGGTTTGCTCCTGCATCTGGTTTGGGATTACGAACCACCGACACCGTATCTGTACAACCGTTAAGCGTATAGATAAAATTATACGTGCCGTTGGCAGTCATGCCACTCACTGCACCTGCGCTGGTAACGGTAGCAGCGGCAGGGTTGCCAGCTTGGGCAGTCCATGTACCGCCCGCTGTAATGGCCGTCAACGTCGCCGTGGTAGCAGGCGCACAAATGTTTTGGTTTGCTCCTGCATCTGGTTTGGGATTGCGAACCACTGACACCGTATCTGTACAACCATTAAGCGTATAGATAAAATTATACGTGCCGTTGGCGCTCATGCCACTCACTGCACCTGCGCTGGTAACGGTAGCAGCGGCAGGGTTCCCAGCTTGGGCAGTCCATGTACCTCCCGCTGTAATGGCCGTCAAGGTCGCCGTGGTCGTTGGTGCGCAGATACTTTGGTCGCTTCCGGCATCTGGTTTGGGATTGCGAACCACTGACACCGTATCTGTACAACCGTTAAGCGTATAGATAAAATTATACGTGCCGTTGGCGCTCATGCCACTCACTGCACCTGAGCTGGTAACGGTAGCAGCGGCAGGGTTGCCAGCTTGTGCAGTCCATGTACCGCCCAATGTAATGGCCGTCAAGGTTGCTGTGGTAGCAGGCGCACAAATGTTTTGGTTTGCTCCTGCATCTGGTTTGGTATTTGTAATTTGTACAGTTATATCTCTAAAGCACGTACCATCAGATCCGAACAAGCGTACGGTATAACTCTGAGTTGTATTGAAAGGAATGATAAGATTTGAGACGATGATACCGCTACCAGGGATGACAGATGCCGAGGCATAGGTCTTATTACCAGTGTAGGTGTTACCAAGTGAATAATCGTAACGAGCATTAGAAGTAACATTTGTCAAACGAATTGTTCCTGTCTGAGTATCGCAGTTAAAGAAAGCTTCTGAAATAGCCGATGGAGTGTCGTTGAAAGTTACAGTAACAGGCTTAATTGTCGAGCAAGTACCATCAGAAGCTTTTATGTAATAGGTTCCCTGAGCATTTACGGGATTAGGAGCCGCAATAGTTGCTGAAGCATTCAGCCAATAAGAAAGAGAGGAACCGGTCGTTGAAACAACTCCATTTGCCAAATTAATTGTGGCTGTTCCGTTGTCATTTTGACAAGCTGATAGATCCTGAACAGTAAGGGAGGGAGAAGGCAAAACCTGCACCAGAACATCATCCGTAAAGACACACCCCGAAGCACTATAGTATTTCAAAGTAAACGTAGTGTTTTGAGTTGGACATACTGTTGGTCGTGCTGAGTTAGCTGCAGAAATGACCGTTCCTGATGATGAAGACCATTCATAATTAATACCCGCAACTGCATCGATTCCCAGAGTGGTGCATGTACCGTTACAGATTTGAGCATCTAATCCAGCAATCCCTTCTATTTTCTTTCCGATCGTTACTGTAGTTGACGCCATCGATTGGCAGCCCGCACCGTAGGTTACAGTAGCAGTGTATGTGTATGAACCCGCAGGCGCAGCCGAAAGATCTATTGTTGGATTTATGGCAGTTGGACTACTTAAGTAAGCAAGTGCCTCCACTGGCGACGCCGACCATGAAACTGTGCCGCTGACAGCCGAGGGATCATTCAGAGGCAGAACTGCCGTTTGGCCTTCACAAAATGAAAGCGAACTTGGCAAACTTGCCGAATAAGCCGCCGCAGGAACAGTTATAGGAAAAGTAAGCGTACAACCCGAAATATGAGTGGCTGTAAGCGTATAAGTAGTTGTGATGGCAGGTTCAACACTAATCGTGGCAAAACCTGTAGTATAACCCTTCAAACCATCTAATTTGTCCCATGAATAACTCCATTCTGTTCCAGGGACGTTGTTAACTCCTATGGTTACGGGTCCTGAGCAAGGTGCCGCAGGGTTGGGAGTTACGGTTGGAGTTGTCGCCGCTGAGATGGTCACATTCCGAGACGTACTGCAACTTCCCTGAGATATCACAACGGTGTAAGTGCCAACAGCATTGACCGTTACGGCACTACCAGTCGTCGAGCCTACAATGCCCGGCCCCGACCAAGCATAGGTCAGATCACTGGGACTTACAGGTCCAATGATAACTTGTCCGCCGCTGCATAAGCTAAAGGCGGGGGGAATAGTAACGGCGGGTGTAGCCGCAGCCCTAAAAACTACGGTATCAGACAAGGTACAATTTGCTGAAGTTTGGCCATTAGTAGCCGTTAAAATTAAGGTAATGGTTCCTCCCGCACTTGTAGCTGGAAGTGTAGCGGTTGTTTGAGCCGCAGTGGCATTACCAAAAGAAACCCCTGCTGAAGGAATGGCCGTCCATTGATATGAATAGCCAGGTAAAGCTGCTAATCCTCCGATATTAACCGTAGTTCCTGAAACACAGAAAGTAGCATTATTTCCTGCATTGACCTGTACTGGTGTGACAACCAATTGAACTGTATCCTGTACAGAACAGCCGGTAGTAGTATCGGTTACTGTCACAAACATGATTTGGTCAGCAATTAAGCTTTTTATTGTGGGCAAAGCTGAGATGGAATCAGCCTGATTTACAAGCAACGAAACAGGCTCCCATTTATAGATTAGATTAGGGTTGGCAGCGGGGCCCTGAATAGTATATGGACTTCCCTGACATACAGATTGGGGAGAAATGTATGTTACATTTGGCTTACCAATCGCCGCGGGAAAGACTTTAATATCTACTCTGCACGTATCTGAACCTGGATTAATAATTGTAAGACGATAACTCACCGCCGTTAATCCGGTTGGATTGGCAAAGACCTGATTCGAATGTGGACCACCATCGGTTAGTGGTTGATTAGTATAAATATCAAACAATTCATTGTTAAGAGGTTGCCCATCCAATCGAGACCAAATATAGGTCCCACCGCTAGTGTATTGAATCGGCCCAATTTTATTGGTTGCTCCACCACAAACAATAGTAGGTAAGGCCCCTATGGCTAATGCACATAATCCACCATCTCCTGCATTACCGCAAATACAATAATTTAAAAATGCGGTATCGGTGCGCATACAGGCTGGATTGGCCGTATTTTGACTGGTCCGAATCAATTGGATAGTATATGTGCCGTTAGCTCTTCCTAAGGAGGCAGTCAAAAAACTAAAATCAGTTACTGATCCTGTTGGGTTAGCAAGTCCGTTGGTCACATCAGTTGGGCTGGGAAGACCCGTCGTTGCAGTTCCTGGTACAATAATAGCCTGCCAAGAGTACGCAATCCCTGGCTCAGAAATAGTTCCAATGTTAGGTAAGCCCAGTCCCCGGGTCGTATCGCAACCGTTTTGTAAACAAATTTTGATTTGGAATGACTGATTGGGCGTGCGATAAACCGTTACTTGCTGCGTGGTATATTGTACACAACTAGTGGTTCCGTTTTGGGCTTTGAGCGTATAACTGGTCACATTTACCCCTGCTGGAGCATATGCAGTAGTCACTATGGGATTGGGTACATTTGTGGCGGTCAATCCTAAGCCCGGTGCCCACTCATAAGTGACACCCGTTTGTGCTGTAATACCTTGTCCAAGGATGGCTGTATCTCCCTGACACAGCGAGAGCGCGGGTAACGACGGCAATGGGTTGACACTTTGGTTTGACACGGTAATGGTATCTACCGGACAACCATTCAATGTCAGGTAGTAGTCAGCTGAAGCTCCAACAGCTGGCAATATTGAAAGTGTTGGCGACAAAACCGAGGGATTGCTTAGGCCCGTTGTAGGACTCCAACTCAATATATTATTAGCATAATTGGCGTATTCTGTGACCAATGAACTGGGCCCAAAAGTGACCGAGCTTGCTCCACAGGTATACAAAATTCGGCTGCCAGCATTTACTTTTAAATGTTCGGCATTGAGGGTATCAAAACTTATACACCCACGGGAGTCGGTAACCTGCAATAGATATTGACCAGGTTGTGAAATACTCAAATTAATGACTCCCGGAGCCGATGCCAATGTCCCAGACTGGCCAGCAACTACAGTTACTAAATCCGTAAATGTGGTTAGCTTATAGTTATAGGGACCTTGGTTACCGTCAATACTTGGGCTCAAGTTGGCGCTTACGGCCAATGTACTTCCCTTGCAAAACCCATATTTTTTGGCAGATAAGTCAGTTGTATGGGTTTGATTAGTTGAAAACGTAAGTGAAATGACATTGCTGGCATAAGCTACATCACAGCTCGGCACACAGTTCGCTGCTATGTCGAAAGACGTTTGGCGGACTAAGCGGCGATAGTAATACGTTCCCGGTGAAGCAGGATTTGCCGGGACATAATCTTCTACATCTGTGTTTGAGATATTAGTCCAAGGGCCTGACGGCGCAGTAGCTACTTGCCATTGATAGTGAAGAGGCGTAGGGGCAGGGTTACCAGCAACGTTTCCGGCTAGTATCGGCGTGAGGTAACTTGCTTTTGTTCCGTCAATAGCCAACGCTCCAGAACCGCTACAGAACGTAGTAATGGCCGGGGTAGCAAGTTGATTCGTTCCCGTCTTTAGAATAGGATAGTTGAATTTTGTTAAAAAACCGTCAGAAACAATACTGGTAACAGAAACATCGAAGCCCGAAAGCGTGGCAGTGCCATTGTCGTTATAGGCCAATGGGGTCACGGGAAATCCCGTACCGGGCAATATTGCACCTACAATATAGGCATTGCAGTTTTGGTCCAGTTCTAGGTCATTTAATGCGGTTCTTGAAGAACTCTGTGTATTTTGGTCTGAAAGGAAGGTACCATAAATGGTTTTTTGAAAGTTACAATCGGCTATTCCGTAATAAGCACGTTCCTTTTGGTTTATAGCGACCGTTTGAATTGCGCCCGGTGTAATTACCGGCAAATTTTCAATTCCCGCGAATTCCCCGCCTGAAACTAATGCATGCAATCTTCCAAAGTTATCAACTCCCAATCTGGTAAAAATATCATTATCATTCGGTCCTGTAAACGCAAAAGGCGTAGAAACGGATTTTAAGGTGGTCAAATCAGCATCAAATACCTGTACCCGACCTGAAGCAGTATTCATGGTTATAACATCTCCATTGACAGGATTCGTCGTAATTGTACCTGTTAGTCCTCCAAGATACGTCGATGCGGTTATATTTCCGTTTTTATCTAAACGCATAATATAAGAAGAGTCAAGTGCCGTTTTAGCGGCATTTACCGGCGGTGTTGGTAATGACAATAAATTTGTGGCGCTCTGTAAATAGTAAAGATCTCCCGAATTAGAGAGAGCACTGGCAGATTTTGTCTGGAACTGATAACTAAAATAGGAAGAATATTGTAATGTATTATCGGGTTTGAATATCATAATGACGTCAGCCAGACCTACCCCACTGACTTTAACCGCATCTGTTTGAAAGGCTCCGGGAGTAGTAGGCATAACCCCTGTGTACTCTGAATCGACATATAATGATAACACCACATATGTAGTGCCGTCTGGGGCAATCTGAACACCATCAAAAGCTGTATACGTGTTACCACTGCTGGAATTTCCCTCTATAAACAGTGAGCCGTTTACGGGTCCGATATAGGTCCCATAGGCCAAGTTACCATTCACATCAAATTTGTTTAATACTGCGGTGTTTCCAAAGGAGGCGAAACTCGGAGGATTAGGCCGCCATGCATCTGGAGTTATGTAGTCCGCATTTGCGCTTCCAGTCACGTATAAGATGACTGGTTCTCCACTGGGACTAAGACTCAATCCAGCCGGCTGGATACTAGACCCATTTAAAATTCTTACCCACAGCAATTTGCCATCAGAAGAGTACTTTGATAAGTGGATAGGTGCGTTATAGTTGTTGATGTAAGCCGAACCTCGGTATATTACATCCGAAGTCGGAAAAGTCGGCGGAGGGTTATTGCCGCTTATTGCTCCTACCACGTAGATAGAACCATCTAGTGATTTTTCTACAAAAACAGCTCTGGCATACGTTTGTGAACCTACATTTTGCCCAGTATACTGAGACCATTGAATGGACTGGGCTTGCAGCATTGAAGAGGAAAGGGCCGTTAGTAAAAGTATTATCAAGATAACAAATCGTTTTCCTGATAGCTGACAGTATATCTTTTGCATAAAAAAAAATTGAAGGTCTGAGAAAACAGAATCAAAGACCTTGCAAATCTTCTCTATAGGCGTGCCACAGGGTACAAAAGGTCAATAAAAGTGGATGAATATATAGCACATGAGAAAGGCCCCACGGGTGTCATCCTTTGGCATACTTATTGTGAATCAAGATGTACAATGGAAAATCGAAGCAAAAAATGGCAATGAGGAAGTCAAAAACAAGATGGGTAGCAATACAAATTACCAGGGGGTCTGCCGTAAAGTGACTCGTCAAAACCCCCAGGTATAAAACCTCTCTTTTTACAGTTCCAAGCGCTGTTTGTCTTTCAACAACACCTCGCGGAGTTTTTCGTAGGGAAGTTTTTGGGGTGATATTTTTCCGTCAATCGCTAAAACCGCCGCCGTAGCTGCCGATTGCCCCAAAATCATAAAGACGGGTTCCATCCGAATCGAGCCAAACGCAATGTGCGAACTCGACACACATACGGGCACCAAAAGGTTATTACACTCGTTTTCTTTGGGCAAAATCGACCCGTAAGCGATAGAATAGGCACTTTTAGGATGCACGCCAATATCACCTTCATTTTGCACAAAGCCATCGCTTTTGACGTACCGCTGTGCATTGTGGGCATCGAGCGCGTACGAACCCATACCAATAGGGCTCGGTACTTTGGTTTGTGCCAAGGCGTCGGCTTCTTTCATCACAAATTCACCAATCATGCGCCGCGCCTCGCGGATGTAGAGTTGGTGCGGCCAGTTTCCGTTGTCGGTAAATTCATCTTTAGGCAAGCCCCATTGCTTCATTTTGTCCTGCACATCGGCGGGAACCCGCGAATCGTTTTGCAGAAAATACATCAGGCCTTTTTGGTACAGCTCGTGGTCTTTGATGATTTCTTTACGGCGCTCGTAGCTTGCTTCAGGATAATCGTAGTTTTTGCCGATATAGTCCGTACTAAACGGTCCGTGGTTGTTGGTATCGGTTTTACGGTTGGGAATGGGATCAAATTTATCGTAGGTTTCGCGCCATCCCGTTTTGAACACACGCGCATACAGCTCGTAACGGGCGGGGTCATAACCTTGTGGTTTCGGAAACGGAATGCGGTTGTCGGGATTATTGCTAAGACACATTCTGAAGCAGTACGCCTGAATCTTATTGTCGCCCGTACCATTTTCAGCGATGGGCTCAGCCGATACTTCAGGTAGTAATCCGCTTTTCGGGTCTCCTTCTATTTTGTACGGACTAACATTGGCTTTGAAATAGTGGCCGTGTTGAAACACGCCAGCCTGTACACCGTTCCATTTTTCGCCATATACACTGTTTGCTTCGCGGCCCACGTGGTATTTCACCCCTGCCAACGCCATCAAATCGCCTTCGTAGGTAGCGTCGATAAACATTTTCCCCTGATATACATTACCACTCAGGGTTTTAATGGAAGTGATTCCGCCCGATTTTTTGGTGATTCCTTTGGCCGAACGGTCAAGCCATTCGTCCCGATAAATGGTCAATTTGTATTCTTTGACAAAATCCTCAAAAACGCCTTCTGCCGCATGAGGCTCAAAAATCCACATGGTTCGGTTCGTACCATCAAGGGCAGGCGTACCTTGTCCTTTGTTGCCATACTCTTCTTTTTTCTGCCACTTCCAAGAGGCTTCTTTTTGGTAATGCGTATAAAGTCGCTGATAAAACTCCCGCGACAAGCCACCGATCACCTCTTTGTTACCTGTGTCGGTAAAGCCCAACCCACCCGACGACAAACCGCCCAAGTGTTTATCGGGAGAAACAACAATGACAGTTTTACCCATTTTCTTCACCTGTACCGCCGCAATAACCGCCGCGCAGGTACCGCCATAAATAATCACATCGGCCTTCCGCACCGCCATTGGGCTAGTTTCGGCATTTTTCGGAGACTCCGTCGGGCCTCCCATTTTATGACTCGGCAATAAAATAACGGTGGCAATCAGCCACACCAAAGAGCGAATTTTGTTCATTGTAAAAAAGTGATTATTGGTTAAAAAAGGTGTTTTTAAGTATATTTTACTACCTAAAAACACCTCAAGATATTAGTATCCGGGATTTTGGTCAGCAGGAGTTAAATCGGGGTTGTTATCCATTTCTTGTTTTGGAATCGGCCAAAACAAGTGTGCATCTTTCACGTCTTTGCCGCGCGCCGTTTTGATGATTTCTTTGAGTTTGGCTACACCCAATCGTTTTAGATCATACCAACGACTTGCTTCCATCATAAATTCATAGGCCCGCTCGGTCATCACCAATTCTCGAAAAGACGCCGCCGATTGTCCTTCCAACGTAAAATCAACGGGAGATACTGCCCCTGAAGGATACCCATACGCTCGGCGGTGTACTTTGTTGAGGCTTTCCAAAGCTTGAGCAGTGGGCCCATTATTGGCTTGACTCACCGCCTCTGCATAAATAAGTAAGGCTTCGGCATAGCGTAAAATCGGAAAATCATTACCTGCAGGATTGGCGGGCGTATCCCTGAATTTGCGGAAACAAATCGGCTCCGCCGTGGGGAAAGTCGTCAGTTTACCGCTGCGATTGGTATAAGACGAATACAGGTTGTAATCTTTGCGCAAGTCTTTGTCAGACCAGTTTTTGATCAAAGGCAAAGTGGGCAAGGTAAAATGCGCCCGTACACCCGTGGTATAGGGACCGTCGGCGGGGTGCTGATAACTCGGATACCCCCAGCCTTGCCCCGTAATCCGGGCGTATTTAATGTAAAAAACCTCTTCCGTAGTCGTGGTTAAATCGGCACCGTAAAGCTTTTCAAAATCATCTGAGGTCTTGACTTCAACCAATGAATATAACCCTGACTTAATGACTTCGTCGGCTTTGTCGCGTGCCAAAGCCCAGTTTTCACGGGTTAGATACACACTGGCCAACAACAACTTAGCCGCAAACTGCGTGGGTCGTCCTGCCTGCCCAGAGGTAACGGTCTTGGGCAAATTTATTTCGGCATACTGCAAATCGTCGGTGATTAGTTTATAGACCTCATCTACCGAAGCGCGTTTCCCACGCACCTGCGACACCTCACCGATGGGTGTGGTGCGGAGTGGTACTCCTCCGTAGTTGCGCACTAAATTATAATAATTTAACGCCCTCAAAAAACGAGCTTCTGCTTCGATGGCGTTTTTCTCAGCTTCGGTGATGTTTACGGCTTTAACCGCCTGAATCACAATATTGGAGGCATTGATGCTTTGGAACAAGTCACGCCAAATGACATCTGTACGGCCGATATTGGTACCGTCCAACCCCTGAAATTCGCTGACGGGAATCTGGGTGCCACGCGAAATACAAAAATCCGTCATCCCGTTCAATTGCGCTGGATAGTTGGTGCCGTAGGAGTTTGCTCCCCGTACCTGCGCATACACGGCATTCAAGGCGGCAATGAGGTCCTCTTTGGATTTGTAAAAATTCTCTTGCGACAAGCGGTCCGTTGGGACTTCTTCCAGTAAACCTTCGCAGGATGTAAACAAAAGGGTAAGAAAGAGAATAGCTATCTTTTTCATAATAAGTTCATTTTGGAAATTAAAAACCGAGACGTGCGCCGAATGTGATGGTTTTGGCTACGGGATACCCAAACTGGTCCACGCCGGGACTGATGGAATTGCCGCCGCCAAGGGTGCTTACTTCGGGGTCGTACCACGAATATTTGGTCAAGGTCAATAAATTCTGACCGCTCACGTACACCTGTGCTTTTCGCATCCATTTGAGCCCCCATCGGGCCGTGGGCAAATTATACGCTAATTGGATATTTTTAACCCGCACAAAAGAGCCATTTTCTACATACCTATCTGATTCTCTGAACTTTGTATTAACGCTTATTTTGGGATATTTTGCGTTAGGATTAGGGCTTTGCGGTGTCCAGCGATTAGCGTACAAATCCTTGATTTGGTTTTCACCGAAGTTGAAACTGTTGGCAAAACTGGCCACGTTGAAGTTAAACAGGTCTACCCCCTGCACACCTTGTACAAACAGGTTCAACTCAAAGTTTTTGAACGAAGCCGACGAACTGAATCCAAAAATGGCATTGGGATTAGGGTTTCCGATGATGGTTTTATCATTGGTGTTGATAATACCGTCGTTGTTCAAATCTTTGAAAACAATCTCCCCTTTTTCATTCAGTCCATTTTCCTGATACCCAAAGAAAACCCCCACAGGCTGACCCACGCGCACCAAGCTGACGGGCACCCCAAGCGGGTTTTGCAGGCTGCTGCCAAACACGTCGCTTCCTCCCACCAACTGATTCACTTTGTTGCGGTTAAAAGAAACATTGGTCGAAATATCCCACTTAAATTCTCCCGAAAACAGATTGGCATCCAGCCCTAGTTCTACCCCCGAATTTTGGATTTCACCAATATTTTGGGTCGTACTGGTGTAGCCGGCGGAAGTCGGCAACGAGACGATGGCTAACAGGTCTTTGGTATTTTTTTGGTAATAATCCGCCGTCAGACGAATGCGGTCTTGCCAAAAGCCAATATCGAGTCCGATGTCGGTCTGGGTGGTGGTTTCCCACTTCAAATCGGGATTGGATAAACTACCGCTCGGAGCGTAGCCAATCGAAAGGTCGTTGCCAAAAATGGTTTGATACGATGCCAAACTATTCAGGGTTTGGTACGGACTCAACGCCGTGTTGCCCGTTTGCCCCCACGAAACCCGCAGTTTAAAATCCGACAAAAACGACTTCTCTTTCAGAAAATCTTCTTCAATCACCCGCCACGCAAAAGCGGCCGAAGGAAAATATCCCCATTTATTGCTTTTTCCAAACCGAGACGACCCGTCGGCCCGGTAGCTAGCGGTGAATAAATAGCGATTTTTAAAGGAATAATTGACCCGCCCAAGGTACGAAAGCAACGTCCATTCCGACGCCCCGCTGCCCGGAATACCCGGCGTAGCGGCTCCCTGCAAGGCATCAGTGGTGAGTACATCGGAAGCAAAACCGCTTCCGCCCGCACTCAACGAATTGTTTTTCTGATTTTGGTACGTCACCCCACCCGTCAGCGCCAGATTATGTTTTTCATTAAACGAACGGACGTAGTTCAGGATATTTTCGTTCAAAAGGTTGGTTTGTCGAGACGTAGAAACCGCAGCTGAGCCAGTTGGAGAAGTAGACAGTTTGCGAGTTGAATATTGATCCTGACGACTATTAAAGGTTTCAATACCTCCCGAAATTCGCAACGAAAGCCCCTTGATAAATTCATAATTGACGGCGGTGTTGGCCAATACGTAATCCCGCACATCTTTGTCGGTACGCTCATTGACGAGCGCAAACGGATTGAGCAATACGTTGGAGCTGAACGAATACGGAACCACATTGCTATAATCGCCAGATGGCGTAAACGGCGCTACCGTAGGAGGAGCCACCAAAATAGCAGAAAGCGCTCCGTTGCCCCGGTTGCTGTTTTCGCCATCGATACGCCCTTGATTGAGTCGGCTCAAAATGGTACTGAAGTCAAAGGTCAACTTATCACTTACGCGGTGATTGATGTTGCCCCGAATGGTTCCTTTTTTGTAACTTGAGTTGGGAACAATTCCCTCCTGCGACAGTAAATTCCCCGAAAATGAATACTGCATGCGCTCGGTACCGCCCGAGAAAGTCAGTCCGTGGTTTTGAATGGGAGCGTTTCGGAGCAATTCCTTCTGCCAATTAGTGCCTTCGCCAAACCCATTGATTTCATCTTGCGTAAAATAAGGTTTCACTCCATCATTGGTGGCGCGCTCGTTGGCGATTTCGGCCATTTCGCGGGCGTTCATCATTTCAATCAGTTTTGTGGGTGATTGAGTTCCGTAAAAGCTTTCCACATCCACCTGACTTTTACCCGCTTTGCCTTTTTTGGTGGTCACAATCACAACCCCATTGGCTCCACGCGAACCGTAAATGGCCGTGGCTGAGGCATCTTTCAACACTTCCATGGATTCAATATCGGAAGGGTTGAGCGCCGCAAGGCTTCCCGAAAGCGCAAAACCGTCAACTACGTATAGGGGTTCATTGCTGGCTCTCAGCGAATTACCACCTCTAATCCGCACTGAAATATTAGAGCCGGGCGCGCCCGAGTTCTGACTTACCTGCACCCCCGCCACACGTCCCTGCATTCCCTGCACGGGAGTCGTAATCGGGAATGACGTAATGTCTTTTGCTTTTACCGAAGCCACGGAGCCCGTCAAATCACTTTTTCTGACCTGTCCGTAGCCCACCACCACCACTTCGCTGAGGGCTTTAATGTCGGTTTTGAGCGAAACATCAAGTGCGGTGCGATTGCCTACCACGATTTCTTGCGGCTCGTAACCCACAAAACTAAACACCAATACCGCTGCCGATTCGCCATCGGGCAGTGCAATGGAATATTCGCCGTCGCCGTTGGTTGAGGTACCGCGCTGCGTTCCTTTGAGCAAAATACTTACCCCAGGCAGCCCATCCCCTTTTTCGGCGTCAATCACTCTACCCTTAAGAAGTTTATCGGCGGGTTTTTCTTTCAGCAAAGGCTCAGTGCGATCGTTTTCTGGTTCGGTTCTGGGCGGCATCCGGTTGAGCAAGATCTTGTTTCCTACCACCTCATATTCAATATTCAGCGGGCGGAGCAAGCCTTCCAATATGGTTGAAAGCCGCTCATTTTTAGCCACTAAAGTTACTCTTCGCTTAGAGGAAATAAGCTGAGGGCTGTACATAAAATGCACATCCGCCACTTTTTCGATGCGTTCGAGGGCGCGTCCAATTTCTTGGTTAGCCACCTGAACACTGATTTTTCGTTCGAGTAGTTCCTGACCTCTGGTATCTATGGCATACCCTAGGGAAGTGCACAGAATTGTCAGAAATAATTGGTAACAAGTGATTCGCATGATTTTGAGCAGCAACTTGTTGAATTGTCGATGTTTTGACATAATTTTGGACTTTGTTGGTTTACTGAATTGACAAAAACATCCCCGCACTCGTCAATAAACGGGTGTCACGAAGCCTGAGAAACTTTGGGGAAATTACGGGTCGGTGATGCGGACACATCGCCGACTTTTTTTGTTAGTTAATCGGTGATACTTTTCTAAATCATAGCGTCTCCAAGGGGTTTAAAAGGTTTTTTACTTATCGAAGTATGTGGAGTTTAGCGGTTACTATCAGCGCAAAACGGCTTTGCTAAAACACCTTTCCGTTTGCCTTAATTTTGTTTTTTTGCTACTTACATCCCTTCCCAGTCACCACAATCTGTGCGTCTATCAGCTCATAATTGGCTTCCAATACCTTACAGATAAGGTGCATTTTTTCCAGCAACGGTTCATCGCCGAGCGTCGCGGTGAGTTCGCACGCGCCCATGAGTTCTTCGTCGTACACGATTTTTACACCGTAGGCTTTTTCCAACACTACAAATACATCTGAAACTGGAGCCTGACGAAACTCAAAACTCTGCTGCTGAACGTCGGATAACGCCAATAGCTGCGGTTTTTCAATCAATGAGCGCACCAATCGGCTATCGGCCCGTCGAAAAGTCACTTGTTGGTTGGGTGTCAGCACCAAGCCTGTCAATTGCCGATTTTTTTGTTTAGCATCGGCCGTGGGGTCTTCTCGCGTGAAAACGGACACTTTCCCCGTTTTTACAATGACCCGGACTTCCCGGTCTTTTTCGTAGGCTTGCACCGTAAATGAAGTGCCTAGCACCTTGGTTACCAGCCCATTGGCAAACACAAAAAAAGGCTTTTCAGGGTTTTTAGAGACTTCAAAAAAGGCTTCACCAGACAATACAACCTCCCGCTTATCGGTCTGAAAAATGGTAGGATAACTAATGCGCGTTTGCGGTTGTAACACCACAGAACTGCCGTCGGAAAGCGTCACTGATTGGGCGCGGGAGGTTGTATTGGTAAATTCAATGAGCTTGACTTCATGCTTAATCCGCTGAACAACTTCGTAGTAAGGGGTTACTTCTTTTCTAAAATTATTCTGGAAAATCAGCCATCCAGCAAGTGGAATCAACACCACTGCTGCTGCCACACGCACCCACGTTTGGCGCCAAAGCGGTACCACCACTGCGCGTTCATCGGCGCGTTGCACAAGCTGCTCGATGGCCTCGTCTACCTCCGCTTCCGAAATCTCTTCCTGCGCATGATACAATGCCCGAACAACCCGCTTTGCCTGCTGCACAGCCGCGTCTTTTTCGGGGTGCTCCGCTAACCATCGCTCCCAAAAAAGAGATTCCGCATTTTCCAATACCCACGCCCGAAACGATTCGTCTAAGGCCAACGCCTCGGCGCTGTAGACGGTATAATCAATCATAGAAATAATTGTACTTTGATACCCTGTCTATAAAGAAATAGACACATTGCCAGCGGCAATACTCACTTACAAAAACATTTTTTTGATTATTTTACATTACCCCCACAAGAAGAGCAACATTTTGGCCAATGAAAACCAATTGGTTTTTAAAGAAGTAAGGGCTCGATGCAGCAGATTGGCCACCGATTGACGATTCATGGTCAAAATTTCGGCGATTTGGTCATTAGACAGACCTTCGTAGAATTTCAAAAAGATAATCTCTTGCTGCCGTTTGGGGAGCTTGGCCAAAACCACCTTTATTTTTCCTGCATTTTCTTGAAAAAGCTCGCTTTCAATCAACGTTGATTCGGCCGAAGTATGGTCTGAGAAAGGTAAATCTTCGTCCAAATCTTCCGATTCGAGCATCCACCGTTCCTGACGAAGTTTACGAAACAGGTTGTTACGCAATGATTTAATGAGGTAAATCCGCACAAAAGGCGTCTCCGTCAGGTGTTCTCGTCGCTCCCAGAGTTCCAGAAACAAATCTTGAATGCAATCCCTGACAATTTCCCGGTCTTTGGTGAATTTGGCGGCGTAATTAAACAACGCCCTGTAATGACTCCGCGAGAGCTGCCCCAACGCGCCACTATCACCCTCTTTGAAGCGCTGCCAGAGAAGTTCTTCTTCATTATGTAAGAGGGTGATTTTCAAAAGGGGTATTGTGAGTTTTACCAAAGTTGACATCAAATTAACAAACAAACCCTCACAAATCATACTATTTTTTATAAGCATAATACCAATGCAAAAGCATTATACTCTTAGGATATTTTTATAAAACAGCAAAGGGCATCCACAAATAACTACCCACTTATTCAGAGAATTAAAAAAAAACAAATAATATTATTCCATTATTTCAAAGCATAAAGTATCCTTTTTTTTAGTACAAAACACAGTTTTTTTTAAACTAAACAAACATTTTAAACAAATGTTTAAAATATGTATTTAAATGTTTGGCGGTTAAAAAAATAGTTTTCAACTTTGGCGCAAGTTTTGAAAATTAGGAGGCTAAAGTGACGTGTATTACTCAATCAAGTGAAGAAAAAATTAAAGAAGCAGCGAAGTCTGTTTTTTTAAAAAAGGGATATGCCGGCACCACCGCGAGGGATATAGCGGAGGCAGCCAGCATGAACATTGCGCTTACGAACTATTATTTCAGAAGTAAAGAGAAACTTTTTTTTGAGATTTTTAGAGACCTGTTCAGTTATTACTGTAAAAACACGCTGAAAATTTTTGAGAAACCAATCAGTATCCGTGAAAAACTGATTGAGCTTATTGAAGAAGATTTTCAAATGATGAAGAAGGAGCCGAGTTTAGTGTTGTTTTTGATGACCGAAATCCATCGGGACCCCGAACGGCTTTTGCCGGAGTTATCAAGGTTTAAGGAATTATTACATGTTACACTATCAAACCAAATTGAAGAAGAGATCATAAACGGCCGAATGCGAAATATAAGTGTGGAGCATTTAATGCCTTTGATTATGGGGAGTTTGCAGTTTGTATTTGTGGGTAAGAATATGAATATGAAAATGTACAATGCATCAGAAGACGAATTTAATACATTCGCCGAAAATCACAAAAATCTAATTATCAGCATGATTACCGAATATCTTTTTATTTCTGAGACTGTTAGTTAGTTTTAAACGCCATTGAAACATTTTCACCCAATTATTGTTCATTAGATTACCCTTCTTTACCCTGCCCGCTATTAAAATTGCTGAGAACCTATGATGAAATTGACCTTTGGTCAATTTGATAAATTTATATATTCTGACACACATTGACAGTATGAGTAAGAAGTTACAAAACAAAGTTGCAGAATTTAAGGATGCTGCTGCTATAAAAGAAAAAGGATTATATCCTTATTTCAGACCTATCGAATCAGGGCAGGATACGGAAGTGATAATTGATGGGAAACCCGTTTTGATGTTTGGTTCCAATTCTTATTTGGGGCTCACAAACCATCCTTACATTATTGAGGCGTCGCAAAAAGCAGCCCAAAAATACGGTACCGGATGCGCAGGCTCGCGCTTCCTGAATGGTACATTAGACATTCACATCGAGCTGGAACGCCGACTGGCGGCTTACACTGGAAAAGAATCAGCCATTCTTTTCAGTACTGGATACCAGGCCAACTTAGGTGCAATATCCTCACTTACAGGGCGTAATGACTACATTTTATTGGATGAAATGAACCACGCTTCCATCATTGACGGAAGCCGTTTGTCTTTTTCAAAAGTCATTAAGTACGCCCACAACGACATGGCTGACCTTCGCAAGAAGTTGAGCCTGTTGCCAGATGAAGCCGTTAAGCTCATCGTAACCGACGGCATATTCAGCATGGAAGGTGACATTGTTAATCTTCCAGAATTGAATAAAGTTGCCGCCGATTTTGACGCCGCAATCATGGTCGACGACGCCCACAGCCTGGGCGTAATTGGTGAAAAAGGAGCTGGTGCATCCTCGCATTTTGGACTCACAGACAGTACCGATTTAATCATGGGTACGTTTAGTAAATCGCTCGCTTCGTTGGGTGGATTTATCGCGAGCGACGCCGCCACCGTCGACTACCTCAAGCACCGTGCGCGTTCACTTATATTCAGTGCCAGCATGACACCCGCTACCGTGGCCAGCACCTTAGCGGCATTGGACATTATCGAATCGGAGCCATTCCACATTGAGCGGCTTTGGGCCAACACGCGCTACGCCAAAGAATTACTCCTCATCAACGGCTTTGATTTGGGCCATACCGAAAGCCCGATTTTGCCAGTTTATATAAGAAATAACGACCTCACATTTATGATGACCAAGCTTCTTCAGGAAGACGGTGTCTTTGTAAACCCCGTCGTTTCGCCCGCTGTTCGCCCCGAAGATACCCTTATTCGGTTCTCTTTGATGGCAACGCACACGTTTAGCCAAATTGAAGAAGCTGTCGACAAAATGGCCCGAATTTACCGCAAACTTCGTCCTGAGGCGATAAAAGTAAACCTATGATTCGCGTAGCTTCCGTAGACTCAAAGAAAGAGCTTGGCCAGTTCATTGATTTCCCGCACGATTTGTATCGCGACGACAAAAACTATGTCCCTGAGCTATTTATCGCTCAAAGGGATATGCTGACGCCAGGCAAGCATCCTTTCCATGAACACTCTACGGTGAAGCCTTTTCTTGCGTATAGTAATCTACGTATAGTGGGGCGTATTGCGGCCATCTTCAACCGGAACCACAATACCTTTACGGGAAGAAAAGACGGCTTTTTTGGTTTTTTTGACTGTATTGACGACCAAGAGGTTGCTGACGCACTCATCAAGCAAGCGTCGGAATGGTTGAAATCGCAGGGAGCGGAGCAACTCAACGGCCCAGTCAACTTTTCCACCAATGACCCCAGTGGGCTTTTGGTAGAAGGTTTTGACCGCCCCCCGATGGCCATGATGCCTTACAATGCGCCTTATTACGAAAAACTGTTGCTGAAAACAGGCCTACGTAAAAAGACCGATTTGTTGGCCTACGAACTCGAAGTAAGCAACTCCAACGACCGGTCCATAAAGCTGTTGGACACCTTACAGCAAAGGCTAAAGCGCGCGGGCATTACCATTCGAAAAGTAAACCTCAAAGATTTTAAAAATGAGGTAGTTAAGATTAGGGATGTGTATAACTCGGCGTGGGACAAAAACCTCGGGTTTGTGCCGATGACCGATAATGAGTTTGATTATTTGGCTAAAGATTTGAAGTTGATTTTGGACCCTAACTATTGCATAGTGGCCGAAAAAGACGGCAAGTTTGTAGGGTTTGCGTTGGGTATACCCGATATAAATCAAGTACTTATCAATATTAAGCGCGGACGGCTATTACCAACGGGTATTTTCAAACTACTTTTTCAAAAGAAAAACATCACCCGTATCCGTGTTCTGACGCTGGGGGTCTTGGAAGGATACCGTAAAATGGGCATTGAAGCTTGTTTGTACGGAACCATTATCAAGAACACCTACGGAACCAAGATTACAGGGGGAGAATGTTCGTGGATGTTGGAAGATAATTACCTCATGAACCACGCCATCGAACAGATTAACGGCAAGCTTTACAAAAGATACAGATTGTACGAGAAAGAATTATGAACAGCAGGGTATTGATTACGGGAGCAAGCGGTTTTATCGGTTATCATCTGATAGAAGCCGCCCAAAAAGAGGGCTTGGAAGTTCACGCAGCCGTCCGTCGTTCCAGCAATGTCAATCACCTAAAGAAATTCAATCCTGTATTTGTCTATCCAGAGTTAAGTGACAAAGAGGCGCTGAAACAACTGTTGAAAGAAGGGAATTACAGCTACATTATTCACGCGGCGGGAGCCACACGAGCCAAAAATACCCAAGCCTACAACATAATCAATGCCGATTATACACGTTTGCTGGCTGAAGCGGCACTTGAAGCTGATATTCCGCTAAAACGGTTTCTGTTCATGAGCAGTTTGGCGGCGCTGGGTCCTTTGTCGTATGCCGAAGAGCAGCCCATCACGGAGAACACTTTACCCTTGCCCATTACGAGTTATGGCAAAAGTAAACTGTTGGCAGAGAAGATGTTGGAAGAATTAACAGATTTACCGCTTACCACCATACGGCCCACTGCCGTATACGGACCAAGAGAAAAAGATTTGTTCATTCTTTTCAAAACACTCAATCAAGGCCTTGACGCTTACATCGGCAAAGAACCCCAACGACTGAGTTTTGTCTACGTCAAAGATTTGGCAGAAGTGACGGTGGCAGCCTTGCTCAAAGATCAAAATGAACGTCAGGCCTACAACATCTCTGATGGATTTGCCTACGACCGATACGCTTTGGCCGACTCATTTAAGGAAGCCAGCGGCAAAAAACCCCGACGGATTCATTTGCCCGTGGGCGTGTTGAAACTAGCCGCCAATATCATGGAACTGGGCGCCACGTTTTCGTCAGTAGCCCCCGTGGTAAACCGTGAAAAGGTAAAAGAACTGACCGCGCCAAATTGGTTTTGCAGTATCGAAGCCGCCAAACGGGATTTGCAATACCAGCCTAATTATAACTTAAACAAAGGAATTGCCGAAACCTGGCAGTGGTACAAAGCCAATGACTGGATTTAAGGCAACCTACCAAAAGTACCTTTACCGAAGTTTTCTTTCCTAAAAAGAAACTTGATTGGACCCATTTAATGTACAGTCGTGATGAACAAAGGGCCAAAAGCCCACATTAAAATGAAAAAGTTAGCTACAGATATAACCAACCTCTTGTCAATTTTATGTCTGACGTTAGGCGTTGCGCTTGCACAAACAACCACCGTCAAAGGCGTTATCACCGACACTAAAACGGGAGAAACCCTGCCGTATGTAAATGTGCAGGTAGTAGGAACCAACATCGGAAGCACTTCCGATGCCGAAGGCCGCTACAGCCTTACCGTACCAGCCAATAAATCAGTCATTAAGTTTACCTACATTGGGTACTTGAGCATCGAGAAAAACGTCACGCCCGGGATTGCGCAGACCATCAACATAAAGATGACCGTCGACGCGCTGCAGTTGAAGGAAGTGACCGTCAGAGGAAAAACGAGCCGCTATCGAAACAAAGATAATCCAGCGGTTCAGCTCATTCGGGAGGTGATTGAGCACAAAGAACAAAACCAGATGGCAGCCAATGACTACGTGGAATACGAACAATACGAGAAAATTGCGTTGTCGTTGAGCAACCTTTCCGACAGTTTTAAGGAGCGTCGCATCTTTCGGAACTACCAGTTTTTGTTTGTCAACCAAGATTCAACGGGCATGGGTGGCAAAAATCTGTTGCCAGCTTACATGCAGGAAAAACTCTCTAAAGTCTATTTTCGCAAAAATCCCTATACCAAAAAGCAATGGGTAGAAGCCGACCGCAAGGCCGAATTTGATTCTAAATTTATTGACAATGACGGTTTGAATGCTTACTTCCGACGTTTGTATGAGGATGTAGATATTTACAAGAACGATATTTCTATTGCCACCAACCTGCTGCTAAGTCCCATTGCCAACACGGCACCGACGTTTTACAAATTTTTTATTCGCGATACCGTTAAAACCCAAACGCCTTGGCTCGTTGAATTGGGATTTGTACCGCGCAATAAAACCGATATGCTGTTTGAAGGAAAACTATTTGTGACCCTCGATGGTAACTACAGCGTTCAGAATGCCTACCTGACGGTCAACAAAGAAATCAACCTCAACTTCATGCGCGATTTGGAAGCAAAGTTGGAGTTTGAAAAAGGCACCGACGGCCGCTATCATCCCGCCAAAACAACCCTGGGAATGGAGTTTGCACTGGGCGATAAATCAGGCGGACTTTACGGACAACGCGTCGTAAATTTTAAAAACTTTACCATCAATCAAGCCCGCCCCGACAGCGTTTATAAAGGCCCCGCGCAGGAAAACGTGGTCGCGCTTTTGGCCGTAAATAAAGGAGAAACCTACTGGAACAATGTGAGACACATACCATTGGACCGGCTAGAACGCAATATTTACCGAAATGTAGACACGCTCCAAACAATCCCGTCTTTCCGCCGCACAATGGATGTAGCAACCTTGCTTTTAGCAGGCTATAAATCTTTTGGCATCGTAGAAGTAGGGCCAGTCAACACGTTTTACAGTTTCAATCCCGTGGAAGGATTCCGTCTGCGTTTTGGCGGCCGGACCACCACCGATTTGAGCAATCGTTACTTTTTTGAAACCTACGCGGCCTATGGTTTTAAAGACGAAAAGTGGAAGTATTTTTTAAGCGGCACGTATTCGCTCAACAATAAATCGGTGTACCAGTTTCCGTTTCATTACATACGGGCCAGTTTTCAGCGTGATACCAAAATCCCTGGACAAGACTTGCAGTTTGTACAGGAAGATAACTTTTTGTTGTCTTTCAAACGCGGCGATAATAACCGCTGGCTGTACAACGACATTTTTAAAGTCGAATACATCCGTGAGTTAGCCAACCATTTCTCTTACCGAGTGGGTTTTACGCAGTGGAACCAAAGCCCCGCGGGTATCTTGCGCTATGAAAAGGTAGACAATGAAGGCAACGTACAAAGTGTACCTCAGTTGAAAAATACCGAGCTGAGTCTGGAACTGCGGTACGCGCCCAATGAGCAGTTTTACCAAGGGAAACTGTACCGCACACCGCTCATCAACCGCTCCCCAATTTTCACGCTTCGCTACAACGTGGGGGTGAAAGGCTTTTTGTCGGGCCAAAACAACTACCACAACATTACGGCCAATATTGCAAAACGTTTTTACTTCTCGCAGTACGGCTACGCCGACGTAACGACGGAAGGCGGCTACATTGTGGGCAAAAACATTCCGTTTCCGTTGCTGATGATTCACCGCGCCAACCAAACCTACGCCTACCAATTGAACTCCTACAACTTGATGAATTTTCTTGAATTCGTGAGTGACCATTACGCCAGCGTAGACGTGCAATATTACTTCAACGGGTTCATTTTCAACAAAATACCATTACTCAAAAAACTAAAACTCCGCGAGGTGGTCAGCTTGAAAGCACTCGTAGGCGGCCTGCGCGACGAGAACAATCCAAACAAACAAACCTCCGTTTTTCGTTTTCCAGTTGACGAGCAAGACAAATCCATCAGTTACTCTTTGGGACGTACGCCGTACGTAGAAGGCAGCGTCGGGATAGCCAATATTTTCAAATTATTGCGTCTGGATTTGGTAAAACGTTTCAATTACCTCAACCATCCAGGTGTATCCGAGTGGGGTATTCGGGCGCGGTTTAGGGTTGATTTCTAGTACCTTAAACCACTTATTTAATCATTATTTAAAGAAGCACAAAGAATGAATTACGCAATCATCGCAGCAGGAGAAGGTTCACGGTTGGCGCAGGAAGGGTTTCCGCTTCCTAAGCCGATGGTCACGCTGCACGGCGAAATGTTGATTGACCGTTTGATTGGTATTTTTAGTAATAATCGGGCCGAAAGCATTCAAATTATCATTAACGAAGCCTCGGAGGCGCTGGAGAAACATTTATCGGAAACAACCTATGAGGTTCCAGTCCGGGTCATCAAAAAATCCACGCCGAGTTCTTTGCACAGTTTTTATGAATTGATAAAGGCCAATCCCGCCATTGACGAGTTGTGTCTGACCACCACCGACACGGTATTTACGGAAGATGAATTTGAGTCATATATACTTGCATTTGAGCAAAACCGCGAGCTGGACGGATTAATGGCCGTCACCACCTTTGTGGATGATGAAAGTCCTTTGTTTGTGGCAACCGATGAACAACATTTGGTCACGGCTTTTACCGACACCAACACTTTGAACACGCCATTTGTATCGGGGGGCATTTATTGTTTGCGCAACAAAGCCCTCGAATGCGTTACGCAATCGATTGAAAGCGGCACCAGTCGTATGCGCAATTTCCAACGTCAATTGATTGATAATAAGTTAACCATCAAAGCTTTCCCCTTTTCAAAAATCGTGGACATAGACCACGTAAGGGACATTACCACTGCCGAGCTTTTTTTGAGCCACGCGCAGCAGACACCAAATCATGAAGTTGTTTTATAATGAATACATTTGAATTACTGGGAGTACACCGAAACAAGAAGTTTTCACCCAATCATATCGGAAATGATGACGCCATTTTTTCATTAACCGCCCAAGCACTCCAACGAATGGGATGCACGGTAAGCATCTGTTGCGAAGATGAGTTTCTGCAAAAAGAGACAATTGAGCAACGTTTTATTTTTACCATGGCCCGGCAGAAAGAAGTAGTGAAAAAATTGCAGGAGTTGGAAGTGGCGGGAAAAGTCGTTGTCAATTCGGGTTTTGGAATCGAAAAATGTTTTAGAACAAATATGACCAAAGGATTGGTGGAAAACGATATTCCTTATCCCAAAAGCTTTATTGTACCCACTTCCTATGCTGGAAATGATGTTTTTGAGCAACTGCCCGGCAAAGGATTTTGGATCAAACGCGGTGATTTTCACGCCATTCACAAAGAAGACGTGACCTTTGCGGCAAGCGCCGACGAAGCCCGGGAAATATTGCGTGAATACGCGCTCCGGGATATTCCCGACGCAGTCATCTCTGAGCATTTGATGGGAGATTTGGTGAAGTTTTATGCCGTACGCAACACCGATTTTTTCTATTGGTTTTATCCGTACGCCAACAATCACCACAAATACGCCGATTATGAAAACATCAACGGCAAGTCGTTGTACTATCCTTTTGACGAAGATGCGCTCCGCAAAGCCGCCAATGCCTCGGCCGAAGCACTCGATGTACACGTGTATGGTGGAGATGCCATCGTGGGAAAAGACGGACGGTTTCACATCATTGACCTCAACGATTGGCCGAGTTTTGCTCCGTGCCGTCAAGATGCCGCTGAGTCGATTGCCCAAGCCATTTTTCAACAATTTACCATAGCTGCCTGATGGAAAATTTGACCCACAAAATACCCGCCGAAAAAAAGGAAGAACCCAAAAGCAGTGCTTTTGAAAATTCACTGAAATCAAGCGATACCGAAGAGCAGATTGATATTTGGTTTTATCGGCCTATTGGCTATCAAATTGCCCTGTTTTGCGCCAAAGTCGGCATTACGCCCAATCCCGTCACCATTGTAAGCATCTTTTTTGGCGTAGCGGCGGGAATTCTTTTCTATTACCAAGAACTGTGGATAAACGTCATCGGAATGTTACTGTTGGTTTTTGCCAACTCTCTCGACAGTGCCGACGGACAGCTGGCCCGCATGACCAACAACAAGAGCCGGCTTGGACGCATCTTAGACGGAGCGGCGGGGGATTTCTGGTTTATTGCCATTCACGTTGCCATTTGTTTACGCAGCCAAAACGAAGGTTGGAGCGCGTTTATTTGGGTACCAGGCGTGGTGGCGGGAGCTTCGCACGTGGTACAGTCGGCGATGGCGGATTACTACCGCAATGTGCATTTGTTTTTTATCAAAGGCACTTCAGGCAGCGAATTGGACAACAGCCGCGAGTTGCAGAAAGAATACGACACGCTTACGTGGGGTAAAAACTTCGGTATGAAACTGGTCGCGAGATTTTATTTAAACTATACCAAAATGCAGGAAAGCTTCTCGCCCAATCTGCAAAAATTATTGGGTGTAGTACGCGAAAAATATAGTTCAGGATTACCAGAATGGCTTATCACCGAGTTTAGAGCACAAAATAAGCCCCTAATGAAATATACCAATATTATTCAGTTCAATACGCGGGTTTTGTTTTTGTTTTTGTGGTTGTTTATCGACCAAGCGTGGATTTATTTTCTGTTCGACATCTTTATTCTGAACCCTATTCTCATCTACATGTGCGTGAGTCAGGAGAAAGTGAGCCGTCATTTTTACCAAAAAATCGTGTCTTAACGTGAAGAGTGCGACGATATACAAAGCCCTATTTTTGGTGCTGGGTGTCATTTTCCTGGGCTATATGATTTATGGCATGGGGCTTGACGTTATCGGGGCCAACATCCAAAAAATGGGTTTTTGGTTTATTCCCGTCATTGGCAGCTGGTTGGTGATTTATGTTTTGAACGCTTTTGCATTTAAGGCCATCATTGAAGAGCCACAACTGCCCGCAAGCAACCTTTCCTTTTGGTCGGTGCTTCGATTGACGATTACGGGTTATGTTATCAATTACATTACGCCGTTTGTAGCGCTAGGCGGCGAGCCGTACCGCATCATGTTGCTCAAGCCTGCGCTCGGAATCCGCAAGGCCACGTCGTCGGTGTTGTTGTACAGCCTGATGCACATGTTTTCGCACGTGTTGTTTTGGTTGGCGTCGATTGTGCTCATCGTGGCTTTTGTTCCTTTGAGCACGCTGATGCTCGCGGGTTGTGGCCTCATGTTGGTGGTGGGTTTGGTGCTGGGCTTTTGGTTTATTCGGGTCTACCAACGTGGCTTTACGGTCAGTACATTTCGATTGTTAGAAAAAATCTACTTCGTCAATAAAATGGTGAAGGGCTTTATGGCCGAGAAAATTGACGCGTTGCACGAAATCGACGAGCAAATCCGAATTCTTTACGCCGAACGCAAGCCGCGTTTTTATGCCTCGCTGGGGCTGGAATTTGCGGCCCGGGTGGTGGGTTGCGCCGAGATTTACTTTACGGCTCAGGCCATCGGATTGGATATGTCGATTACAGAATCGCTGATTGTCAGCTCTGGTTCTTCGTTGTTTGCCAACCTGATTTTCTTCTTTCCGATGCAGCTCGGTACCCGGGAAGGTGGTTTGGCACTGGCATTGCAGAGCATTGGAATGCCCGCCGCAACGGGCCTGTTTATCGGTATCGTGGTGCGTATCAGGGAGTTGGTCTGGATAGGTATTGGGTTGCTTTTGCTCCAACGTACTAACGTTCAACCAGTGGGAAAAGAAACTACCTTGGAAACCGTTTCAAATAAATTATGAATTTTTTGGTTAATCTGTCACCCATTTATTTAAAGTAAATCGTTTATGATAAAAGGAGTTTTGCTGGACTATGGTGGCACAATCGACACCAATGGGTTGCATTGGGGCGGTGTATTGTGGAACAGTTACCAAAAATACGGGGTACAAATTGACCAAGAGATATTTTCTAAAGCGTACTCATTTGGTGAGAGAGCCTTGGCGATTCATCCGATTGTAAAACCCGGGCATACTTTTTTAGATACCTTAAGGCTCAAAGTGGAGCAACAGTTTCAGTTTTTAAAAGACAACGGTTTTCAGGTTAATCCTGAAAACATTGAGCTGATTGCAACGGACTGTCATCTTTTTGCCAAAACAACCGTGGCGCAAGCCGCCCCCGTTTTGGCGCAACTTTCAAAGCAGTATCCGCTGGTGATGGTTTCTAATTTTTACGGAAATATCAACAGTGTTTTAAATGATTTTGGGATTGCTGCGTATTTCAACGCTGTGGTCGAATCGGCCGTAGTCGGCGTAAGAAAGCCCAATCCAGCCATTTATCAACTCGGCGTAGACGCGTTACAATTACCGGCCGAAGCCTGCGTCGTCATTGGCGATTCATACAGCAAAGACATTGTTCCAGCGCACGAAATCGGCTGCAAAACAATCTGGCTAAATGTACAAGGTTGGGAAGAAACCGCCACCAAAATTGACTCTGTCGCCGATGTGGAAATCAATGATTTTGCTTTGGTACCTGAGGAGGTTACAAAATTAAGAAGTTAAGCATCAACGAAGTTAAATAACTAAAGATTAGGCAGTTGAATGGTTTTATTGTAAATTCATCATTCTGATTGCTTGCTTTTTAAGATTTAGCTTCGACGCATTTTACAAAAATATTGACACCAAATCGTTGAAGAGTATGTACGATATATGCACCATCGGGCACATCACACTTGATAAAGTGGTGACACCTCAGTCGGTCAAATATATGCCGGGAGGCACTTCTTTTTATTTTTCCAAAGCCATCCAAAAGGCACAATTAGACTATGCTTTGGTAACCGCTTTGGCAACGAGTGAGTTAGGAGTGGTTGCCGACCTGCGCAAATCAGGCATTGAAGTATATGCTTTGCCCAGCGAGCACTCGGTGTATTTTGAGAACATTTACCCCGAAAATCAAAACCACCGCGAGCAAAACGTATTGCAAAAAGCCTCCCCGTTTGATGTTCCGGTCATGCCCGATATTACCGCCAAAATCTACCATTTAGGGCCTTTACTTTCGGACGACATCTCGCTGGAACTACTGAAACTGCTAGCCACAAAAGGCATGGTTTCACTGGATATTCAGGGATATTTACGGTACGTTAAAGAAAAAAAAGTGCTTTACAAAGACTGGGCCGACAAAAAAGAGGCGCTGCCGCACGTGAGCATTCTGAAGGCAAATGAGTTTGAAATGGAGGTATTGACGGGCAAAAGTAAGGTACAAGAAGGTGCCAAATACTTAGCCGACATGGGCGTCAAAGAAGTAATCATTACCCTTGGCAGCCACGGCTCGGTGATTTATACCGATAATCGCTTTCATAAAATCCCCGCTTTTACGCCCACAAAAGTAGTGGACGCAACAGGTTGCGGCGATACATACATGGCGGGTTATTTATCCAAAAAGATAGCGGGTGCCGACGTAGAAGAGGCCGGTGAGTTTGGAGCGGCCATGGCCACCATCAATATTGAGGCTTCTGGTCCTTTCTCGGGCGATTTCAACAAAGTGGAAAAAGTACTGAATTACGGAACTCATGAGGGGTATGAAAAGGTTTTTTCATGGACAGAAGCCTGGTCTTCGGTCGTTTAAAGTTGTTTTTGCAGTAAACTAAAGTCATGAAACTTTCAATTATTTTGTGGTTGCTTGTTACACCGCTACTTCTATCGTTTTCGACGCCCAGCAGTAGCACCGATAAAGCACCCCTCCCCGACCCCGAGAGCTTTCCCGTACCCAACGGAATTAAAGGCCTCCTGTTTTATATCCAGCGCGACCCCAATACCAACACGATTTGTTACGAAATCAACCTGGATAAAAACGGCAAATTAGCAACAGAAGACCCTGTTCATGCATTTTGGATTAGGTATCCAGAAGGAGGAGTGCGTAAAGACCTGAACTACATTCAACGAAAATTTGCCTACGGAATCAACGTAAAATCGACGGGAAACGACCGCTATGAGCTGCGCTCGGTGGCCTATTCTAAGCTACCGCTTTTGTTAAAGAAAGACGCCCAAAACCAATATCAGGTATATACCGCAATCAATAAAAAAGAATGCGTACTAAGCCGGGTATTCATCCGCATCGACGGCGGCTCATTTTGGTCTCCTAATGTCCTTTATATTGAATTAAAAGGAACAGAAATCGCAACCGGCAAAACCGTAACCCAGCGCATCAAGCCTGTTTAAAGGCGACTCAATAGTTAACGGCGACCCGCCGCTGAGGTGATTAAAATTGTCTTATCACTTAACTTTTTCAGTTCGGCATCGCTCAATGTGCGGTCAAAAACGGCTAATCTGCCGATTTTCCCCTTAAAAAAATTACCCATTCCCGCTTTAAGCAGCACGGCACCCACGGTAAAATCAGAACCGTTATTCCCCATACCGTCGGGAAAATAATACGGATTTTTGGACTGGGTCAACCCCTCTGGGTAGCCCTCAAATCCTAAAGATTATTTCCCCATTTCTACGCCAATCAGGAAGCCTTTCATCCTTGAAAATTATTCTTTATGCCTCGGCCATATCTTTCCCACGCGTGAACGCTTTTAAAAAATTATTGTTTTATAATTTATACCCATTGCATTACTATTCACACCACCACAACTTTCTTAACATCCCGAATGACTCTTTACCCTTTCTAAAAGGTCCATTGGTTCTATCTTATCAAACAGACTATCAGAAAGAAATATAGTCCGGTCATTTAAGAATTTAAACACTATGAGAACATTGCCCGTATGCATCTTCGCTCTTGCAATCACGCACCGGAGGGCGAGGGGTGGAAGTCATTATTCTGCCGATTCTTCCGTTTTTTTACTCCGTTTTTTACCCAACGGTTCATGAAGTATCCGACTTCGCACCGCCTAAATATCTTTCAATTTCCTCTTACTATCATAATTTTTACCCTGAATGAGTTATTGGTCAAAATCAGATAAAAAGTTTTTTTTAGCGCTGATTGCCGTTGCATTCCTGTCTCCATCTCCCAGCCTGCTTTTAGCACAATCGCAGGCATTGGTCGAAGGCGGGACCTTGGAAAAAGCCACCTTGGAAGAGGTCGTAAAATACGCTTTGAAAAATCAGCCCGCTATACAACAATCCGTGATTGATGAGCGCATTACCGAAAACAACATCAAAAGCCGGCTCGCTGATTGGTATCCGCAAATCAACTTCAATTACAACTTGCAACACAACTTTATTGTCCAAACCAGCATCATTGGCGGCAATCCCGTCAAGCTAGGCGTCAGTAATATCTCGGCGGGGCAGTTTACGGTGTCGCAACCACTCTTTAACCGCGACGTGCTTTTGGCCCGACGCACCCAAAACGAGGTACGATTGCAGGCCAATCAATTGACGACTTCCAACAAAACCGATTTGGCCGTCGATGTTTCCAAAGCCTTTTATGATGTTTTGACCACCAAGCAACAAATCGACGTAGCCAACGAAGACATTGTCCGGCTAGAGCGCAGCCTGAAAGATGCGCAAAATCAATACAAAGCGGGTGTTGCCGATAAAATTGACTACAAACGGGCGCTGATTTCCCTCAATAATACCAAAGCATCGAAGAAAGGCAACGAGGAAATTCTGAAAGGAAAAATTGAATACCTCAAATCATTGATGGCGTATCCGAAAGCACAGGAGCTAAATCTTCAGTACGACAGCCTGCAAATGGAGCGTGAGCTTTTTTTGGACACCCTCCAAAATGCCGAATATACGTCCCGCATTGAGTATCAGTTGCTGAATACCCAAAAGCGCTTATTGGAATATAATTATCAGTACACCAAATGGAGCTATTTACCTACGGTGGCGGCCAACGGAGCCTACAATTTGAATTTTCAAAACAATCAGTTTTTGGATTTGTACTCCAAAAATTTCCCCAACTCATTTGCGGCCATTACGCTTTCGTTTCCTATTTATCAAGGAGGAAAACGCAAGATTAATACCAATACCGCCGAGTGGCAGCTCAAACGAATTGATTTGGACATTAAGCGCCTCCAACTCAACGTCAACGCCGAATATGTGCGGGCTTTGGGCAGCTACAAAGGGAGCTTGACCAATTTGCTTACCCAAAAAGAAAACATGGAATTGGCGCGCGAAGTCTATGATATTCTTCAACTGCAATACCGGTCGGGTATCAAAACCTACCTCGAAGTCATCGCTTCGGAGACCGATTTGCGGCTGGCTCGCATCAACTATTATAACGCGCTTTATCAAGTACTTTCCAATAAAATTGACGTACAACGCGCCCTTGGCCAACTTAATTATTAAAAAACTGAATCTCCGAATTATATGTATTCGAACCCCATACACTACTTTACCGCCGTATTGTCCATTGTTTTGCTGGCTTCTTGCGATAAAAAAGAGGAGCAAAAAGCGACCCAACAGGCTCCTCCTGCCGTAGCCGTGACTTTGGAAGAAGTCACCACCACCGACGCCGTTTATTACGACGAATACCCTGCAAGTATTACGCCCATCAATCAAGTTGAACTGCGCCCACAGGTCACGGGCTTTATTACAGGGGTACATTTTCAGGATGGGGCACGGGTGAAAAAAGGACAGCTTTTATACTCCATCGATGCGCAACTTTATTCGGCCAATTATGAGCAGGCCGTAGCCAACCTAAAAGTACAGGAAGCCAACGTCAACAAAGCCCAGAAAGACGCCGACCGTTATCATGAATTGGACAAAAACGATGCCGTAGCCAAGCAATTGGTCGACAATGCCGACGCCGCACTCGAAGTAGCCAAGAAGCAAGCAGAAGCTGCCAAGGCCAACATCTCGGCGGTATCTACTAGTGTAAGATATACCAAAGTGTACGCTCCGTTTGATGGTGTGATTGGTATCTCTTTGGTGAAACCTGGCGCAGCGGTTTCGGCAGGGCAAACCCTACTAAACACCGTTTCGACCGATGGACAACTGGCCGTAGATTTTGGCGTCGACCAAAAAGAAATCTATCGGTTTGCGACCTTACTTAAAAACAGAGCTTCCAAAGACTCCACTTTTACGCTTGCTTTTGGCCCCGATATTTATCCTTATCCTGGCAAAATTCAATTGCTTGACCGCGCCGTAGACCCGCAAACGGGAACCATCAAAACGCGTCTGATTTTCCCCAATCCCGACAATTTACTGCGTGCGGGCATGACCGGAACCGTGAGGGTACTGAACCGAGCCTCTACCAAATCGGTCGTGATTCCGTACAAAGCCGTAACCGAGCAATTAGGCGAATTTTTTGTCTACGTTGCAGGCGACAGTAGTAAAGTAAGCCAGCGGAGAATTGTGGTGGGCCAACCGTTGGGAACCAAAATCATCGTGAAAGAGGGATTGAAAGAAGGTGAAAAAATCGCCGTAGAAGGGGTCCAAAACTTACGCGAAGGGGCACTGATTAAAACGGACAAATAACTCATTTACAATTGTTTATTTCAATCGTAAATCAACAATCGCAAATACAAAATCTCTCCAAATGATTGCAGATATTTTCATCAAAAGGCCCATTACCGCCATCGTCTCGTCGATTGTGATTGTGTTGGTGGGGCTCATTGCATTATCTACCCTGCCCATTGCGCAGTATCCAGATGTGACCCCTCCCACCGTGACGATTTCGGGGAACTTTATCGGAGCCGATGCACAAACGGTAGAACAAACCACCACCACCGCCATCGAAACCCAAGTCAACGGTGTGCCGGGCATGAGTTATATGTCGAGTACCAGTACGAGCAGCGGGCAAAGCGGCGTCAACGTGGTATTTGAGGTGGGTACTGACGTCAACATTGCGGCACTCGACGTGCAAAACCGCGTCAGCGTAGCCGAGCCTTCGCTGCCCGATGCAGTCAAACGTTTGGGCGTTACGGTCCGAAAACGTCAGCCGAGCATCATGGTGGTATTGGCACTTTATTCGCCCAAAGGCACACACGATGCACAGTTTATCGGAAACTACGCCAATATTTACCTAAAAGATGCACTCCAACGGGTCAAAGGAGTAGGCGATATTGTTTCGCGCGCCGATGATTTCGGAATGCGTATCTGGTTAAATCCCGACAAACTCGCCAGTCTCAAAATGACGCCCGCGGATATTTCGGCGGCACTTTCGGAACAAAACCTTCAGATTGCGGCGGGAACCGTAGGCGGAAATCCGCAACCCAACACCCAGACATTTGAATATAGTGTACTGACCAACAGCCGCTTGAACACCAAAGAGCAGTTTGAAGACATCGTGGTGCGCTCCTCGCCAGCCGAAGGGCGCGTGGTGTACCTGCGCGACGTGGCGCGGGTCGAGCTCGGAAAGTTTGATTATGGCGTAAACGCCTTTGTCAACGGAAAACCTGCGGCATTTATTCTGATTTATCAGGCGCCAGGTGCCAACGCTCTTGAAACCTACGACGGAGTAGTAAACGCCCTCGAGACCATGAAAAAAACGTTTCCGAAAGACATTGACTACGTCATGCCTACCGAAACCGCCACCGTGGTCCGGGTCTCTATCAGTGAAGTATTAAAGACCTTTGGCGAAGCCATGATTTTGGTGATTATCGTGGTGTTTTTGTTCCTGCAAAACTGGCGCGCCACGCTGATTCCGATTCTGGCCATTCCCGTTTCGCTCATCGGTACGTTCATCTTTTTTATCCCGTTTGGATTTACCATCAATACCCTCACACTTTTTGCCTTCGTGTTGGCCATCGGTATCGTAGTCGACGACGCCATTGTGGTCGTAGAAGCCGTTCAGCACAACATTGACCACGAAAAACTCTCGCCCAAAGAAGCGACTGCCAAGGCCATGAAAGAAATTTCTGGACCCGTCATTGCCATTGCCTTAATTCTGGCGGCGGTGTTTGTGCCCGTAAGTTTTGTACCGGGCATCGTGGGACGTTTATACCAGCAATTTGCCATTACGATTGCCGTTTCGGTACTATTGTCGGCTTTCGTAGCGCTTTCGCTGACGCCAGCACTGTGTTCTACCATGCTTCGCCCTTCCAAAGGAGCGGGCGATAAGAAGAATTTAATGGAGAAATTCTTCGACCGATTCAACAAATGGTTCGAGCGCTTATCGGTTTCCTACACCAGTGGCGTGGCAAAGTGGATCAAAGGTACGCCCTACGTGATGGTGATGATGGTGTGTTTGTTTGTAGGATTGTTTTTTCTGTTCAAAAATAAACCAACGGGTTTTATCCCCGTCGAAGACGAAGGACGCCTTTTTGTAACCTATGAAATGCAGGAAGCAACTTCTACCACGCGCAACATTGCGATGATTAAGGAAATCATGAAGCGCGTAGAATCCATCCCTGAAGTACGGGTGGTGGGTGGTTTGGCGGGGTTGAACGTCCTTAGTTTTTCCAATAAATCCAATGTAGGAACGCTGTTTATCAACCTGCACCCGTGGGCCGAGCGCAAAGGTGCTGAGCACCACGTGCAGAGTGTCATCAAAGAAATACAAAAACGCACCGCCGACATCCGCGAGGCCCGCGTTTTGGCCATTGCACCACCCGCTATTCCCGGCTTGGGTGCCACGTCTGGATTTACGTTTCAGATACAGCAAACCACCAGCACGGATAACATTCAGCAATTTGAGGGTGTAGCCCGTAACTTTCTGGGTGCGCTTACCAAACGCCCCGAAATCGGCGCGGCCTTTACCTTTTTCAATACCCGAACTCCCAGCTATAAAATTGACGTAGACCGCGAAAAAACCAAAAAATTGGGCGTATCAGTTTCAGAGGTATTCAGTTCATTGTCGGCCATGTTGGGAAGCAACTACATCAACGATTTTAACCTTTATGGACGAAATTTCCGCGTGGTAGTACAGGCCGACAGCAGTTTCCGCTCGTCGTTGGATAAAATTGAGAAGTTTTACGTACGCAACCGCGAAGGGAACATGATTCCGCTAAGCGCTTTGGTTACGACACAAGTGGTTGAAAACCCCGCCTTGATTTCCCACTATAACATTTATCGTTCGGTCGAAATCAACGGGACGCCCAAACCTGGCTTCAGCAGTGGACAAGCGATTACGGCGCTGCGGGAAGTAGCCGCCGAAACCCTTCCCGCTGGATATGGCTATGAATTTTCGGGCATGAGCAGCGAAGAAATCAAAGCAGGCGACAGCACCACGACCATTTTTGCCATTTCTATCGTATTTGTCTTTTTGTTTCTGGCGGCCTTATACGAAAGCTGGTCCATTCCATTTTCGGTGCTTTTTGCCGTTCCCATCGGGGCCTTCGGCTCTATTTTGACACTAACGTTTTTACCCAACTTATCCAACAACATCTACGCCCAAATCGGGTTGATTACGCTGATTGGATTGGCCGCCAAAAATGCCATTTTGATTGTGGAATTTGCCAAAGAGCGCGTAGACGGCGGTATGGAATTGGTCAAAGCTACGCTTGAAGCCGTACAGTTGCGCCTCCGCCCCATCATCATGACTTCATTGGCATTTATTCTGGGCGTGTTGCCGTTGGCATTTGCCAGCGGTGCCGCTGCCGAGTCTCGCAAAACCATCGGTTGGACGGTATTTGGGGGAATGCTGGCCGCTACCTCACTGGCTATTTTTGTAGTCCCAGTACTGTTTGTCCTGATTGAAAAAATCAGCATGGGCAAGAAAAAACGTACGGAAAACGAACAAAAAACAAGTACAACTTCGACGGTAGTGGAGTAGGAAACATTTTAAGAAATAACTAAAACGCCCATAAAACAGCTGATTAATCAACTGTTTTATGGGCGTTTTTCATTTAATGATTTTACATCAAGTTAAGCAGCTTCACAAATTGCCCCATAGTAACTATCGTTGTATTGTTATGCGTTTCTAAACTTAACAAATCGGCATCACCAGTAACCAAGAAATCAGCATTACAACTTTCACAAATGCCAAGCAAATAATCATCTTTTGAATCTCTTACTAACGCGGGCGTGGTTCTAATTGACACTTCTTTAAGAAATAGCCTAGCCAGCGACATAAACCTGATAATCTGATTGGGAGCGATAATTTTTGAGAACTTTTTTCGGGTAATTACTCCCTCAAATTCTTGGAGCAGTTCGGCCGAGTAGTAAATCTGAAAATGAGTATTTTTTAAAACCGTGTGGTAAAGTGTTCTTCGGGAGCTTCTATTAATGCAAGCTGATATGTGCCAATTTGCGTCAACCACCACATTAATTTTTTTTCTTTTGGGCATTGCGGAAGGCATTTATCTCTTTTTGAATTTCAGACATTGAAATCTCCACATCTGGTAATTCCGCATCTAATTCATCAAAAAGCTCATCGGCCATCTGTAATTGAATTTTTTTGGCAATAGCAAGCCTATCCTTCGCAGGAAAAGCGTTGAAAGTCCTTATAAATTCTGTTTGAGTCATTTCGATTCAAGTTTAATAATATTATTAATATTATATCAAATGTAGCACTTTCTCGGCCTCTTGTCAAAACCGAAACGAGGATTTCCTTCTGTTCTTTAGTCTACAATATAAAGAACAGAATTACTCTATTTTGCCATCTCTGCGCATAAAACTCACTAATCTCCCCCAATCTAAAACCTCCCTAAAAGTTGCATTCTATCTTTTCAAGGGCCTTTTTTTAAACCTAAATAACATTTGCTTGAAAAATCCGTTAAATTCTCGGAGATTTAATGATTAATTTGGCAAAATGTTTGCGGTAGCTTTGGTATCATGACGAGAAGACTTCTTTTAACCCTGCTGTTAGGTATATCTTTTTGGGTTGCGCAAGCGCAAGACCCCCAATTTTCGCAATTCTACGCGAACCCCTTGTATCTTAACCCTGCTTTTGCTGGTGGGGCTTTGGCGCCGCGCGTTATGATGAACTACCGTAACCAATGGCCAGGCCTAGCCGCCAACTACGTTACCACTTCGTTTGCCGTTGACCATTATTTTTCAGGGGTCAACAGTGGTGTGGGATTGATGTTTGTTAACGACAGTCAGGGAACGGGCAATTTGAGAACTTCCGAAATATCGGCCCAATACGCCTATCAACTTAAATTCAACGAAACAACGGCCCTGCGCATGGGCTTACAGGGAACCTACGCCAACCGGCGCGCCGACCTGCGCGAATTGACTTTTGGAGATCAGTACACCAACCGTGGTTTTACAGGAAACCCTACCGCTGACCCTCTCGCTGCCAACGGCACGCCTACGATTGGATACATGAGCTTCGCCACGGGATTATTGCTTTATTCTGACCGTTATTGGGTAGGGGTATCAGCGCACCATCTTAATCGTCCAGAGCAAGGATTCTTTCAGATAGCCGACGGCACGCGCCTCCCCATTAAAGGAAGCATTCATGCGGGCTTGGTCATTCCGTTTGGAGGATATACGGGCTTGGGTGATGAATGGAGTCGTGAAATGAGCATTTCACCCGCCATTAACTATAAATTTCAGGGCAAATACGATCAGTTGGATTTGGGGGTGTATCTTACCTATTCTCCTATCGTATTGGGTCTTTGGTACCGTGGATTGCCCATTAAGAAATACGTTGACAACATCACCAACCGCGAGTCGCTCATCGCCCTGATTGGGTATCGACAAGATAAATTTTCGTTTGGTTACAGCTACGATATTACGATTTCGTCGTTAGGATTGCCAAGTGGCGGTTCACACGAAATTTCAATGGCATACACCTTCGATTTCGAGCCTTCGCCCCGTCACCGTCGCTCAAAGAAAGACAAACAGCTGTCGTGCCCTAAATTTTAACGGTCAATTGTTGGTAGTTACTGGTAATGAGTAGTCATTTGTTGACATGAAATTGTCATTGAGGGTCAAGAAGTAAGTTCCTGTAATCGACACTTGACCAGTTCATGGCTATTTAATGACAGTCTATGACTATTTTCCTGACAGTCCCTGAGACGCTTTACAACTTCACCTGCTTAGCAAAGGCATCTTTGAGGCGTTGGTCGTGCGTTACAACGACTAGACTGGCCCCGATTTGCTCGGATTGATTCTTCAGAAGTTCGATTACTTTATCGCAATTGATGTCGTCGAGGCTGGAAGTAGGCTCATCGGCCAAAATGACCGCTGGGTTGTTCATCAATGCCCGGGCGATACTGACGCGTTGTTGCTCTCCCTGACTCAATTGATTGGTTCTTTTTGACAGATGATCGGCAAACCCCAACTGCTCCGCAAGCTGTTTTACCCGTGCTTTATCTTGCGGTTTTTGGGCTAAATAACTCGAAAGAAGCACATTATCCATCACGTTGAGCGAACTAACAAAATGCGGACGTTGGTAGACAATGCCAATTTGACTCGCGCGTACCGCCGCCGCTTCGGCCACCGAAAGGGGCGTAATATCTTGATTGTTGATAAAAACCTGGCCGCCTTCGGGTCGCAACAATAAGGCCATTAAATGCAACAACGTCGTTTTTCCCTTGCCCGATTGCCCCAAAATCAAGAGCGCTTCGCGGTCGTTACAAACAATATCAGGAAAAGAAAAATGCTTTTGGGGAGAATACGAAAACGTAAGGTTGTGGCAAGCAATCATCGGGCGCGGTATGTAAGAGTTTCTGCGGTTCGGTTATTAAATACAAAGAAACTTAGAAACGCAGAAACTCCCAACTAAAATGAAGAAAGAGCGATTATTGCCCAAAACGTCGTTTTACAATTTCTAACAATTCGCCCACGGTATCACCCGTCATGTCCCATAGATGCTGAGAGGCAAATTTGTAGGTAATCAGGCCGCGTGCGGTTTGAAAATCAGGCGCTTGTTCCAATTCGGTAATGGCATTTTCGTAGGCGCTGTTGCTTCCTCCAAACAATTGGTGAATAAACATAAACTTCTGGTGAAGCGGTATATTTTGCGAAATGCTCGCAATCGGCTGCTTTTGATAATTGCTTGAAATAGACGCTTGCTCAGTCCTAAAACGCTCGTTTAGCGACTCCTTGGCGGCGTTTCCATTTCCACCAACAGTTTCGTGGAGGGTAGGCGGCATGGGAGGCGCGGCGGGGGGCGTAAAAGCGGGCACGGGAGGGACATAGACATCCACAGGACGCGGAGGCTCAGGCTCGCTCAATTTGACGGGATTAGCAATTGGCTCCTCGACCAGCGTATCAAAAAACGACTGGTCGGCCTGTGGCTCTCCTGGAATCACAATCGGCTCGGGACGATTCGCCTTTTTCAACAGCGACGAAGCATCCAACGCGGCCTTTTCCGAAAACACAGCCACCCACTGGTCGATAGAATCTAGTTCGGCGGTGCGTTGCGCAATGGCTTGCTCCGACCATTCAATGGCCTGATTGACGTACACAAACGCCCGGTCGGCCATTGCTTCGGCGATGGACTGTGGCACAAACTTATTGAATCGAATGTACTTACGCAGTTGCTGAATCGTATCAGCGGTGACGGTAAAATTGGGCTGATTGCGGAAAATTTCGTTAAAATAACTATTGGGGTCAATCAAGAGCACCAACGTATCTTTGGTGGCTTCCACCAAAACGGGCTCAAGCTGCTCTCTTTTTACCGAAATCTTGCGCGACACCACATTCATAAACTGCTTAAGCGCTTCTTTTACCTCGCTGCTTTCAAAGTCAAAAAATGGGCTTTTGAACGCTTCCGCATCGGCTTTCCACTTATCGTATAAACTACTGATAATAAACAAATTCACTTGTGGAATTGCCGTTAAGTTCAGGATATGCTGACCTGATGCGACGGAATTATGCGCAAAAAAATCGTCGCAAACTTTATGGGCAAACTGCTGACTATAGTCATTGAGGGCCGAAACATTAAACTTGTGAAGCATCCTAAAAATCGTTTGTTTTGTAAAAGTAGTTTTTCAAAGCCAGTTTTTGCTATCCATTATTCGAAAATTTTTCGATAAAATAAAACAAATAACGGTTCAAGTATCACGGCTATTATTTATCGTAATGTTCATCGAACCCAATCACAATACTAAACATTCTCAGCCTCGCATTGGGTGGGTGGAGGTTGTTTGCGGCTCTATGTTTTCGGGAAAAACCGAAGAACTTATTCGTCGGCTCAACCGGGCAAAGATAGCACGCCAAAAAGTGGAAATCTTTAAACCCGCCATTGATAAACGTTACCATGACCTCGACATTGTTTCTCACAACGAAAATTCGATTCGTTCGACCCCCGTCAACACCTCCGAGGAGATTTTACTCTTTGCTGGGGACTGCGACGTGGTGGGCATCGACGAAGCGCAATTCTTAGACAACAATCTCGTCGAGGTCTGCAACAAACTTGCCAGCAGCGGCAAACGCGTCATTGTGGCGGGCTTAGACATGGATTTTGCGGGCAAGCCTTTCGGTCCTATGCCCCTGTTGATGTCTATTGCCGAGTACGTTACCAAAGTCCACGCGGTATGTGTTGTCTGTGGAGAAGTAGCGCAATATTCATACCGAAAAGTCACTTCTCAAGATAAAATTCTCTTGGGCGAAACCGATTCTTACGAAGCGCGCTGCCGGAGATGTTATACGCTGGGGGAATTGGCGTGATTATTGCCACAAGAATCTTCATTAACTAAGTTGAACTGATGCGTCTTTCTTTCCATACCCTAGTTTTTTTTGCCGTTTTTCAGTGGCTCACTTCAACCTCCGCGCAGGCACAGGGCTACTTGCTGCTTTCAGGAAAAGTCATTGACAAATCGACCCAAAAGCCCATTGCACACGCGTATGTGGGCATGATGAGCAAAAGTACCGGCACGCTGACCAACGAGGATGGCCAATTTTTTTATCGTTTTCCACGCATTGCCATCGACTCTGCGGTGGTAGTAGCCGTGATTGGCTACAAACCTTTTCGACAAAAAGCCTCGGCCTATACCCTGAACCAAAAAGACGTGGTGATAGAACTCGAACCCGCCACTCCACGGCTCGTAGACAGCTCTTTCATCAAGACTTTTGAAGCCCGAAACTTGGTGTCGGACGCGTTGGGAAAGATAAAGAAAAATAATCCCCAAACGCCTTATTTACTCAATGGTTTTTACCGCGAATCTCTCCAACAAAACGGCGAATACGTCGACATTCGGGAGGCGGTGCTGCAATCCGAAAAAGACCCTCGCCCCAAGATTTTGGTTCCAGAGAAAGTAAAGGCCCTGAGAGGCCGCCAATTTTTAAGCGAGAATCGTTCGAAAGCACTCGAAGGATATTCATTCCCCAACGGTGCCACGATTGTGACGCATTCGATTGACGTGGGCATTCCCGAATACCTCGACGGCAAAAACCTGTACGATTATGTGTACGAACTGGATGATACCATCGCCTATTATCTTGACAAGCAGGTATATCGGGTACTTTTTCGGCCCGTTAACGCAGGTATTAAAGCGGCGCGTACGGGCAGCATCAGTATCAACGCCGCCGACTCAGCCATCATCCGAATTGAGTATGATTTTACGGCCGAAGGCGTCAAAGATGTGCTCAAAACGGGCGCGTCCGACAAGGTTTTTGGCAAAACCAAACGTGACACCAAACGCGTCTATACCTGCATCAACTATAAGCCCTTTGCGGGAAAATGGTATTTGCAGGATTATCGAATGCTGCTTGATACGCAGTTTGAGCAGAACAAAGTCCAAACCTTGGGAAGCATAAAACTACAATTTGTCACCACCGAAATTCAGAAAAGCAACGGGATGCGCATCCCCGAAACGGACGTATTGATTGATACCGAGAACTTCTCTCCGCAGGTCATTCCTAAATACGACGAAGTCATCTGGGGAAACTTCAACTTCATCATTCCCTCCGAAGCCATGCGGCAGATTGTGAATACGTTGGCGAAGTAGGTTAGGTTGTCACTTACAAAATAGGTAAATGAGAGGGCTGCAAAATTTTGCGGCCCTTTCATGTTTAAAATCTTTATTTTTAGGGGCAATTAATCTTCATCCAATGAAACTACTCCTTTTACCCCTGTTTTGCCTTGTGGGCACAATGGCCCTCGCCCAAACCCCCACCATTCAGCAATCCATTTCGATGAAAAGCGTGGGTAGCCCCCAAATCTCTCCCGATGGCCGTTGGGTGGCGTATACTGTCACAGAAACCAATTGGGAAGAGAATGCCTACGAGACCGAAATTTGGTTGACCAATACCGCTACCGGCGAGAAATACCCACTGACCAACTCTAAAAAATCAAACAGCAGCCCCGTCTGGTCGCCCGATGGCAAAACGCTGGCCTTTCTCTCCACCCGCGATGATAAAAGCCAAATTTACGTCATCCATCCGCAGGGTGGCGAGGCCAAAGCGCTCACCAAATTTGAAACGGGCGTATCGTATTTTGACTTTTCGCCCAACGGCAAATCTATTGTGTTTGCGGCCACCGTACCCGATTCCAAAGCGTTTAAAGAGCGCATAGAAAAATACAGCGATTACGAAGTGGTGCAGCAGGATTATAAAATGACGCATCTCTACATCTTGCCCGTTTCGGACACCGCCACCAAGCTCCCCACGCCCAAAGCCTTGACGAAAGGGACGGATTTTTCGGTGGGCAGTTTTTCTTTTTCCCCCGACGGCACAAAAATCGCGTTTGATGCCACCAAAAACCCTGACTTGATTAACAGCCATACGGCTGATATTTACGTACTTACTTTGTCCGACACCACTGCCCGGAAGATTGTTTCCACGAAAGGCCCCGACAATAACCCCGTTTGGTCGCCCGATGGAAAGCAAGTTGCGTTCGTAACGGCCAACGAAGATGAATTCTTTTTTTATGCCAACCGCCTCATTGCGAGCGTTCCGAGCGAAGGAGGAGCCCCGACTGTTTTAAGTCAGAGTTTTGACGAAAACGCGGGGTTATTGGATTGGTCGAGCGAAGGAATTTGGTTCAGTGGCTTGCAAAAAACAACGTCCCATTTATTTTTACTGAATCCGTCTACTAAGAAGTTTACCAAAATCACGCAACCTGATAATATCATCGGCAATCAGTTTTCGTTCACCAAAGACTTCAAACAAATCGCTTTTGTGATGGCTTCGCCCAATCAAATGGGCGAGATTGCGGTTTCGAGCATTCCCGCTTTTGTGCCCAAAATCCTGACGCAAATGGGTGACCAACTCAAACCCTACAAAACGGCCACCCGTGAAGTAGTCAGCTGGAAATCCCGCGATGGGGCCACAATTGAAGGCGTATTGATCAAACCCGCCAATTATGACCCTACCAAGAAATATCCGCTTTTGGTGGTGATCCACGGCGGCCCGACGGGCATCGACATGCCGAGTATTACCGCCGACCGTTACTACCCCATTGAATTGTTTACGGCCAAAGGAGCGCTGGTGCTGCGTCCAAATTACCGTGGTTCGGCGGGCTATGGCAAAGCATTCAGGGCATTAAACGTTCGAAATTTGGGCGTAGGCGACTATGACGATGTCATTTCGGGCGTTGATTTTCTGATCGGAAAAGGCATGGTCGATAAAGACAAAGTAGGGGCCATGGGCTGGAGTCAGGGTGGCTATATTTCGGCGTTCATCACCACATTTAGCGACCGTTTTAAAGCAACCTCGGTCGGGGCAGGAATTTCCAACTGGGCTACCTATTACCAAAATACGGACATTACGCCTTTTACTCGGCAATACCTCAAAGGTACCCCGTGGAATGACCCCGAAATTTATAAGAAAACGTCCCCCATTTCATACATCAAAACCGCCAAGACACCGACACTCATCCAGCACGGTGAACTGGACCGGCGCGTGCCGATTGCCAATGCCTACGAATTGAGACTGGCGTTGGAAGACAACAACGTACCCGTCAAAATGGTGGTTTACAAAGGCTTTGGCCACGGCATCACCAAACCCAAACAGATGAGACAGGTTATGGAAGAAAACCTACAATGGTTTGGGAAATGGGTCTTTGGCGAAGAAACGAAGAATTAAATCTTAAAAACTGAGCTTTTACTCTTATTCATTATTATTACTCCTAACTTAATGAAAAAAATACATTTATCCCTCTGTATATTCTCCCTGATTTCCCTTACTGCCGTGGCTCAGCCCAAGGCTGACTTGGAAAGTATTGTCCAAAAGCACGTCAAAAATTATTACGGCGACCTGTATGATTTTATGGTTTTGCCGAGCAATGCGCATATCAAAGAGCAAATTCAACCCAACTTGGATTGGCTAAAAAAAGCCTTTGAGAAACGCGGATTCAATACAGAAGCCCTGCCAACGGACGGACATCCTGTTTTTTTTGCCGAAAAGAAACCCACTACCCCGACCACTGGGCCGCTCAAAACATTATTGTTTTACATGCATTTTGACGGCCAGCCCGTAGAGCCCGAAAAATGGCAACAGGAATCGCCCTACAAGCCCGTCCTGAAAAAACGCGGTGCCAACGGCCAATGGGAAAAAATAGACTGGAACAACCTACAAACGGGCTACGACCCCGAATGGCGCATTTTTGCCCGGGCCGTTTCGGACGATAAAGGACCGATTTTGATGTTGCTGGCAGCGTTGGACATGATGCAGAAGGAAAGCATCAATTCACCCTACCACATCAAGGTAATCTTAGACAGTGAGGAAGAAATTGGTGCTCCACACCTGGCCGAAACCGTAAAGAAATACAAAGAGAAACTCGCCGCCGATTTTCTAATGGTAATGGATGGCGGCAGGCACCTCTCCAACGAGCCTACGCTTACGTACGGCTGTCGAGGCATTGCCACCATTACGCTGACCACTTATGGGCCAAAAACACCACAGCACAGCGGGCATTATGGCAATTATGCCCCGAATCCTGCGTTGCGCATGGCGCAGTTGCTGGCCTCCATGAAAGACGAAGACGGCCGCGTGACGATTCCGGGGTATTATGACGGCATCAGCATCAACGCCGATGCCCGCAAAATTCTGGCGGCGGTTCCCGACAGCCCCGAAAATATCAGGCAAAAATTAGGCTTTGCTGCGCCCGATAAGGTAGGGGCCAATTATCAGGAAGCGTTGCAATACCCTTCTCTCAACATTCGGGGGTTGGTTTGTGCTAATATCGGAGAAAAAGCCAACACCATCGTACCAGAAGAGGCCATTGCCGAAATAGACCTGCGTCTGGTTCCCGAAACCGACCCCGACCGCCTCGTTTCGTTGGTAAAAAAACACATCGAAGAAAAAGGTTACGTTATTTTGAATCGGAAACCCACCGATGAAGAACGCCTCAAATACCCTAAAATCGTCACCCTTACCGAACGGGAATCCAGAATGCTACCTTTCCGGACCGATTTTGGCATTTATCCCGACCGCTGGCTGACGGCTGCCATGATGCGCACTTTTGGCAAAGAACCCATCAAAATACGCATGACGGGCGGCTCCGTGCCGATTGTGCCCTTTTTAAGAGAGTTGAATTTGCCCGCTATTCATGTACCGATGGTCAACATGGACAACAATCAGCACGCCGCCAATGAAAATTTACGACTGGGCAATTATGTGGAAGGAATAAAAACGTGGATGGCGATTTTGACGCAGGAGCAAGTAAAATAAACACGCGTCGGACGGGCTGGGCGCCCCCGTTCAAAACCGTCTGACGCTTAGTCTTTACCTAAATGTAACGCCGCTTTGGCGCGGTCGTAGAAACCTGTGCTTTTGAAAGTAAAGGTTTTGTGAAGTATGTAATTGCTGACAAAACTCAATCCCATTCCTACCAGCGTAGAAGATGCCTCAGTGACGTTAACATCCTTGTATTTTTCAGGAATAAAACCGTATGGAATTTTATAAATATAATCGTTGGAATCTGAAGAGTGCAGGATTTTGAGCGTTAAAGCCGCAAAACCAACCGTAATTCCGAAAGAGATACAGGCTACAATACCAAATTTCACCATCTCACGGCGGGTTTTATTGGTATTACGAGCATCAAAAGCAAACATTTTGGTGAGTACAAAGCCCACGATGAACGAAACAATGTAGCCCAACGATACTGACGTAAAAAAATCAACGTAGTTACGAAAAAAACTGCCTGCTACAAATTGTACCGTTGCGCCAGTGCCTGCAATCAAAAAATATACGATGAGGTCTTTAAAATTGAATAGTGTTGATTTCTTCTTCACAAGCATAAAATAAGGCCACTTTCATCAAACAAATGGCATGAAGCAGCGGATATGAAGGCACAAAATAAACGCATTTCGAATACGGTCGCAAAAAACCTTCTCCTTTTTTATCTATCGGTCTTTGGTATTTCTATTTTTTTTGGCAAAAACCATAAAAAGAAAAACAGTTTCCGACAATTCAATGCAAAAGCACTCAAAGCCGAAAACTGTTTTTTTAAAGAATTTACCCGATGTTTATTTTTTTCTGGGCGGCGTAGGAGCGGCAGGGGCCACGGGTTGCCCTACGCTCGCGGGAGGCCGTACCGCCTTGGGCGTTTGAGTACGAACGCGTGGCGTAGACTCAGCAGGTGGTGGCGGTGGCGACACCTTTCGGGGCGCTCTTGCTCTCGCTGGCTCAACAGGTGGCGGTGGAGGCGGATAGGCACGAATCATTTCGACAGAGTGAAAGTCCATTTCGCGTGAATACTTCTCATTAAGTTCTTCCAATTCCCGCATTTGATTTTCCAGTTCCTCCACGGGTTTCCGAACCGTTTTCAGTTGCTGCCGCAGCTCTCCCAGTTGTTGGTTCAGCTGCTGCATCTGCGTTTCGCGCTGCTTGATTTGGTTTTCAAACTCGTCGATTTCCTTTTCAACTTCGGCCGCTGATTTTTTTACTTTTTGACCTTCCTGATACATGGTCTTATTTCGTTTTTCAAGCACTTGGCTTCGCTCTTCGGCGACCTTGTTCTTTTTCCATTCCAACACCTCCATTTTTCGTTCCAACTCGCTGGTTTTGAATTCATGCTGTTCCATCTCCAATCGAAGGGCTTCCATTTTTTGGTGTTGGGGCTCCATCAATCGGTTGAGGCTGTCCATTCTACGGTGATGATACTGCATTTTACGTTCATCAATGGTATCAGAAAAAGCGACTGCAATGGCGTCAACAATGGGTTGGGCATCGGCCAATGCTTGTTCAGATATAGCATCCAATTGGTCATCTGCAATGCTTATATTTTCAAAATCAATGTGAGAAAGCCCGTCTGCCAAGGCCGCCATTCCTTGATGAAGACCATTTTCTGCATCGGTAAGGCGAGCTAAAATGGCTTTTTGCTCAGAATTTTTGATGCTTTCGAGCGTGATTTCTCCATTGTCAAGCTTCTCTTTTAGTTTCTGTAATTCAACAACTTCCTTCGTAGATAATTGGCGTTGTTTCCAGGTCACTTTTGTGAGCTTTCCAGTTTCATCCAATTCAATTTTTACGTCTTTAGATGTCTGACTGATATTCTTGGCTTTGGGAGTTTTGGGCTTATCCGTCGGCTGAAACGCATACACCGATACCCCAAATACCAACAGCACCAGCAAAACCAACGCATTTGGACTCATTCTCCGCTGCGGTTTTTCGGGCACCCCAAGTACCCGGCGCACACGCTGCAACATGACCCCTTTTTTGGATGCAAAGGCCATGGCCAACGCAGGTGACTGACGAAACGCCTCCACTTCAGCCAACGCCCGGGCAAAGGCCACCTTGTCGCCACAAATCTGAATCGCTACGTCGTCACAGCTATGCTCACGCTCAATACGCACCCGGGACGACACCCACCAAAGCGCGGGATGGAAAAAATACACCACTTCAACCAGCGATTGCAGGAGATTGACCAAATAGTCGTACCGCTTCACGTGGGCCAATTCATGCGCCAGAATCGCCTCAATTTGCTTGGTACTCAAGCCAGTCGCCAGTCCAACGGGAAGCAAAACAACGGGGCGAATAAAGCCAATCACTACGGGTGTGCTTACCCGTACCGACTCAAACAAATGCACCGTTGAGCGAATGTTGAGCGCAGTGGCAATCCGCCGAAACATCTCCTGAATGCTCGACTCGGTCAGTCGAATCCCTTCTGCCTTCAGTTGTTGTACATACACCCAACTCCCCACCAGACGCAGCAACAATACCGACGCGCCAATGACCCAAAACAATACAATGGTCTCCAGATGGCTCTGCAAAAACCACAAAGTCTGCTTGTACCAAGGCAAGGAAATCATCACTTGCGAGCCTTTTGTCATCAAAGGCTGGGTAAATTGGGTCACTTTAGGAAGAGACGCCTGCAATACACGGGGTTGATAATACAACGCAAATGTGGCCACCGAGGCCGCTACTTGCAACGTAAGCGCACCAATACCCGTCCAATAACGGCTATAACTCGCTTTTCGACGCAGCAAAAACAAAATTCCTGCGGCCACTAGAGCAATGGCAAACCCCTGCCAAACGGCATGGAGGAGCATCCAGCCAAAAGCTTCAATAACGGGTTCTGAGGATAATGAGAAAAGTTTCATGGCTGTTTTTCGATTTGGTCTAAGAGTTTACGAATTTCGTCGAGTTCGGCAGGAGTGGCTTTGTGATTGCCCAAAGCGTGCATGACCAGTTTGCTGGCCGAGCCGCGAAAGGCCGTGTCGACAAAGCGTTCGAGTAAGGTCGATTGTGTTTCTTCTTCGCTGACATTGGCGGCGTACACATGCGACCGCGCTTCTTCCAAACGCGTCAGAAGGCCTTTTTCGTGCATAATCTGCATCAGTTTAAGCGTAGTGGTGTAGCCCACATCTTTGTTTTGGGCGAGGCGCTCATTCACCTGCCGCACGGTACAGGGGCCTTCCTGCCAAAGTACCTGCAAAATTTCGAGTTCAGAATCGGTTGGTTTCATGGTTTTGTCATGCCGTTAGGCATTTATTTTTATCTACGAACAATTTCGTAACAAACATATACGAAGAGTTTCGTAATACCAAATTTTTTATACGAAATATTTCGTAGATAAAACTTACCAACTCTCCAAGACATGGCAAGTTTGGGTTTTGCGGCTTTTTTACCCAATTTTACAGTCCTAAAATAGCTAACTGATTATTCATTCATTGTTAGCTTTTACGACTAAGAAAATGACCACCACGATTGTTCCCCAACTCCAAGCTACGCAACAAGCTGCGGCCCAAGTGCGCCGTTTGACGAGTGAGCAAAAAACGACTCTCCTGAATCGTTTGGCTGACATACTGATTGAGAACCAAGCCCATATCATGGCTGAAAACCAAAAAGATATGGAGCGTATGCCAGACGGAGACCCGAAAAAAGACCGTTTATTTCTCAACGAAAAACGCATTCAGGGATTGGCCGACAGCCTACGCGACGTGGCGCAATTGCCCGACCCGTCGGGGCAGGTAGTATTTGAACGGGAAATTGAACAGGGACTCAAACTCAAAAAAATAGCCGTGCCACTGGGCGTGGTCGGGGCTATTTTTGAATCGCGCCCCAACGTGACCGTAGACGTGGCGGCGCTGTGCTTGCGCTCGGGCAATGCGTGCGTGCTCAAGGGCGGCAAAGAAGCCGATTTCTCCAACCGTTGTTTGGTAGGATTGATTCATCAAGCATTACAAGAAAACGGTGTGGACACCAACGCGGTAATGCTGCTCCCAACCGACCGCCAATTTGTGATGGAATTGCTCACGGCTACGCGCTATGTCGATATTATCATTCCTCGTGGGTCAGAGTCTTTGATTCAGTTTGTGCGTAAAAATTCCCTGATTCCAACCATCGAAACGGGCGCGGGGGTTTGTCATGGTTACGTAGAAGCCACAGCTGATTTAACCAAAGCCCGCGACATTGTAGTAAATGCGCGTGTATCACGTCCGTCGGTTTGTAATTCAATGGATTGCGTAATTGTGGACAAAGCCATTGCGGCCACTTTTTTGCCGATGCTCAAAGACGATTTTATCAAATGGAACGTAGAAGTATTTGCCGACGACGAATCTTATCCTTTATTTGAGCAAATGCAGTATCCTATGCTCCAACACGCCCAACCGCAGGATTTTGGGCGGGAGTTTTTGGATTACAAAATGGCCGTAAAAATCGTAGATGGCCTTGACGAAGCCCTTTCGCACATTCAAAATTATTCATCGCGCCACTCTGAGGCCATTGTTTCCCAGAACCAATCTGCCATTGACCGCTTCCTCCACGAAGTCGATGCAGCGGCCGTGTATGCCAATGCATCGACACGCTTTACCGACGGTGGAGTGTTTGGACTCGGTGCTGAAATCGGTATTTCGACCCAAAAACTTCACGCACGCGGGCCCTTTGCCCTCGAAAAGTTGGTGACTGAAAAATGGGTGGTCGTGGGCGATGGACAGGTAAGGTGGTAGAATAGCTTAGCTTTTTATATAACCAAACGTTAAACCCTTAAGCCCACATGAAACACCTATTCTTGGTGGTTTCTTTTTTTTGTATGTCTGAAACCATTTTTGCCCAAAACAACCTAGCACAGCGCCTTTTCGACGCGCACGAGATGTTCAAAGAAAAAAGCGTGATAGAACGTCGGGCGTTTAAACATCGTCATTTGGTTCCCCTCATCGATAAGGCCAAAGCCAACCCCAATTTCAGCGTTACGGAGGCAGGTAAATCGTTTGAGGGCCGTTCAATCTTTCAGTTAAAATACGGCAAAGGCGCACCTCCCGTTTTGCTGTGGTCGCAGATGCACGGCGACGAAGCCACCGCTACCATGGCATTGCTAGATATTTTCAATTTTCTGAACGCAAGCGGCGATGGCTTTGACGATTTGCGCAAAAAGCTTCAGGAAAAAAGTACGCTCTATTTCGTTCCGATGCTCAATCCTGACGGCGTGGAGCGTTGGCAACGCCGCACCGCGCAGGAAATCGACATGAACCGCGACGCGTTACGGTTGCAGTGCCCCGAGTCAAAACTGCTCAAACATCTTCAGCAGACCCTCAAACCCGCCGTGGGTTTCAACCTCCACGACCAAAGCCCGCGCTACAGCGTGGGCGAGTCCAAAGAAGTAGCCGCGATTTCGTTTTTGGCAACGGCCTATAACGAAGAGCGGACCATCAACGCTGTTCGCGAGCGCGCCATGCAGTTGATTGTGGGCATGAACCGTGAATTGCAGAAGTTTGTCCCCAACCAAGTAGCGCGCTATTCGGATGAGTTTGAACCTCGGGCCTTTGGGGATAATATCGCCAAATGGGGTACCAGTTTGGTGTTGATTGAATCAGGCGGATACAAAAATGACCCAGAGAAGCAGTATCTGCGCAAAATGAATTTCGTCGCCATTTTGACCGCGCTAGAATCCATTGCCGATGGCACTTACGCCCGCGAAAATAGAAACGATTACGAGAAAATTCCGCAAAACGCGCGCAACCACTACGACCTCATCATCCGAAACGCCAAAACTGAACTAAACGGCCAAACGTATACCGTTGATGTGGCCGTAAACCGCAACGAGGTAAACAACGCCGACGCCACCGCGTTCAGTTACCGCAGCAGCATCGAAGATTTCGGTGATTTGTCAGTCTTCTACGGCATTGATGAGCTCGACGCCCAAGGTGCCATGCTCGTCGACGCCAAAGGCAAGCCGCTTGTGTTAAGATTGGGAGACCGAGGCAATTTTGAGCTTCGTTCCGACAAGAAAAGCTGGAAAGTAGAAAGCGGATTTTTGAAAAGTTTGTAGTTCCATTAAAATACAGAAACTTATGTGCGGTGGGTTGCTTAAATCCGCCGCATGTTGTTTATTCCTAAACCTTTTACCATAAAAATGAAAATACTAAAACTCATCCTAACGTACCTATTCGGTGCCTTCATGATTTTTGGGGGCGTAAATCACTTTCTGAAGCCCGAAATGTACCTTCCTTTTATTCCGAGTTTTTTACCGGGCGCGGCCATCAACTATCTATCAGGAATAGTCGAAATCATCGTGGGTATCGGCGTTTTTATTCCTGCCTTTCGCTCGCAGTCTACCCTCGGCATTCTGGTGTTGATGTTACTGTTTCTGCCTTTGCACATCGTTGATGTATTCAAAGAAAATCCCGCCATCGGCAGTCATCAAATAGCGCTAATCCGTTTACCCCTGCAATTTGTATTGATATTATGGGCTTGGTTCATTCATAAAAAATAATCGGACGACATTGACCATGAAAAGACGAACGTTACTTTCATCTCTCGCCTTGGCACCTTTAGCCATTCATGCTAAAAATACCCCCCAACCAACGCTTTCAGAACGAGGCACTTTTGCCATTGATTCCAACCGAGTGCGTTTCTTCCACGCCGCCATTCGCGAGCGTTTTAGTATTCTGTTTGTGGCCGACACGCACCTGTTCATTGATGATGCGCGCGGTGAACCTTACCGACAATACAGCGCCCGCATGGCCAAAGCCTATAACCAAACGAAGCATTTCCAGACGGGTGAGCCGACAAATCCCGAAAAATGCTTTCAAGAAACGCTGGCCATTGCCCAGAAAGAAAAGGTTTCGTTGGTGGCACTCATCGGCGACATCATGAGTTTTCCTTCCGAAGCCGCCGTTGATTGGGTAAGTCAACAATTAAAAACGGCCAATCTACCCTACGTCTATACCGCAGGGAACCACGATTGGCACTACGAAGGAATGTCGGGCTCGGCAAGGGAGCTGCGCGATACATGGACAAAAAAGCGCCTTTTTCCGCTCTATCAGGACGAAAATCCGCTGATGACGGTACGCGAAGTTAACGGCGTGCGTTTTGTCGTTATCGACAATTCTATTTATGAAATTTTGCCCGAGCAGTTGGCGTTTTTCCGTAAAGAAGTTGCCACGGGAAAACCCTTGGTTTTGATGGTTCATATTCCCTTGTACGCGCCCGAAAGAGGCATGGGATTTGGGTGCGGGCATCCCGAATGGAGTGCTAAAACAGACCGAAATTATGAGTTAGAGCGCCGTCAGCGGTGGCCAGAAGCTGGACACACCGAAGTAACCATGACTTTTCACAAAGAAGTAATGAAAGCGCCCAACCTGCTGGGAGTCTTTGCGGGACACACCCACAACCAATCACTAGATGTAGTCAACGGTTTACCCCAAATCGTCACCAATCCCAATGCGACGGGGGCTTACTTAAAGATAGAATTTGTGCCCCAATCTAGATAGCTGCAATAGGGTGTAGATTTGACGATGGAATTGGGGCGTCCGCTTCCATTGTTTACTGTGGGTGAGCACTCCGATTTTGTCCGTTGCTTTTGCAACAACTACTATACATTGCAATTCGTAAAAGGGATTTATATAGCTTTGTCCAAAATTTCAGGAAGCGTAATGCATATTTTTCATTCCATCGCCGACCTACGCTCTTACTTGCGTTTACAACGCCAACAAGGAAAGACCGTCGGATTTGTACCCACCATGGGGGCATTGCACGAAGGACATTTGTCGCTCATCGAAGCCTCCAAAGCGCAAAATGACCTTAGCGTTTGCAGTATTTTTGTCAATCCCATTCAATTCAATAATCCCGACGACCTCGCCCGTTATCCCCGCACCCTCGAAGCCGACTGTGCGATGCTCGCTCCCGCAGGCTGTGATGCGGTCTTTGCACCGTCGGCCGAAGAAATGTACGGAAAGGCCAATGCGTCCAACGGTTTAGAACCGTCAAACGCCTATAATAAACCCATATTAAAATTCGATTTTGGCCCATTAGAGCATGTAATGGAAGGGCAATTTCGGCCTGGGCATTTCAACGGAGTCGGAATTGTGGTGTCTAAGTTGTTCAACATCGTTCAACCCGACCGGACCTACTTTGGCCAAAAAGACTTGCAGCAAGTGGCTGTGGTCCGCCGGATGATGATTGATTTGGGTTTTCAGATTGAACTTCACTCCTGCCCCACCCTACGCGAATCCGACGGACTGGCGATGTCGTCCCGCAATCGAAACCTCATGGCGGAAGAGCGCGCCATTGCCCCGCATATTTTCAAGGGATTAACCTTAGCCAAAACGTTGTTGCTTTCGGGCCATACCCCCGCTGAAGTAAAGCGAGAAATCGCCGCGCATTTTGAGCAGCAACCTTCGTTTCGGTTGGAGTATTTTGAGATTGTTGATGCCCATTCGCTTCAAACCATCGAGGCAATGGCCGACGCTGGACAAACGGCGCTTTGCATTGCCGCCCATTTGGGAAAAGTGCGTCTGATTGATAATGTGGTTTTTTAACGTGAACTTTGCCCATTGATTAGCCGTTTTTCAGGTGATTAACCACATAGACATTTAGCTTATCACTCATTTTCAGCAAGCGAGCCGAGACATTGTTTTACAAACATTTTCTCAACGGTTTTACCACTGATTAATAACTTTTCTCAAGATGTTTGTCACATTATTCAAATCAAAAATCCACCGCGTTAAGGTCACTCAGGCAGAATTAAACTACGTTGGGAGCATTACGATTGATGAAGACCTGATGGATGCCGCAGGTATTCTGGAAAATGAACAAGTACACGTAGTCAACAATAACAATGGCGAACGGCTCATTACGTATGTCATTAAGGGTGAGCGCGGTACGGGCATTATTTGCCTCAACGGCGCGGCTGCCCGCAAAGCGCAGGTAGGTGATGTAGTCATTATTATTTCGTACGGCATGATGACTCAGGAAGAAGCAAAAACGTTTAAACCCAAAGTCGTTTTCCCTGACGAAAACAATAAAATAGTTGGCAGTTAGCCATTTACCCATGAAAAATATCCTTAAATATTGTCTTTCGCTGGCCATTGCGGGTGGCTTGATGTGGTACGTTTTTAAAGACATGGATTTGGCTGCTATGTGGGCTAAATTCGAAAATGCCAACCATTGGTGGCTTATTCTGGTGACGCTCTTTACCATTATTGCCGCCTGGAGCCGGGCCTATCGTTGGAATATGCTACTTGAGCCCCTGGGTTTTAAACCCTCTTCATTTGACTCCACCGTGGCGGTATTTACGGGCTATTTTGCCAACCAACTCATTCCCCGGGCGGGAGAGGTGACGCGGTGCGGCACGCTCAATCGGCTAGAACGGGTGCCCGTCAATGTCAGCTTTGGGACGGTAGTAGCCGAGCGGGTGTTTGATGTCATTAGCCTTCTAGCCCTCATTGGCTTGGCTTTTATACTGGAATTCAACCGGTTGAGTGACTTTTTTATGAGTCTTTTTGGTGAAAAATTGGGGATGGGTTCGAGCAACGGCTCTGGGCGAATAGTCCTTTTGGGCAGCGTGGCAGTACTGGGAATAGGCATTGCGGTAGCGGCTTGGTGGTTTTATCGTAACAACGCCGAACGGCTGCGTCAGAATTCTCTTTTTGCTAAAATCGAAGGATTTGTGCTGGGATTGGTGGAAGGACTCTTGAGCGTTCGTAAACTTCGGAATCCGTGGGCGTTTGTTTTTCACACGGTTTTGATTTGGACAATGTACCTGCTCAGTTCCTACGTGTGCTTTTTTGTACTCCCCGAGTCGTCCCATCTTACCCTTCTGGCGGGATTGACCGTTCTGATTATGAGCGGCTTGGGAATGTCGGCACCTGTTCAGGGTGGCATTGGGCCGTACCATATTCTGGTCAGTAGCGCGCTCGTGCTGTACGGATTATCCAAAGAAAATGGGCTGGCATTGGCCACGTACATCCACGGCACCCAAATGATTCTGATGTTGTTGTTAGGCGGTATTGCGTTTATTATCACCCTGGTCAAAAGCCCCAAAGCCGAAAGTCAAACTTCACTTTCACATTCTATTTCAAACAAAAATGTCTAATACTGCCGACAAAATTATGTCATGGGAAGCCGGCGCCGCAGCCGCTCGCGCATGGCAAGCAGAAGGTAAAAAAATTGTTTTCACCAATGGTTGCTTTGATATTGTCCACTTAGGGCATATCGACTATTTAGAAAAAGCCCGCAACCTCGGCCACAAAATGGTGCTGGGCCTAAACACCGACGCCTCGGTCAGCAAACTGAAAGGGCCGCTGCGCCCCGTGGTCAACGAGTACGCCAGAGCGCGTTTGATGGCCGCGTTGGAATTTGTGGATGCTGTCATTTTGTTCGGTGAACCCACTCCTTTGGAGTTAATTCAGACAATTTGTCCTGATATTTTGGTAAAAGGAGATGATTATACCCCCCAAAATATCGTTGGCGCGGATTTTGTCGTTGAAAGAGGAGGAGAAGTGTTGACCGTTCCGTTGGTTCAAGGTTATTCTACTTCTTTACTTATTGAGAAGATAAAAAAAGGCTATTAACCCTGATTTTAAGTAGATTTTGACGATTTTATGTTCTTGTTGATAGATACAAAAATCCATTAATCAACCTAAAATCAATAAATCTAAGACACAAAAATGGGAGGTTTAATTCTTATTGGTATCGTATTCATGGTCATTGGGATGTTTGTCCAGTGGCGTCTGAAAAGCAAATTTACGGAGTACTCGCAGGTGGGATTGATGAACGGTATGAGCGGGGCCGAAATCGCCGACCGTATGCTGCGCGACAACGGAATCTACGATGTGCGCATTACCCAAGTAGAAGGAATGCTTACCGACCACTACAACCCGGTTGACAAAACTGTCAACCTGAGTGCCGATGTGTATCATGGACGCAACGTTTCGGCGGCGGCCGTGGCGGCGCACGAATGCGGCCACGCAGTACAGCATAAAGTGGCCTACGCGCCGCTGAAAATGCGCTCGGCGTTGGTTCCGGTGGTACAAGTATGCAGCAATATCCTCAACATGTTCAATATGGCGATGCTGTTTATCGGCGGGTTTATATTCTACAACCAAGGAATCGTGAGTACTACCCTTTTGACCGTTTTGGTCGTGGCCAACTTGGGTGTAACGCTCTTTGCTTTGATTACCCTTCCCGTAGAATTTGACGCCAGCCGTCGGGCATTGGCATGGGTAGAGCAGCGCGGCATCGTAAACCGCAACGAACACGTCATGGCCAAAGACGCACTGTGGTGGGCTGCCATGACCTACGTAGTAGCGGCATTGGGCGCATTGGCCAACCTGATGTATTACGCCAGTATGTTGCTCGGAAGAAGAAGCGACGACTAATTGATTAAAGAATAAAAAAAAAGCGGCTTTGGAGCCGCTTTTTTTTTATTCTATGACCTGTATCCAGCCTTTGCACTGGACCGTAGGCGTTACTTTTAATTGGTAAAAGTACGTGCCGTTCAAAACCCCTTTACCCCAATCATCGGGATAATTAGAATTGCTATACACTTGCTTTCCCCACCGGTTAAATACTTCAAGTTGGGCGTTGGGAATTCCAATGATGAACGTATCGTTTTTGCCGTCACCGTTGGGGGTGATGACATTAGGAATCTTATCTAAATTTAATACCGAAACCGTCTGTGTCACGGAGGTGGCACAACCATAGGCCGAAAAAGCGCTGAGCGTCACCTGATAGGTGCCGTTTTGGGTATAAGTGGCAATTGCAGGGGTAGCGTTGGTGCTGCGTGTCCCATTTCCCAAATCCCACTCAAATTTTGCATTACCCGACGTTCTGTTAAAATACTGCAGCGTAGTGGGTTGCCCACAGGCGTAAACAGGCTCTATTTCGAAACGCACATTTTGCGGCCCTTGCTCTACATTGACGGTGACGGTTCGAACGGGGGTGCATCCGTCGGGGTACGTGCCCGTCACGGTGTAGGTAGTCGTTTGGGTAGGTTTCGCCACTGGGTTACGAATGGTAACATCCGATAAACTCGGCGAAGGAAGCCACGTAAATTTGGTTGCTCCTCCCTGCGCAAGGAGTTGTACACTCTGTCCTGCACAGATAATCGTATCGGGCACGACCTTAAAATCATTTTTAGCATCTTCAATCCTAACCGTTATACTTTTTTGGGGCAAACAACCATCGGCGTAAACCCCCGTTACGGTGTACGTAGTCGTTTGGGCAGGTTTGGCAATGATGCGTGTTCCGACAGAATCACTCAAGGTCAATGCTGGACTCCAACGATAACGAGTGGCACTGCCCAATGCCGTCAGAACTGCACTTTGACCCACGCAAATCGTGGTATCTTTTAAAGCCTGAAAATCAGGTTTGTTATTATTTACTGTAACCGTCACGTTGCGTTTGACAGTGCAATTAGAATCGGTAACGGTACAGATAAATTGCGTAGTAGCGTTGACTTTTGCGATGGGGTTGGCAATATTGGGATTACTTAAACCCGCCGCTGGGCTCCATGAATACTTGATGCCTCCTTGTGCAAAAAGCGGCACGCCCACATTTGCGCAAACAGTGGTATCGCCACTCGCTTTTGCTTTTGAAACGCCCACTTTGATAATCTTGGTCACCACATCTTGCCCCCGACACACCAACGGATTGAATATGCGTAACGTGACACGGTATTCGCCGGGTTGATTAAAGGTATAGGTTGCTTTAACGGGGTCACGCGAGATGTTGTTACCCTGCACGTCCCAATTGTAGGTTCTCCCACCCACGCTGGTATTGATAAAATCAAGCGTCAGCGGAGCGCATCCAGACACAACACCTTTGGTTGACCCTTCGTAGGTATCAAAATCGGCCTTCATGCGGTCAATGTCAAACTTAAAAGCCGCGTTGTTACAGTCAAGGCTATTCCGATTGACGGACCAAACATTGGGAGTCGAAGGGAAATTTGCTCGCCGACAAACGCAGGTAGCGTGGTAAATAACGCCATTTTTGGCAAAACGACTCGTTCCGCCATCTACGTGGTCGCCGTCGTCGCTGGTGACCGTACTCCCGATAAACGTTCCGTACAACAATGATTTGGCTCCTTTTTCGAGAATAGCAAGGTAAAAATTACTACCTGTGGTGGTACGCATAAACGCATCTTCGGTAGTAGGCAGCCCGATGGTACTGCTTGACAAAATATAACCGTTTCGGCTGTTCACAACACCTCCCCAGCCCGACAAGTAAATATTGCCACATTCATTGACCAAAAAAGCCGTAGGGGCAATATCTGGCGCTGCACGATTGGAACCGATAGTAGTGGAAAATACAGTTGTGGAAAGATTTTTATCAAGTGCATGGACAAATTGGCCTGCGTTTGCCACATTATAAGTACCCGCCGTAGCAGGATATTTGCCGTTTGTAATTCCAAAAACGTGGGCATTTTCTTCGGCATCTACATCCACTAAATAGCCAACATCTGAACTATCGGTACCCAAATAAGTAATTTGGGCCAATTGATCATTGGCGAATTTAGCTAGAAAACCATCTTCCAACCCTGAAAGGGCTTTTTTAAAAGCGCCTGTTTTTACGGGCAAATTAGAACTTCGGGTTACACCCGTTACGTAGACCGCCCCCGAAGGTGCCCACTTGATGCCGTAGGCCGCGTCGGGTGAGGTTCCGCCCAAATACGTACTCATGAGCATCGTTTTCAGGTCTGAGCTCAATTTGAATACGACCGCATCCTGACGGCCACCATACTGATTGCCGGGCGCGTTCACCAATGGAAAATTAGAGGAATTGGTCGAAGTAGCTACGTAAACGTTGTCTTTGTCATCGACCACCACTTCTCCCCGAAATTCATCTCCGTAATTGGCCAACGCAAAATCAGGCGTGCGGCTGTATCCATCGCTCCCGTTTCCGCCCACGTAGGTGCTGCCCGTCAGCACACTCCCCGTAGAATTTAATTTCAGGACGAAAATATCCATGCCGTTGTTGAACTCAAATCCACCGAGGGGCATCACGGGGGTTCCGCCCCCAAAACGGGTTTGAAAAGCTCCTGAAGTAAGCGGAAAATTGAGGGATGATGTCGTTCCAAAAATCACTAATTCATCTTTGTTGTTCACAATCATGCTGTGCGGCACATCACAATCAGAACCACCAATGTACGTGCCATACAATAAACGCGTACCATCGGGACTGAATTTAAGCAGTCCAATGTCTACTTGATTTCCAGGCCCACCTATTTGTCGTTGAAACGCCCCCGCCGTAGTGGGAAAAATCCCCATTGAGTGCGTCGTGCCCACCGAGTACAGGTTTCCCTGTGCATCGTAGGTAGCGGCGTGGCCGAAATTATTGGCGTAAGAGCCCGAAAACGTCGAAAAAACCAGTTCTGGGTCAATGGTCAACGGGGCCGAACGGTCATAGCCTTTCGGAAAATCAAACGAAAGATATTCGCCCTCTAGCCGGTACTGCGTGGCTACTTCCTTGCTACGTTGGTTGATTTCCTGATACGTGTAAGGCTTTGCTTCTTTGAATTGGTTGACCGTAGTGACCACTGCCAGCTCGTTGTTGACTAGTTTCAGCTCTTTGCTGCCCACGTAGCGCATTTTGATGCGCGAAGCATCGGCATTGGGAGCCACCAAAAATTCATATTTGAGCGTTTGCCGAAAGGCATACATTTTGAAGTCGATGCCCGGGTACACATCACGGTAAATTACCTCCCCAAACGACGCCACATTGGACGCCCAACGGTTGGGGTCATTGCCCAAAAAGTAGTTGTATGTGGCGGGATTTTTGTGTTGTTCTTCTACGTTAAACGTAGGATTTGCCCCCTCAAAAAGCACTTCCACGGCGTGCCCGTTTAGCGCCTCTGTTTTGCGGGCATTGGGCGCACCCTTTCGGGCGTGAACGCTTTTCAGCGCCTCTTCTTCAAAGAAGACATACATCAATGATTTTTCTTTCAGCAGCAAATACCCTCCCGGTATTTCGGCGCAATAGCGCACGGCGGCATCCCACTGTCCCTGATTTCGCACAAATCGAACCGCGGCGGAATTTTGCGCCATCAGCCCGCCAGTAATTCCCAGAAATAGTAAGGTAATACGTAAAATTTGCTTCATACAGAAAAAACGAAAATGCAGCTTTTAAATTACGAAGAATAATGACTTTGGCGTTGAAAAAGCCCGATTACTTGCTGTTTTCTATCCTTTTGACAATTCCTTCGCCCGACGCTCGGCCGCCAAGATTCCCGTTTGAAGGGTTTTGGACAAATCGCCCGCTTCAAATTCCCGTAAAGCCGCTTCCGTAGTGCCGCCTTTTGACGCCACAGCCTTGATTAAGTCATCCAAACTTTTGTCGGCATTATTGATTAAATGAAACGAGCCCAACATAGTTTGTTTGACCAAAAGCGTCGCCAACGACTCTTCAAAGCCCATTTTCTTGCCCGCCTCGACCATCGCTTTGACCAAATAATAAAAATACGCCGGACCGCTACCACTCAGGGCCGTTACGGCATCTAGCATGGATTCGTCTTCCAAAAACACCGAGCGCCCCGTGGCGTTGATGAGGTTATCTACTTTCAACAATTGCGCAAAACTCAACTCCTTGGCTGCCGAGAAGCCCGTGATACCCATTCCAAGCATGGCGGGGGTATTGGGCATGGCCCGAATCACCAGCCGATGGTCAAGTTTTTCCTGAATATTCGCAATCGGAATCCCTGCCATAATCGATAATATCACCTGCTGTGGCTGTAATACTTCGCGCAACGCATCCTGCACCGCCGCAAAATCCTGCGGCTTGACCGACAGAATCACAATATCGTACTCTCCTATGTGCGCACTGATGGTTTCAATTACCACACCCGTGTTTTCGGTACGGAGGGTTTCGGCGCGGTCGGCGCTTTTTTCAATCAAAAGAAGGTTCTCTTTTTTGACAAGATCATACTGCAAAAACGATTTGGCAAAGGCCATGCCCATGTTTCCGCAACCTACAATAGCAATTTTCATTGGTTCGGGGTAAAAATTGGTGGTTAAAGCGCAAAATTGGGGATATTTTGGCAATAAAACGCGATTTTGAGTAAGTTTACAAAAAAGATACCGCACGCATGAACCAGGAAATCGAAGGGGTTTATTTGAGTAAAGTCACCATCAAAAACTTTAACTGCTTTCGGGGCGAGCAAACGATTTCGTTTACGCGTCCCGATGGCCGCTATCAACAATGGAATGTCATTTTAGGAAATAATAATACAGGAAAGACAACGATCTTGAGGTTGTTAAGTGGGTTAGTAGACAGCAAAAAAATAAAAATGTTTTTTCCTTTAGTACCTCAAATCAAGATTTACATAGACCGTCTTATAAGTAAAGATGTTGTAGCTGCAATTTCCTTACAGACATTAAACAACAATGAACTAATTCAGGTTGAGGATTATCCTTCACGGCTTGACTCCAAAACGATACCTAAAAAAATACAAATCTATGGGTATGGCACTTCCCGGAGAATGTCCACAACATCCATCTCTGAAGATTCCAGTGTAGATTCTATTGAAGGTCTATTCCAAGACAATCACGAACTTATAAATGCCGAAGAATGGCTCTTACAACTTGACTACGGCGCTAAAAACGGAATTAAAAACGCTGAAATCGTATTAAATAAGCTTAAAACGGTTCTGACCAGCGGCCTTTTACCAGATGTCAAAGCAATAGAATTAAAGTCAGAATTGAATCCTGAAACCAACAGTATCAAGAACTACGCGCTGTTTGAGACAGATTATGGTAATGTTCGTTTGAAAGACTTGGGTTACGGATATCAGGCAACGATGGCTTGGGTCGTAGACCTAGCCAAAAAATTATTTGAAAGATACGCTTCGTTAGACAATCCTCTCACGGGGGCTGCCATTGTGTTGGTGGATGAAATCGATTTGCACTTACACCCCGATTGGCAACGGCAGGTTATCAGCCATTTAAGCAACATTTTCCCCAATGTACAATTCATCGTCACGGCGCACAGCCCTCTGATTGTACAATCGGCAGACAATGTCAATTTGATTATTTTAGAAAAAGGGAAAGATAACCAAACGCACATTCGGCAGGAATTCGGCACGTTTAAAGGGTGGACGGTAGAAGAAATTTTGCAGGATTTGATGGGACTTGGTGATAAAACCCTGTCAGACACCTACTTGAGCCTTCTTTATCAATTTGAAGATGGACTTGATACCGATAATTATGAAAAAGCGAAGGCAGCTTATGATGAACTTTTACTGATTCTTCACCCCCAAAGCAGCCAACGTAAATTACTAAAATTACAGTTGGGAGCCATTGCCCCTACCACCGTATGATTCGATTGGAAGATAAACCCTGCCCTGTCGAATTGACGGAGGAATTAATGGCACAATTGACCGAAGAATACCGACAAACGGGCAAAAGCGTCTGGAAAAAGGAATTCATTGCAGAGCAATTATTGGCCATATCAAACGGAAAGTGCTGCTTTTCAGAATGCCGATTGGAGGAAGAAGGAAAATATCCTGAAGTAGAACATTTTGCACCAAAATCATTGTACCCTCAGGACGTGGTAAAATGGGAGAACTTATTGCCCATCAGCAGTGCCTGTAACAAAAGCAAAGGTGACCACGATACGCGAAAAGAGCCAATTATTAACCCTCGTTACGAAGACCCGAAGGAACACTTTTATTTTCAAGGGTATCGTTTCAAACCTAAAACACCAAAAGGGCATTTGAGCATTGAAGTTCTCAATTTGAATGATCGAACTCTGTGGGTCAATAAACGCTTTGAAATTGGAGACAAAGCAGTAGAAAGATTGGAAGAAATCAGTAAAAAGCTCCAAGAATATGACCAAAGCTTTTCAAAATCAACTCCTAAACGAAACTCTATCGTTCGGCAATTACGAAACCTTTTTCACGAAGGAACTCCCAAAGCCGAATACAGCGCTGTTGTAGCCTCCTATTTGCTCAATGACGATGATTTTCAGGTTGTAAAAGACCTGATGCAAAAAAACAATCTCTGGGATGAGGAATTTGAAAGCTTAGAAAAGCAACTAAAATTCTGCGCCTTGGATGTTCGATAACCCAAATCATAGTCGAATTTTTCCGGTTCGTCGCAAATTGGAAATAATTTTAGCAGAGGTAGCCTAAACTTCTGAAATTTGACCTAATCAACAAACAATAACCATTTGCCTGACCAAATAATGAAAAAGTATTTACTACTTCTCCTGTTAGGAGGGCTTTCTCCCGCGCTTTTCGCCCAAAAGAAAGCAAAAAAATCGGCTTCGCCTCCCCCGCCGACGGTTGTCAAAAAACCGCTCACCCACGATGTCTACGATTTTTGGAAAGACATTCCCGAGCGGGTCATCAGCAACAATGGGCAATGGTTTGGCTACGCGCTCAATCCGCAAGAAGGCGATGGAAAAGTGGTATTTCACAATCTCACCACCCATCAAGCCGACTCCATAGCCCGCGGCGAAGGATTGAAGTTAAGCACGGATTCGGAGTTTGCCGTTTTTAAAATAAAACCCCAACTCGAAGCAACAAAGGCGGCAAGGCGCGCCAAAAAGAAAAAAGACGAACTGCCCAAAGACTCGTTGGGGATTTATGCACTCGCTTCCAAAAAGTTGGTCAAATTTCCAACGGTCCAGTCGTTTAAACTGCCCGAAAAAGGCAGCGATTGGGTAGCGTATTTAGGCGAAAGCCCCAAAGTAAAGCCCGATACCACCAAAAAAGCCCCGAGCAAACGTCCCAAACGGGAATCTGACGAAAACGGTTACCGCTTGGTAGTGAGACAATTAAAAAGTGGAACTGAAAAAATATTCCCGTTTGTGACCGAATACGAAGTAGCCAAAAATGGCAAACGCCTCGCCTTCGCTTCTACGGGTGCCGATTCTACCAAAACGGGCGTTTATGTTTTTGAACCCGCCACCAATCAACTCACCCTGATTCACACGGGCGTGCCAAAGCATAAATTCAAGAAATTATCCTTTGACGAAAACGGCGACCAACTCGCTTTTGTGGCCGATTTGGACACCAATTCCAAAGTTCAGATTCGTCTGCCAAAGTTATTTCACTGGAAATCAGGAGATGCTACCGCTACCCGTTTGGCCGACGAAACCACGCAACCCGCCGCGCAGGGCTGGCTCATAAGCAGCGAATACACGCCTAAATTCTCCAAAGACGGGGCAAAATTGTTCTTCGGAACTAATCCTAAACCCATTGTTCAGGACACCACGCTCCTCAACGAAGAAATCGTGAACGTGGAAGTGTGGCATTGGCAAGACACAAAACTCCAAACCCAACAAAAAGTATCGCTGGAGAGGGACCGCAAAAAATCGTATTTGGCGATGGTCAACCTCATTGATAAAAAATTAGTCCAATTGGGCAGCGAACTCATTCCAGAGGCCGAGTTAATCAATGAAGGAAACAGCGATTTTATCGTCGGCCATTCCGACATTCGCTATTCTAATCAGCACTGGGACTGGAACCCCAAAGAAGATGCGTACCTCATCAGCACCCGCGACGGTTCTAAAACCCTGCTCAAAGAAAAAATCCAAGGGAATGCGCGCGTATCGCCCGAAGGGAAGTATTTGTACTGGTTTTCCAACCCCGACACCGCTTGGTTTGCGCACGATATTGCGGCCAATAAAACCATCCAATTGACCAACAATAAAGCCGTCAAATTTGCCGACGAGGAAGACGATCATCCTGACTTTCCGAATCCTTACGGCATTGCGGGCTGGACCAAAGGCGACCAGTCGCTGTTGATTTACGACCGTTTTGATATTTGGCAAATTGATCCACTAAATCCTAGTAATGCTAAGAAACTAACCAACGGTCGGGGCTCCAAACAATCGCATCGTTATGTACGATTGGATGCCGAAGAACGGAATGTTGATTTGTCTAAGCCCATGCTACTGAGCACAGTCAACGAAACCACTAAGCAGTCGGGTTTTGCCCAGTTATCTCCCACTTTGCAGGTGACAAAGTTGTACGAGGGTGATTTTAGCGTCGGCAATCTTGTGCTTAAGGCCAAAAATGCCGACCGTTATCTGTTCACAAAACAAACCTTCAAAGAATATCCCGATTGGTACGCAACCGACGGAAGTTTCAAGAGCATCACCCAGGTCACCAATGCCAATCCTCAGCAGTCCAACTACCTGTGGGGCTCGGTCGAAATTGTGAACTGGAGAGCAGGCGACGGCACGCCATTGCAGGGATTATTGTACAAACCCGAGAATTTTGACTCGACCAAGAAGTACCCAATGATGACGTACTTTTACGAGAAAAACGCCGATAATTTACACACCCACTACGCACCGCGTCCCATCCGCTCGTACATCAATTTCTCCTATTTTGTGAGCAATGGCTACTTGGTCTTTGTTCCGGATATCGTGTACAAAACGGGCTATCCAGGCCAAAGTGCCTACAATTGCATCGTACCCGGCGTATTGAGCATGATCGACAAAGGATTTGTTGACAAAGACAAAATAGGCATCTCTGGCCACAGCTGGGGAGGCTACCAAACGGCCTATTTGGTTACCCAAACCAACCTCTTCAAAGCCGCCGAAGCGGGCGCTCCAGTAGCCAACATGACGAGCGCTTACGGCGGAATCCGTTGGGATACAGGACTTTCTCGCCAAGCGCAGTATGAGCGTACCCAGACCCGTATTGGGGGTACACTATGGGAAAAACCCATGCAATACCTCGAAAATTCGCCGCTTTTCCACGCGCCCAAAATCCAAACTCCCGTGCTCATGATGCACAATGACGACGACGGTGCTGTGCCTTGGTACCAAGGAATTGAGTTTTATATGGCGTTGAAACGTCTGGACAAACCCGTTTGGATGCTGAACTACAACGGCGAAAAACACGGCTTGACCAAACGCCAAAACATGAAAGATTTCGCGGTTCGTTTGTATCAATATTTTGACCATTACCTCAAAGATGCCCCCGCACCTTCGTGGATGGCGGAAGGCTTGCCGTTGGTCGAAAAAGGAATCAATCAGCACTTAGCACCTGCCAAAGTAAGTGGAGGTTCACAATTGGGCGGCGGAAGCGAGAAATAACGCACCCCAAAAAGTAGCACAAAAAAGGCGACCTTGAAAGAGTCGCCTTTTTTTATAATTATGCACCTTTCGGTATGTTAATAACCTAAAAAGTATGAGCATGATAGGTGTTCACTACGCTCCCATCACTGTACAGGTCAATGATGGCATAGCCAGGAGGTGTTTGAAGATAGTAGTATTTTTTCGCTGAATTTTTGTCGCCCTCTTCCCACCAAAAACCGCTTAATGCACCATTGCAGAAATATTGAACGTCGTTATAAACCACTCGGTCCACCAAATGAATATGCCCGCTGACGCAGGTTTTGATTTTGTCTTTGTGTTGGTAGAACAGATTAACAATGTACTTAAAATCGGTATGCATGCCACCCCCATCAAGGTTGGTACACGCCGCCAGCAACGGGTAATGACTCATTACCAAAACAGGGGTATTGAGGGGAAGCTTAGCTAAATCAGCCTCCAACCATGCTCTTTGTTCATCATCCAAAGAACCACCCTTGTTATTGCTGTCCAACACGATGAAATGCCAGCCTTTTTTGTCAAAACTATAATATCGTTTCGGCATTTTCAGTTGCTGGACCACATGCTCTTTGCCATACATTTCATGTTGTGGCGAAGGAGCCGCCCACCACATGTCATGGTTGCCAAGGCAACTGTAAAGCTCATATTCACCCAACAATGCCCGACAATCTTTCCAAATCCGCCATTGTTCATCTACCCGTTCACGAGTAATATTTTGATAATCAGCGGCATAAATCGTATCGCCACCATTCAGGAAGAAATCAGGCTTGTGTTTTTTGATTTCATCAATGCATCTTCGAAAACGATTGGGCGCATCATGTTCGGGGCGGATATGTATATCGGTAATATGGGCAATCCGTAATATCCTTTTTCGGGCATTGGCCTCCGTAGTTGTATCGCCTACCGACAACGTGACGGCAGACAATCCGATGTTTTTTATTGACTCTCTTCGATTCATAGTTACCTTCCGATGGCTACCTTCCTTAAAATTGAATCAATGACGTAGCGCGTCGTTATGCCATCGGCTTCGGCTTCGTAGTTGAGCATGATTCGGTGATTGAATACGTCGGGGGCCGCTTCTTTTATATCTTCTGGAAGCACATAATCACGACCCGCAAAATACGCCAACGCTTTGGCGGCCAAGTTAAGCTTGATTGTCCCGCGGGGCGATACGCCAAACTGCATGTACCGGGCTTCGTCACGCAACCCATAATCTAGCGGACGGCGCGTAGCAAAAACCAGCTCTACAATGTAGTTTTCTAAGGTTTCGGAAAGCGTAATCTGGTTGATTCCGTGGCGAATTTGCGCAATATCTTCCTTGGTCAGAATTGCTTTCGGCTCGTAGTTATAATCCAGATTTGACATCCGGCGCATTACTTCCATTTCTTCAGTTTTGCTGGGATAATCCACAAAAACTTTCATCATAAAACGGTCCAACTGCGCTTCGGGCAGAGGATAGGTTCCTTCCTGCTCTACGGGGTTTTGGGTAGCCAACACAAAAAACGGACGGTCGAGGCGAAAGGTATCTTCGCCGATGGTGACCTGCTTTTCCTGCATTGCTTCCAACAACGCTGATTGCACCTTAGCTGGTGAGCGGTTGACCTCATCGGCCAAAATCATATTGGCAAAAATGGGTCCTTTTTTTACTTCATAATCGCCCAATTTGGGTTTGTAAATCATGGTGCCGATGATGTCGGCGGGAAGTAAATCGGGTGTAAACTGAATACGTTGGAAATCTAGATGCAATACCTTAGCCAAAGTATTGACCGTAAGGGTTTTAGCCAATCCAGGTACGCCTTCCAACAAAATATGCCCCCCCGTACATAATCCTATAAGCAGTCGATTGATAAGGTTTTCTTGCCCCACAACCACTTTCCCCATTTCCTCAAAAATCTCCTGTATTTTTTTCTGTGGCATTTGGTTTCAAAGTAAGTGTAAGATGTAAAGTTAGGAATTAGCTGTTTTTACACCTTATTTTCTTACGTTTTTTCTGCATTCTCTGTTTTTCAAAGGCAAAAAACACCTTTTTCCTGCTCTTTACCCACGAGATATGCCCTGAAACCGTGTTATTTATAAACCTTACACCCATACCCAATCGACCTACTCCCGCCGCAACGCTCTGCATAAACCCCATTGGTTCAAGCACTAAGCCATTGACTCTGCGCAGTATAATGTAAGCATCCTACTGGTATCATCCAAATTATCAGTTTGCGCTACAGCTAGCTGTATACGCTGTAAAAATTCCGAGTAAATAGGCGTAATAAAGTCGTCGTGCTTGGAAGTCAAAAGTGTGTGGATACGTAATTTCCCCTCTTCTATTTCTTTACCAAATATACTTTGACAACTCATCTCATACAATTGCTTTTTTAAAAGCTTTTCGGTCAAAGAAAATGCCGTATCTGTTTTTGAGATCAACTCTTGAATTTCTGATTCGCATCTAAGCCCTGTCTGGGTTTCGTTTCGAAGCGCATATTTAACAAAACAGCAGGACACTTCCCCTACCAAGTATATATCGGTTATTTTTTCCCGTTGAATCGTTTTTTTGACCGCTTTCAAGAAGTTGGGATCATCAAAATAGAAGACCGAGGCAGGCGCAGTAAGAAACAAAACGTCCCCGTAGTGTTTGGTAATAAACCTTTCCATTTGGCAAAACGGACACACCAGAAACAACTGATTTTGGGGCTTAGCGTTCATGATTAGTTCTTGACATTTTAATTTAGGGTTGTGCCCCCATAGGGCACAACCCGTTTTTTTTAGCCGATTTCAATTTCAGCATTCAAATCACACTGTTTTTGCGTGATTATGAGCTGTTTTGCTTCATAGAAATCCTGAAGGAGCTTTTTAATACGATTTTCACGCATTTTTATATCCTCTTCGTTATCACTTTTTTCAATTTTACTTTCATGAAACTTGATTTTTACGTGAACCAATTGCGTAAGAATATCAAGCGCCTCAGATTGAGTAAAATTGCCTTTAAGAAGTTGGATGTTCATGATTGAAAGAAATTAATGTTACTGCCCTTGCCCCAAAGAAAATGCAGGCTTTCCGTCAAAAGCATACAGGTTTTCAGTCTTGACGACGTCAATGCCTTTTTCGTGAGCCGCGCCTAACAGGTGAATGATTTGTTGTTTGTCTAAACTCTTTCCTTCGAGAGGCTTAAAGCGGCAACGCCAATGGTCGGTGCAGAATGTTTCGGAAAATCCATCTGGCCATACTTTGATGCCACGATTGGTAATCATACTAATTTGTACCTCAGAGGTGTTGATTTGTTGTACTTTTTCCGCCAGTTCGTCTGCACTGCTTCCAGTCCAATGTACAAATAAATCTACGCCCAGCAGCTCTTTTAATTTGGGCGCTTTGCGTTGGTATTTAGGTAAGTTGAGGGCCGCGCCATTGGCGTAGCTAACCGCTTTGAATTGAGATGGTTTTTGCCCTAAGTTACCAATCACTGCTTCCGCAAACTCTTTGGTTCCTACTTTTTGTTTGCTGATTCCTTCTTTAAAAATGTCATAGGTATGGATGCCATCTTCAATCGTTTTTAGCCACGCATTTTGTACTTTTTCTGCCACCTCGGTTTGTCCGATATGATTCAGCATCTGTATCGCCCCTTGCAGCAACCCCGACGGGTTCGCCAGATTTTGTCCTGCCCTGCGCGGAGCAGAGCCATGAATGGCTTCAAACATGGCACATTCTTCGCCAATATTTGCTGAGCCAGCCAAACCTACCGAACCTGCAATTTGAGCAGCGACATCGCTCAGCACATCACCGTACAAGTTGGGCATCACAATCACATCAAAAACCTCAGGTGTATCGGCCATTTTTGCCGCCCCAATGTCAATAATCCAATGCTCATTCTCGATGGTGGGATACTCTTTGGCAATCTCATCAAATACCTGATGAAACAATCCATCCGTTTGTTTCATGATGTTGTCTTTGGTAAAGCAAGTGACTTTTTTTCGTCCGTACTGTTTGGCGTACTCAAAAGCATAGCGAACAATTTTTTCGCAGCCCGGACGGCTAATAAGTTTAAGGCACTGAACCACTTCATCGGTTTGTTGGTGTTCTATTCCTGCGTATAGGTCTTCTTCATTTTCCCTGACAATGACAATGTCCATCTCGGGGTGTTTGGTCTTCACGAAGGGATGTAAACTAACGCAAGGACGGATGTTGGCATATAAGCCCAAAAACTTTCGGGTGGTTACGTTCAAACTTTTGTATCCGCCTCCCTGAGGTGTTGTGATGGGAGCTTTGAGAAAAATTTTGTTCTTGCGGATGATATCCCAAGATTCTTTTGCAATCCCCGCTGTATTGCCAGCTAGGTACACTTTTTCGCCTACCTCTACTTCATCAATTTCAATTTGAGCTCCTGCGGCTTTAATAATAGACAGAGTGGCATCCATAATTTCAGGCCCAATGCCATCGCCTTTTGCTACGGTAATTCTTTTCATTACTTGATCGGTTTTTGATTGACGGCACAAAGGTCTGTACTGGTTTTCATAAGTTTTTATTTAACTTTGCTATCATTATCATAAATATTTTTTATGAACTATACCCTCAATCAGCTAAGAGTTTTTCTAAAAGTGGCCCAAACGCTGAGCGTTACCAAGGCAGCAGAGGAGCTACATTTAACCCAACCAGCGGTTTCGATTCAGCTCAAAAACTTTCAGGACCAGTTTGAAGTGCCTTTGATAGAAGTCATAAACAAGAAAATTTATGTTACTGATTTTGGGAAAGAAATAGTTGAGGCTGCCGATAAAATTCTGAATGAAGTCTATGCCATTAATTATAAAATGCACGCCCACAAAGGACAACTTACTGGGAAACTCAAGCTATCGGTGGTATCAACAGGAAAATACATTGCCCCTTACTTTATTGCCGATTTTATCAAACAACATTCTGGAATTGAACTACTTATGGATGTCACTAACAAAGCCCAAGTAGTAGCAAGCTTAGAAAAAAACGAAGTGGATTTTTCGTTGGTCAGTATAGTACCCGAAAATCTAAAGATTGAAAAAATAGAGTTAATGCAAAATAAACTGTACTTAGTGGGAAATTCAGAAATGAACTACGGGGCAAGTCACTATGATAAAAGTATTTTTGAGACCATACCGCTTATCTATCGAGAGCCAGGTTCGGGGACGAGGAATGTGATGGAAAAGTTTATTATTCAAAATAACCTTCCGGTACTCAAAAAGATGGAATTAACTTCAAATGAAGCCGTTAAACAAGCCGTTATTGCAGGGCTAGGTTATTCAATAATGCCTTTAATTGGCATTAAAAATGAGTTGGTCAACAAACAACTGCAAATCATTCCCGTTGAAGGCTTTCCCATAACATCTACCTGGACTTTGATTTGGTTAAAAGATAAAAAGCTATCGCCCGTAGCTGATGCCTATCTTAATTACCTCAAAAAAGAAAAGCAAAATATTATTAATGTTAAGTTTGCTTGGTTTGAGAATTATTGAGCTTGTAAGAAGCCGATTTTTGCAAAATCATCAAATTTGCTCGTTGTTTTCAAATTCCCTTTACTTTGTACATCAACCCAAGCTTTTTATCCCGTGTCTGATTTCCGCCTGAAAGTTTTCAACAGTGTTGCCCAACACCTGAGCTTTACAAAAGCCGCTGGCGAGTTGTTTATTACGCAACCTGCCGTTACTAAGCACATTCGCGAACTAGAACAACAATACGGCACAAGGTTGTTTGAACGAAAAGGCAATGCCGTTTTTCTCACCCCTGCGGGCGAATTACTCAAACGCTACGCAGGTCAGATTTTACACCTGTATCAGGAGGCGGCCTTTGAACTTAGCACCCTGCAATCGAAGCACAGCGGCATTCTTCGGTTGGGTGCGAGTACAACCATCGGGCAATACCTCATTGCACCCCTCTTGGCCAAATATTACGAAAAATTCCCCCAAATAGAGTTGTCGTTGCTCAACGGAAATACCGAGATGATCGAAAATGCCGTTTTATCGCATGCCATTGATTTGGGGGTGGTGGAAGGGAAAAAACATCATTCTGGCATCAAATACGTGGATTTTATGGACGATGAACTCGTGGCCGTAGTACACAGCAACAGCAAATTGGCGCCTTTGGAAGAAATTAGCATTGAGCAGCTTACCCAAATTCCGCTGGTGCTGCGGGAGCGCGGCTCGGGTACGTTGGAAGTCATTGAAAGCGCCCTGAAAGAACACAATTTAAAACTATCTTCCCTCCAAATCATCATGCATTTGGGTGGAACAGAAAGCATCAAATCCTTTTTGGAACACGCCAATTGTATGGCGTTTTTGTCTATTCGCTCCATTCAAAAAGAACTGATTACTGGCCAATTGAAACTTATTAAAGTGAAGGACTTGGTGCTTTTAAGGAAATTTTGGTTGATTCATTTACAGGGCCAACCCGAGGCTATGGCCGAATCATTCATGCGTTTTGCATTTCGCGAATACAGCAGAAAATAAGCGGGCAGACATTGTTCTTTGATGGGTACATTGGGTTGCTCACAACCCAATCGTTGGTTTTGAGAAACCAACAGTACCCGTGCCTCCACTGTCGCTCAGCTCTGCCGCGTGACGACTATTCAAAGGCCTCTAGCCGCTGTATCTGAAAAATCAGGGAATAATTCGCTCTACAATTTTCTCGGCAGTGGCTCGGATAGCAGGCACCGCTACCGAATTTCCAAATTGCTTATAGGCCGAGGCGTCTGCCACTACAATCTTAAATTCATCGGGAAAGCCTTGCAGGCGGGCCCATTCGCGAGGGGTCATTTTTCGGATGCCTTCGCGATTCACCTCACCTTTGATTTTGGTCATGGGTGTATAATCCGTAATTCTAAAGTCGTACACCAGATTTCGTTCACGGCCCATTCCGCCCACCACAATGGCATTGGCAATGGCATCGTCGGCGATAATTTCATAGCCAAAACCATTGCCTTTATTGGCATGGCGTTGTTTATGGTTAATCAACGTCTGTAAATACTGGGTAGATAAGTAATATTTAGCCGACACGGGCAACGTCTCTTTCACGTCTTCAAACGCCACTGGAATGCCCAACGGCTTGGGGTATTCAAAATCATTAATGTATAAATCCTCCCTAAAACCCACTATAAAGATGCGCTCCCGATTCTGCGGCACCCCAAAGTCTTTGGCATTCATCACTTTGGGTTCGGGCACATAATATCCCAAATCTTCGCGCAAGGTGGCTAAGATTGTTTTGAGGGTTTGGCCTTTGTCGTGATTGATGAGTCCTTTGACGTTTTCCAGAAAAATGGCTTTGGGTTTTTTACGGCGGATAATATCGGCCACGTCGAAAAACAGCGTTCCACGCGTGTCCTCAAACCCGCCGCGCCGCCCCGCAATGGAAAAGGCTTGACAGGGAAAGCCTCCACACAAAATATCGAACCCATCCGGAATTTGACTTTTGGTTTCTTCTTTGGTAATGTCGCCAAAGGGTACTTCACCAAAATTAGCTGCGTAGGTCTTCTGCGCCTGTGGGTCCCATTCGCTGCTGAACACACACTGACCACCGAGGGATTGCAGAGCCATTCTGAACCCGCCGATACCAGCGAATAAATCTATAAAGGTAAAAACGGGTTGGGGTACGGAAGGGAAAGGAATATTTTCAGCCTCGTTTAGACTGATTTTTTCGGTTACTGTCATCGATTACTGCTTTTCGTCTTTGACTGCAAATAGCTAAACTTTGTCACGGATTGCAACAAAATTATGAAAGGGTGAGCTAATTTGCCTTTGTAAAGACGGCCTAATAAGTTTATGCCACCGCATACCCTTCAAGATAAGGGCGAACCGCAGGGGCTTGGAAACCAATCACAATATCGCTTTTCGGAATTCCGTATTTTTGTAGTTTTTCAGCGATACGAAGATCGGTGCCATCATGTTGAAGCCATACTTTACCATCCGGCTTAACATCAATATGAATGAAAGAAGCATACGTCCATCCACTGTTTATTTTAGTCCAACCTACCCCAAAGTACAAATAATGCCCGTGTTCGTCGTCTGTAATTAATTGATTTTCTACTCCATTTTCAATCATAGGCGACAATCCAGCCACTTCTTCAACGATTTTAGGGGCTATCTGTTTGTATTCTGTTAACTTATCCATTGTTTAATTTCAGGTTCTATTTCATCGAAAATAAGCATCTTAACATCAAAAGACCGAGCAACATCCATAAAGAATGCATCATCGAAAAATCGCTCATAAAAACCAACAGGAACGGCAAGATATAACACCCGTTCAGGATCATTTATTTTTAATGCTTTCCAATAAAGCAAAAACTGCCCAAGTGCATCTTCAAAGTTATCCAGATCAGAATTTCCGACAAAACTTTTAATTTCAATGGCAATTTTTTGATTTGCTTTTTCCGCCGCTATGATTTCACGCTCCGCTCCCAAGTCGATGTAACCACGCCGCCGCCCCATTATAATTTTATAGGGATCATGCGTAATTTGCTAGTTTTCATTTATCAAAGCTAGCTTAACCAACTCATGAAAAATATCTTTGGCGGCCATACCATCTCTTTTGTTGTTTTACCAAATTTACACTCAAATCCTGCATAAAAAAATCCCCTTTGATTTCGTTTTAACTGAAATTCAAAAATGAATGCATTTTTATAAAAACAAATTTATTTTTCTACCAACACTTCCATTGCCGCCTGCAAATACATTTCCGAATCCTGCTTAAAGTAGGGGCCTACCTTTTGCGGGGCTTCTTTGTGGCCTAGCCGCACTACCACCGCATTTTTGGCGGGAATCGCCCAGATGAGTTGTCCCAACAAACCGCGCATACTGACCGTTTGAAGGTCTTTGTAAGGTTGCATCCAAAACTGATACCCGTAGACTTCAATGGGCTTACCAGTTTTAGGGTCAATGACTCCTTTAGCGGGGCTTAGGGCTTCGGTCATGTATTTTTCGGAAGCAATTTGGCGGCCTTTCCAATTCCCTTTCCAGAGCATCAGGTGCCCGAATCGGGCATAATCGCGCGCGGTGGGGGCAAAACAACAAAAGGCTTTTTCGCGGCCTTTGGGTTTGTCGAGCATCCAGTAGGCATCTGTTTCGCTACCGATACGCTGAAATATTTTTTCGGAAGCTAGGTCGGCTATTTTTTTGTTGTACACTTTTTCCAATACTAAGCCCAGAATTTGGGTGTCGCCACTGCGGTATTCAAATTCTTTACCAGCAGGTTTTTCTACGTTCAGGCCGTCGATGACATCGGCCATGTCTTCGCCGTAGTAGCCGTAGGCATTGTTGCTAAACACCCCACGGTCTTTTTCGTGCCAATCCAGTCCACTACTCATGGTCAGGCAGTGACGCAGCGTAATTTTCGCCTTTTCTCCTTCGCGAAACGAGTCGATGTAATTAGAAATCGGCTCGTCCAACCCTCTGAGTTTATTTTCGTACAACGCCACTCCCACCAGCATCGAAATAATACTTTTGGCGGCCGAAAAAGATTGACTCAGGGTTTTAGCGTCAAAATCTTCCCAGTATTTTTCATAAACCAATTTACCATCTTGAAACACCAAAAAAGCCGTTGTCTGGTATTTTTCTAGCGTATCCATGAGGTTTTTGGAAATTACCGCTTTGTTAAAATTAGAGTCCAGCGGCCAAGGTTCAGGAAGAGTGGAAGCCAATACCTGACGTTTAGGGTGGTGCTTATAATCCAAAATATCCACTTCTCCGCGCTGCACATAATTACGAATATGAACAAACGGCGGCGTGTAGGTCAGGCCCGCGCCCAAAAGCAATAAGCCGCCCAAACCAAAAAGTAAATTACGAAATAGCCTTTTCATACAATCTAAAAGTAAGTAGTGCGGTAGTTCTTTGCTGAACCAAGTTTAGGTAAGGTTAGGAGCAAAACGTCTTTAATGAAGCAAATATAAACGCTGTATTTCATGAAATATCTATTCGTCGCTGTGTTATCTTTTCTCTGTGCAGCGCAGAGCATCTCTCAGGAAACCTACGCCGAAAAATTGGGTTATCCCAAAGGCAAAAAAATCATCATTTTTCACATTGACGACGCTGGGATGTCGTACGAAGCCAATCAGGGAACGATTCTGGCGATGGAAAAGGGCGTGGCCAACTCAACCAGCGTGATGATGCCCTGCGGCTGGGTGCCCGCCTACATGAAATACGTGCAACAACACCCCACCACCGACGCGGGCGTTCACCTTACGTTGACGTCGGAATGGAAAGGCTACCGCTGGTTTCCGATTTCAGGGCGCGAAAAAGTCCCAGGGCTGTTGGACAAAGAAGGCGCCATGTGGTCAAACGTCGGTGACGTGGTGAAGCACGCCACTCCCGACGAAGTGGAGATCGAAATTCGCGCCCAAATTGCGCGTTTCCGCGCCTTTGGGGTAGAGCCATCACACATCGACTCCCACATGGGCACGCTGTTTGGCTCGGCGGCTTTTACCGAGCGCTACATCAAAGTAGGAATACAGGAAAAAATCCCCGTGATGCTTCCAGGCGGTCACGCCACGTTGATTGCCAAAGAGCGCAACAGCCCCGCGCAGGAAATTCAGCAGTTTCAACAAATCGGCAAGATGCTTTGGAACGCGGGATTGCCCGTTTTGGATGATTTATTTGCCGATACATACGGTTGGAAACTCTCGCCCGAAACACCTAATACGGAAGAAAACCTGCGAAAAATGAAAACCGAAAAGTACATTGAGTTGTTGAAAGAGGCCAAACCGGGCATTACGATGGTGATTATGCACTGCGCCGCCCCGAGCGAAAACTTCAAAGAAATCACTGATTCATGGCCTACCCGCTACGGAGACCTATACGCAATGCAGGATCCAGCACTCAAAAAATTCATCGAAAAAGAAGGCATTATCCTTACCACTTGGCGCGAAATGCGCGAACGCCGCGCCAAGGTGAAGTAAAAAGGAACCGCAAAATGTTAAACTGAAGTAACCGTAAAACCGCAAAAGTGAGCTATACTTTTGCGGTTTTACATTTATTATTTAGCAGTTTTTCGGCTAAAAAAATACGTTTGAACCTTCCCGTTGTTTACCCCAAAAATGAATTGATTCCCTACGGTTTGTACATCACGTACGTCTCCTTTCAACGCCAATCCTGATTGGTCTTGCCGCAAATATTCAAAATCTCCTTTGCCGTTTCCTTTGAATACAATACCTTGGTTTGCGTCGGTTTTTCCGATACGAATCCGGAAGTTGGATTGATTTCCTGCCAATAAAATGTCCGTTTTTCCATCCCCGTCAAAATCTGCCGTAGCAATGGCGTAGATGGGTGACGTTTGGGCCGTCAACGGCAAGGGTTTAAAGGTTAATCTTCCTTTTTCGTTCATTAATATTCCCGTTCTCAGCTCGTTGACCTTAAGTTTTACGGCACGTGCCGACCATTCTTGACCCAGCACTTCTTCGGCGGTGGCGGTTGAATAGGATTTATAGTCGATAAAATTTTTACGTAACGGTGCCAATTGCTCCAAAGCTTCATCGCGCCCCGCCAACGGATAGACTTGCCCCTGATTAAAATAGGCAATAAATGGGTCGAGGCGGCCATTTTGGTCAAAATCGTCGTAATACAACGTCATTGGTTGCTGGTTAGTAGCTTTTAAAGCAGTGTTCAATCCCACATTTCCCACCACAAAATCAACATCCCCATCTCCGTCCAAATCTGCGGGAGCAATCCGGCTCCAAAGCCCAACGGAAGGCACGGTAGAAAGTGTAAAATGCAAACCCTTTTTCTGATTTTCCAACACTTGAATCGGTTTCCACTCAGCCGAAACGATGAGGTCAGGGGCGTTATCTGTATTTATATCAGCCACGGCAACATCCGTAACCAACCCCAAATCCCATTTTTGGGCAATGACAAAATGACCTTTTCCATCGTTTTGTAACAGGTGACTTTCGGTCGCGTACGGGAAATTTGCGGTTTGGACTCCACCTCCCAGAAATAAATCCATATCACCGTCGCCGTCGGCATCAAAAGCTTCCACGCAGGTTTTGTTGAGCATAATTTCGGGGATTTGCCCCATCAGACTGCGACTAAATGCACCTTTGCCGTTGTTGAGATAGAGGCGGTCCTGAAGTTGGGCGTAGTTTACGTCGTATTCGCCGCTGACCACGTACAAATCCAAATCGCGGTCACCATCGGCATCAAAAAACACTGCATCGCGATCTTCAAAGGCTTTGTCGGCCTCAAAAGCGGGTTGAGTGTTTGGCGTAAAAAGGCCGCTATTTGTTTGCAGAAATAATTGTCCCGCTTGGTCGGTCGCTCCGCCCACGTATATATCTTCCAAACCATCGCCGTTTACATCGCCTTTGGCCATTCGAGGGCCGCCCGAGGAATAAAGGTACGGCAGCAGAATCTGCGCGTTGAAATCAATAGCGGGGTTTTCATGGTGGGTAAAATTCAGGACATTTGTTTCTTTGAAAATTGGTTTCTCCTTTGGTAAAAGCAGTGAGGGCTCAAAAGGCACGGCTTTATTTTCTTCCACCAAGTGTGTTTTGTTCAACGCAACTGAAGTCAGTAATTGACTCTTATTACTCGGCCAAAGTACCCGAACAGAATCTATTTTTGGGGTTTTACCCAAACCAAAATGAAGGTCGTCGTACATGCAGGCCTGAAATCCACGCGTGGGCGTAAACTCCTGGTATTGAACCTGTCCGTCGGCATACACGTACACTTTCGCACCTATACCAAACGCGTTTGCTCCATCGCCTTTCAGTTTGATTTTGACAAAATTCTGCGGTTGCTGTTCTTGTTGCTGATTTTTGTAAAGGCTTGTCGGCTCGTTGGTATTGCACGTAATGAGGTCAATATCACCATCTAGATCAAAATCCGCATACGCCGCCCCGCACGCGATAATGGAATGTTCAAAACCCCATTCTTTAACCTTGTTAGCAAACTGAACCTGATTGCCTTTTGCCGTTTCATTTTTAAAAACATAGTGGTGCGTGGGCGTAGCGGGCATTTTTTGAAGGTGGTCCAACAACGATTTTCGGGATTTCTTTCCTTCTCCATTCATTTGCTCATCGGCATAATATTTCACAAAATCCAAATCAGTATAATCCCGCACAAAACCGTTGGAGACAAACAAATCTTTCAGCCCATCGTTGTCAAAATCAGCCAACAACCCCGCCCAACTCCAGTCCGTCGCCTGAACACCCGCCAATTGACCCACTTCGGCGAAGAGCGGATATTCTAGGCGGGCCTGCCCTGAGAGATGGTTCCCCTTTTCCATGTTCCGTGTTCCGTGCTCCGTCATCCCCTGGTTCATCTGCAACATATTACGCATATTCTGCCAATGAAACCCATTTTCGAGCATTGCCTGTTGCACATTCCAGTTGTCGGGCCACGACAGTATTTTCTGACGACGGTTATCTTCGGGTAGCATATCGGTCGTAAAAATATCGGGCAACGCGTCATTGTTGACATCCGCAATATCTACGCCCATCGTTGAGTACGAAAAATGCCCCATCATCTCCTTTCCTCTTTCCGAAAACGTTCCGTCGCCGTTGTTTAAATAAGCATAATCCTCTTCTACATAGTCATTACACACGTACAAATCGGGTTTGTTGTCGCCGTTAAAATCACCTGTCGCAATGCCCAACCCAAACCCCAGCGCATTGCTGATGATGCCCGCTTCTTTGGTCACATCGGTAAAATGTCCACCGTCGTTTCGATATAACCTGTCGCCTGCATCGGCGTCAAATTCCTTTTTGAGGTAGGCTGCCTCCTTGCGTTGATACCCACGCAGGTTATGATTCAGCACAAATAGATCCACATCTCCGTCGGTATCGTAATCAAAAAACAGCCCTTGGGTAGAGTACCCCGCATCCGCAATACCATAAGCTTCGGCTTGCTCCCTAAACTGGACTTCTTTTTGTGATTTATTGGTGGAACCAAGGTTAATAAACAGTTGATTTTTGCGTTTTTCAGCGGGAAAACTACCCGAATAGCACACATAAATATCCAGCCAGCCATCCGCATTTACGTCGGCGAGCGTCACCCCCGTTTTCCACGAACCGGTACGCCCCGCTACACCCGCCTGCTCCGTAACATCATCAAAGTGGAGATTTCCTCGGTTGATAAACAGTTTATTAGGCACCTGATTTCCCGTCAAATATACATCGGGCAGACCATCATTATTAAAATCGCCTACGGCTACCCCGCCACCATTGTAGAAATACTCGTAGGCCAGAATATTAGCCGTTTCGGTTTCGGTCAACTGATTGGTAAACGTAATTCCTGTGTCGGAAGCGTCAAGTCGTTCAAAAAGTGTAGGATCCGATTGACAGCCACTCACAAACAGCAAGGCCACCAATCCGATTCCCCATTTATTTTTCATCATTAGGTCAATCATTTAAAGCATCAAAAATACGATACTCCGCACGATATTTTACCCGTTCTGCATTTTATCCTACCCATCTGCGCTTTCCCGAATAATCAAATATCGGCTCTCTCTGCTCGAAACTCGAAAGAAGCGTTTATTTTTGCCCAAAATCTACCGCTTTTCTGATGCGTCTTGCCTTTACCATTTGTACATTCAGTCACTTAGCACAAGCCAAAACCATGGCCGACAGCCTTGTGAGGCATAATCCCGAGTATCAGGTTGTGATTGGGCTTTTTGATAAAATTAACCATCGGGACGTTTCTTCGGTTGCGAACTACCATCTTGTTGAAATTAATAAGGAACAGATACCTGACTTTGAATCGCTTTTTGACCGCTATACCCCTTTTGAATTGAGTTGTTTGGCCAAGCCTTATCTGGCCAGTTGGTTGCTAAATAAATATCCTGCAGTCCAAAAACTGCTTTATTTCGATTCTGACATTCTCTTTTTCGACAGTCTGAACGCCATCGAAGATGATTTAGAAAACCACAGCATCGTCATTACGCCCCACGTTACAACGCCCATTACCACGGAAGGCCTACCCCGCTTACGTAGTTTTCTCAACGCTGGGCTCTACAATGGCGGCTTCTTTGCCCTGCGCCGCAGCGAAGAATCCTTGCACTTTCTGAATTGGTGGCAAGACCGCGTTTGGCACGAAGGCTACCATGATTTTGCCGAAGGGATGTTTGTGGATCAACTGTGGCTCAACTACGTGCCGCTGTTTTATCCAGCAGCCCTGATCAGCAAAAACCTCGGCTACAATGTGGCCTACTGGAACATGCACGAGCGAAAAATAACGCATGAAAAAGGCCGTTTTTGGGTAAATAATACGTCTCCATTGCTGTTTTTTCATTTCAGCGGGTATCATCTCTCCTACCCCGACGATATATCGGTGCATCAGAATAGATATACTTTTGCCAACCGTCCCGACGTAAAACCATTGTATGACGTATATAAACAGGCATTAATTGATAACCGAGATGCTGATTTTCGTTCTTTGCCCAATGCCTATCACAATCCTTCCTACTTTTATCAAAAAAACAAAGCCCTCAAACGCCTAATCGTTGCGGGATGCCGAAGTTTACTTCGATTATTAAATGCATCCTAATCATTTCATTTTCAGTACATTTATCAAATAACTATTTCCTTTAGTATGTCTACCAATAAATCACTGATTTCCGTCGCCTTGTGTACTTACAATGGAGAGCGGTTTTTATGGGAACAATTGGAGAGCTTAGCCCGTCAAACACAACTGCCTGATGAACTAGTAGTTTGTGACGACTGCTCTACGGACCATACGGTAGATTTAGTGCACAAATTCGCGCTGACTGCCCCTTTCAAAGTGCGTGTTTTTGTGAATGAACAACAAGTAGGTGTCACCAAAAATTTTGAAAAAGCATTGATTCAATGCACGGGAGACATCTTGTTTCTATGCGACCAAGATGATGTTTGGCACCCCGAGAAGGTTACGCGTATGGCGGCATTTCTGACGCAAAATCCGTCCTTAAATGTCGTATTTTCAGACGCTCTTTTAATCAATGAACAAGGAGAACCCTTTCAGACTACGTTTTGGGATGTTGTACGGCTGCAACCACTCCAACTGCAACAATGGCGAGAAGGAGAAAGCATTAGGGTTATGCTCATCGGCAACCGCGTTGCAGGCTGTACCATGGCCCTCCGCAAATCATTTCTGAATCAACTGCTTCCTTTTCCCCTCGATATTCCTGATTTTCTGCACGATACATGGATTGCTTTTGTGGCGTCGGTTTTGGAACAAATCCAATTCATCCCCGAACCTCTCGTGAATTACCGACAACATGCCGCCCAGCAAGTGGGCACCCGACCGAAAAATTTAGCCCCCCTGAGCCTAACACAGCGGTTGGCAAGGCCGCATCAGCAAAAATTGATTCCGTACCAACAACGGCAGCGCGAATTGCAGACCCTGTATAACCACTTACAGCGCGTCGTCCCGAAAGGAAACAAAAACTTGAAAATAGTGGAAGAAAAACTTCATTTTTTGACCGTACGGGCCAATCTTTCTGGCAACAGGGTACTGCGCATTATACCCGTTTTTAAGGAATGGATCAGAGGAAGCTACCACTATTTTGCCGATCAGGATACTACACCAAGGGGTATTTTTATGACGGCCCTCGGGGATGTCTTAGAATAAAACAGCTCCGTTTTGGCGTGGTTACAACACTTTGTTTTCGGTGGTAATTTTCGACACAATCAATTGCCGCACTTCAAGGGTTTCGATTTTTTCACGGTAATGTACCGTGACGTTTCGACGTACATAAGCTGCATTCTTACTTAGAAAATGCGTATGAAAAAGCAATACGGGATAATTAGCAATAGGAAAGAAAGGCAGTCCTGAAGCTTTATAAATGGTAATTGTTTCACAAAAAATGCAGCACAGATGTTCGGGAAAAGAGTCCAAAGTAAGTGCATACTCCGCTTTTGTGGATAAAAAAGCCAACTCCTGAATGGATAATTTTTTTGAAGCATCAATGATTTTTTCTAAAAATTGAGACGCCGTTGCCCGACCAATCCCCTTCACAATTTGCGCCGACAGGTCGGTTTGTCCACACAGAACCACAGAATAATCCGACTTTTCAAGCACTTCTTTCAAGACATTCACCCAAAATGAATTCGGCATTTGGCGGTGAGGCTCTCCCGTTTCGGGAAACAACAAGATGTAGGGTTTATTAATCGTCAAAGGCAATTTTGATTGAATCTGCTCCCACGTGATTGACGCATCAATGGTAAAATAAGGCACCACCTCTTCCAGCCTTGTATCAATTCCCATTTCTTTTAGCAGAGCCTCGTATGCCTCAAAATGGTGATAGTTGCCATCTTTCTGCGGGATTTCCAACTCAACATCCAAAAAACCACCCATACCACGCCGATTAAAACCCACTGCTTTTTTGACATTCGTAAAAGGCAACACAAAGTGAGACACCCCGTAAGAGGTACGAACATCTAAATAAAAATCGTAGTGCTCATTTCGTAAAATAGGTAGCGCTTGCTGAAATGTTTGGTAATGCCGTTTGAGTTTTTGCCAAATGCCAATCTTGCTTCGATTACTTAAATAATGATCAATAACCAGCGTATGACGAACGTAAGGATTGTGTTCATTGACTGCTTTGCACCAACTCGGCGAGATTATATCAATGATTGCCTCGGGATATTTTTGGCGAATAATGGGAAACAAATACGAAACCGTCAGGGCGTCGCCCATGTGGCCTAATGAAGCAATAAGCACTTTGGGAGCGGCAGAAAACGGCTCTTTTTCCCGCTTACGATAAAACCACCGCACGTAGATATCAATGAAGAAATCCAGAATGCGTAGTGGAATGGTCTCGCGAGGGGTACCGCTGTAATGCCGCTTCATGCGTTATAGTTTATGTCCAAACTTTTCAAAATGGGGTTTCCAAAAGTCTAATTCGTGAATATCCCATGCATGGCATCCAAACGGGAGTTTATTCCCATTTAAAATGAAGGCTTTGGAAGGCAAATCTTCCACCGAAAAACGAAGCGCCTTGCGCCAATGGGGTAAACGGACTTGTCGAAAATACCGATTCATTTCAATGCAAAAGAAAACGTCTTCGTTGTAAAATGACCCTTTCTTTGCCAAATACTCTTCAATTTTAGGGCGATTGTTGCGCACAATGTCCAGCATTTTTTGGACTTTTCGCAACGAAAACCCGCCATTGCCAACCGTAAATTTTATTGTTACATCCAGCGGTTGATTATTACGTTGCTTGTCGCGCAAATCAAACCAAATCGCCAGTTGTTTTTTGAGACCAAAAATAATGCGGTCGGTCACAGAACTAAAATCACGCTCGATTCGCCAGGGCGCTCCGATGTAATCATATCCTTGTTGACACCATTCCAAAAGCTCGTCGCGAAACACAAAGGCATCCAATTGGTAAATCAGGATGTATTCGGAGTCGCTGAAACGTTCATAAAACTCCGCCGAAAGCATTAATCGATTGTACGTCTGAACGCTCTTAAAGTAATCGTCATCAAAGTTTTCTACTTTCAGTTGCGGATATTCCCCTAATACATACGAAATATCCAACGAAAAGGGTTTTATGATAACAATGGGATGTTCTTTTAGTACCTGTAGTCCCTGCGTAAACGAGATTTTTTCGTGCAAACTGAAAACAGACTTGTACAAGGGAATTACAACGGTAACAGGCTTCATACCACCTTATTTTGTCTAAAAAAAAATTTAAGGAGGCAAAAGTAAGCTAAAGGTAAAACAAAAACCCATTCTAAAATAAAATTTTACCGATACATCGATTGGTTTTGCATCAATTAGCACAACAATCGGTTGGTCGATATGTTTGTAATCTTCACCTAATAAAACCCCTATTTGAGGCATTTGGGGCATCTACCGGGACTTTAGCAAAAAATTGTATATTTTTTATAAAGACCGATGCTAACAAAGCAAATTTATCACTAATTTTGCGGCAAATTTAAACGTAGTTGTAAGCGAAAGACGGAGGTTATTCCATTTTAAATACCCAAAGACCCGCCACAATTCACGAATCGATTATTAATACTAAACAATAAACACAAACATACTATGGTAGCTGTAAGACCGGATGAGGTTTCGGCGATACTTCGGGAGCAATTGGCCGGTGCAAAAACCGACGCCCAACTCGAAGAAGTAGGTACGGTACTGCAAGTGGGCGACGGGGTAGCTCGTATCTATGGCCTAACAAAAGTACAAGCGGGTGAATTGCTCGTATTTGAAAATGGCCTAAAAGCCCTTGCTCTCAACTTGGAAGAAGACAACGTTGGAGCCGTATTGCTCGGTGAGTCAAACGAAATCAAAGAAGGCGATACCGTAAAACGTACTGGCGAAATCGCATCCGTTAAAGTAGGAGACGGTATCGTAGGACGTGTAGTAAATACATTGGCCGAACCTATCGACGGGATGGGGCCTATCCAAGGTGAAACCTTTGAAATGCCCGTAGAGCGCAAAGCACCGGGGGTAATTTACCGCCAGCCAGTGACTGAGCCGCTTCAAACGGGTATCAAAGCCATCGACGCCATGATTCCAATCGGTCGTGGTCAACGCGAGTTGGTGATTGGTGACCGTCAAACGGGTAAAACAGCCGTTTGTATCGATACCATCATCAACCAAAAAGAATTTTACGACAAAGGCGAGCCAGTCTATTGTATCTACGTAGCCTGCGGTCAGAAAGCCTCTACCGTTAAGCAAGTAGAAGCTACCCTCCGTCGATACGGCGCCATGGATTATACGGTCATCGTAGCAGCCTCTGCCTCTGACCCTTCACCCATGCAGTTCTTTGCTCCGTTTACGGGTGCGGCCATTGGTGAGTACTTCCGCGATACGGGCCGTCCTGCGTTGGTGGTATATGATGACTTGTCAAAACAAGCCGTTGCTTACCGTGAAGTATCCCTGTTGCTTCGTCGTCCTCCGGGCCGTGAAGCTTATCCCGGTGACGTTTTCTATCTCCACAGCCGCTTGCTAGAGCGTGCCGCCAAGATTACGACTTCAGATGAAATCGCTAAAACCATGAACGATTTACCTGCTTCGTTGAAAGACAAAGTGAAAGGTGGAGGTTCATTGACGGCCCTTCCGATCATCGAAACACAGGCGGGTGACGTTTCGGCCTATATTCCTACCAACGTAATCTCTATTACGGATGGACAAATCTTCTTGGAATCCAACCTGTTTAACTCAGGTATCCGCCCAGCCATCAACGTAGGTATCTCGGTATCTCGCGTAGGGGGTAATGCGCAAATCAAATCCATGAAGAAAGTGGCGGGTACGCTTAAGTTGGACCAAGCCCAGTTCCGTGAATTGGAAGCATTTGCTAAGTTTGGTTCTGATTTGGATGCCTCTACCAAGCTGACGATTGAGCGCGGTCGTCGTAACCAAGAAATCCTCAAACAAGGTCAATTCTCTCCCGTAAGCGTTGGCGACCAAGTAGCCATCATTTACGCTTCTATCAACGGTGTGCTCGACAAAGTGCCCGTATCAAGAGTAAGAGAGTTTGACACGGAGTTTATCAATTTATTGAAAGCCGTTCATCCAGAAGTACTTCCAAGTTTGGCTGCTGGTAAATTGGATGACTCTGTCACCGATATCATTAAGAAAGTTGGTCGCGAATTAGCCGCCAAATACGCATAATTGAGCTAAATGTCGCGCATCAAAGAAATCGTCAAGGCTACGCCCCTCATCGGGGACGTAGCCCGATTTATCGGTAAGTACCGCACTCGGGTTCCGGCGGGGCACTTTTACAGCCCCATCGTGTCCGTAGATGAAGTACGTAAACGTGAAGCACAGATTTATCCCGCGCCCCCGCGCACTCTGCCGGGCCTCGACCTCCGCGAAGCGGAACAGGTAGCGTTGATGAACACGTTCGCAAAATCGTACTTCCCGTCGGTGCCTTTTACTGATACTCCCCAAGACGGCTTTCGGTATTATTTTGTCAATAAGTATTTCATCCACGCCGACGCCACCACGCTCCACTGCATGATGCGGCACTTCCGCCCCAAGCAAATCATGGAAGCAGGGTCGGGATTTTCGTCGGCGGTGATGTTGGATACCAACGAGCGGTTTCTCAATCAAAGCGTAAAATTTACGTTTATTGAGCCTTATCCCGACCGTTTGTATTCGTTGTTGACCCCCGCTGACCGTCAGCAAACGACGATTTTTGAAAAAACGTTGCAGGATATTCCCGTCGAGTATTTTGAAAAACTGGCCGAGAACGATATTCTTTTTATCGACTCTACCCACGTATCAAAAACGGGAAGCGACGTCAATTACTTTTTGTTCGAAATCTTTCCACGCCTCAAACCGGGCGTCATCATTCACGTTCACGACGTATTTTATCCGTTTGAGTACCCCAAAGCTTGGGTTATCGACGGCAACGGGCGTTTTGGCTGGAATGAAGCCTACAGTTTGCGCGCGTTTTTGATGTATCAGGATACGTTTGAGATATTGTTTCACAATGATTTCCTCCAAACGTTTCATGCCGATTGGCTGGCCGAAAATATGCCCACCTACGCCACCCGTGGCCGTGGTTCGAGTATTTGGCTGCGCAAAGTCAAATAAAAAAGTGTACAGTTGCCAGTCAACAGTTTACAGTAAAGGCAAGCCTTTGCATGAATCAAAAAAGTAAGTTAAGTTAAAATAGATTTATCCCCCAAGGATAACTATTAACAAATAACAGATAACTGTAAAAAAATGGCTTCATTAAAAGAAGTTCGCAATAGAATCACGTCGGTTAACTCGACGCAACAAATCACGAAGGCCATGAAAATGGTGGCCGCCGCTAAGCTTCGCCGTGCGCAAGACGCCATCATCCAGATGCGCCCTTACGCCAAGAAGTTGGGCGAAATGCTCGCTACGGTATCGGCAGGAACCGAAACCGCCGCCGAAAGCCCTTACAAGCAAGTGCGCACCGTCGAGAAAGTGTTGATTGTCACTGTTACCTCCGACCGTGGACTTTGCGGTGCTTTCAATACCAACGTCATCAAAGCCGCCGTGGCCCTCATTCAGGAAAAATACGCGACGCAAGCCGCCAAAGGCAACGTAGAAATATTGGCTTTGGGTAAAAAAGGCGGCGAGGCATTTTTGCGCCGGGGGTTCAAGGTAAATACTGACTTCATGGATGTGTATACCCGTTTGAGCTTTGGTGTGGTGAAAGAAGCGGCCGAAAGCATCATGGCCGATTTTGAAGCTGGCAAATACGACGCCGTTGAAGTGGTGTTCAATGAGTTCAAAAACGTAGCCACCCAAATCATCCGCGCCGATCAGCTTTTGCCGATTCCAGAAGCGAAAAATGATTTGAAAACGGCCACTACGTCTAACGTTAACTATACTTTTGAGCCTTCGGAAGAGCAAATCGTGACCGATTTGATTCCTAAAACACTCAAAATCCAGTTGTACCGCGCGGTGCTCGAATCCAACGCCTCTGAGCACGGAGCACGAATGACCGCGATGGACAAAGCAACTGACAACGCCCAAGAGCTCATCAAAGCCCTGCGCTTAGAATACAACCGCTCGCGCCAAGCCGCCATCACCAAGGAAATCCTGGAGATTGTCGGTGGGGCCGAAGCGCTTTCACAAGGGTAATTTCGAGTACTCTTTCAATAACAGCAAACAGCCCGCTTCGATGAAACGGGCTGTTTGCTTATGGAATTAAGCATTTTGTAGATACAAATAAAGGGGCCTAAATCGTATCAATGAATTGCTAATGCATTTTCTTAACGTTATTTTACTACTCCATTTTAAAATTTCCTCCTCTAGCTCCTTTTCAAACATATTCCTGATTCGATCAGCCTCTGTACTTAAAGCTGAACAAGCATCTGTACCTGTAACGAAACCTTTGAGGCATTATACCTGGGAAGTATAGCATTGTTGGGTTTGGGCGCTACTTCTTTTTGCCATAAGGGCTGTATGATCCAACCCACCCTTGAAGTAGGTTTATAAATAACCCCAGCACCAATAGTAAGATCGAAAGCTGTAGCAAATTTAGGCCTTGCTAGGGCAATATCTAGGTAAACTGAACGAGATGAAAGAACTCCCCCGGCAGAAAAATACGGAGACAAAGCACGATCAATTATCTTGTAGTTTATCAATACAGGAATATTCCAATGATTACTTTTATATAGATTTTCATTTGGAGTTGTTCTTCGATAGTTAATCCTGTGATAATTCATCCCCGTTGAAATCGACCACTTGGGAGTTACAAAATAGTGCCCCATTACACCTAACAAGGGCCCATAGCCTTTATCGCGAACAGCAGGAATATCAAAATAGTTATTTGCTGTTACAGACCCATGGATAATACCTATCACAGGAGCAATAGCAAAATGACTCTGTCCCAGTACCCTGTTTACGTTTATCCATGTGAATAAAAATAAACAGACAAACAGTGCTTTCTTACCGGTTTTCATAGCTATAACGATTAGTTTTAGTTCTGTTTTTCATAAATCTGTGTTTAAATGGTTAACTGATTGTTTAGAATGTAGCATCGGCGGACCGTCTGAAAAAGTCACCGCAGCCGTCCAAAGTCGTGGTGGCTTTTTCTTTTTGAACTCACTATTGCGCAATAGTCAGGGGCAAATCTCCGTAAAAGATTTTTGCCGCGCCTCAACCCTAGGGTGAATTTTTCTCCACCCTAGAGGCGATAATGGGCCATTTCCAACAAAAATTTTTGAAGATGTTACATCTATCACCAAGGAAATCCTGGAGATTGTCGGTGGAGCCGAAGCGCTTTCACAAGGGTAATTTCGAGTAATAGTTCCTATAACAGCAACAGCCCGCTTCGATGAAGCGGGCTGTTGGGGTATTATGAATCACCGCATCATCTCCGCTCTTTCCCTCCAAACAATCTTACCCCTAATGAAAGCCCAAGGGTATTTCCGTAAAAAAGATGTTGAAGTTTATCTCCCTGATTAATAAATGTAATCTGTTCATAATGAGTGAGTGCTTTTGTATAAAAAGCCTCTATTCTGACGCGCCTGTATTGATACCCCAAACGCGCATTGATGCCCCATTCAACCCCCTGAGCTTCATTTTTTGCCCTTGTCTTTGTAGCCAGCAAGACATTCATCTCAGGACCTACACTCACAAAAGCCCCTTTATACATAAACCCTACCCTGCCGCTGACTCCTGCATACCTGTAGGTATTGTAAGCGAATATAATATCACTATTGCTCGGGTCTTCGTACTTATTTTCTCTTTGCTGAAAATACAGGTCGGTATCTATAAATAACCAACGGCTCACCGGAAGCGTAGCCCACGCTCCCACCTGAAAACCGTTTGAAACACCCACACCGCGCAATTGACCATTATAATTACTCGGCCTGTTAATTATTTTTGTACTCATCCTGTTGGCCCCTGCTTTCAGGCCAAACGAAAATCCATCGGTTACCTGGGCGTAACTACCGGTGCCGGTCAACAATAAGCCGGCAAATGCACAAATCAGACTTGGTACTGTTTTCATGGAATCATTGTTTTATGTTGACTGTAATGGTATCAATGCTGCAGGCACCCACAAAGCCGTAGCCGTTTTGAATGTTATTTTTAACCGGCAATACCTCCGCAAACGTATCCTCATTGTACGAGTCATATTCACGCAGGGAGCGATAATAGTCGTAAGTGGCGGCGGAGAGGTGATACAGATACACTTTTACCTGATTTGCCCTAATCGTTTGATTATTGCCTGCTTCTTTGAGTAAAAACAGGCGGGAGATGATTTTCTTTGTTTGATTGTCAAAACTCAAATCGTTCATCAACGCATCCAGCGGTATTTTATAGATACTTTCGTTGGTCAACGGCACGCCGTCTTTGACCGCGATCATTTTGTAGGCATAATAATCTGCGCCCGATACATCCCGAAAAGCCAGGTTAATGGACGCCTCTGTTTGTTGTTTCGTATACACGGCCGAGACCTCACTCATCGTTAGCGCACTCGGAAGGGGCTCGGGTACAGCCAAGGCTTTTCCCAATGCAGGATGCTGTACCTCTACCGTAAGATTATCGGTATACTTCCAATTGCTGTCTGACATATACAGATCGGCACCCTTTTGTAATACCGCCCACGGCATTCCATTCGTTTGCAGACTTACCGTCGCTTCCAGAAGCGGAGACGTGGGATTGGATTGCAGCACGGGCAGCGTTTTGGTCACATAAACGCCCACGCCCACATTAGAAACCACGCCATTCACGACCAACTTCTCAGGAGAAGACGGCAACTTGACGTTTTTGGTTGAAATGACTTCGCAGGAAATGATTCCGCAAGCCAGCAAAAGCACCGGGAAACTACGCATCATCTGAATTTATAAGCAATACTTATGGACGGTAATATCGGAAAGACGGAGGCCGATCTTATGACGTTTCGACGTTCAAGCGGCCGATGCTGCTCATCGGTAATGACTTCCACCGCCGGATACAGTCGATACGTATTTTTCCGACTGTAGAGGTTATACACGTTGAGGTTGATTTCCCAATAACGCCCTTTGGTTAAAAAATATTTTTTTGTCAACCCAACATCCAATCGGTGATAATCGGGGTATTTTCCATTGTTTTTTTGGTCATACACAACGTATTCAGGCACCAGCGGATTGGCGGCGATCCTACCGGCCGGCAGATCATAGCGTTGTCCGCTGTAATACACCCACAAAAAAGACAGTTGCAGGGTCTTACTCATTTTATAGACACCATTGAGGTTGAGGATATGACGGCGGTCGTAGAGATCATTAAACCATTTGCTTTCGTTCAGTTCGTCATAGTGTCGTTGGTTCCGCGATAAGGTATAATTGACTCCCCCGGACCAACGTCGAAAGCTTTTTTCAGCGGTCAATTCCAGTCCGTAGGCCCGTCCTTTGCCTCCCGACAGGGTATTTGCCTCCCAACGATAATACAGGTAAGGATCGCCATAGTAATAGCGGTACATGCTCAGATTCTGCATTTGTTTATAATAAGCCCCAATGCTGTACTTAAACGTTTGCCCCGGGCGCGACTGCGACCAACCGACGGCGTACTGCCACGAGGACTGCGGCAAAATACCCGGTGTTGAAGGCACCCACGTGATTTTATCCGTTAATCCTCCGCTTTTTACCAGCGCGTGGTTGTACTGAATCATCCGGGTGGCGCTAAGCTGAATGCTTGCATTGTCTGTCCGGTACGTAAGCGATGTTCTGGGTTCAAGCCCTTGGTAATTCACCTGCTTTGTTTGAAAATACGAGTACCTTGCCCCGACATTCCATTGCATTTTGGAGGATAGGTTTACCATCAAACTGCCAAATACTCCGCCCTCCAAAGCCGAAGCGGAGGCTTCTTTAAGCGACACAGAATCCTGATTTTCTTCTTTCCGACGGTACGAAACGGGCTCATAGGTATGGTGAATGAGATCGGCCCCCAGTTTTGCTTTGACGCCCGAAGCGACGGTCCAATCAGCCAGAAAATTGGCGGATACGTCCTGTATTTTTCCGTTGCTGATGGTATAAATTTCACTGATCTTCGTAAATGTTTTTTCCGGTTTCATCCACGGTTTGGGCTGAACGGTAGCTACCCTGAACATCGTCGATCCTTCATTGTACCGAAACGCGTATTGTGTAAAATGAAGCCCCGTTTGAAGAAAAAGGCGTGAACTCAGCACATGGTACGAACGTACCGAAAGCAATTGGTTGGTTAATCGGCGAAGGTTATGATCGACGTTGGTTCCAAAGAGCGAGTTTTGAAGTACCTCGTAATAATCCACTCCCCGATAATAACTCAAAAACAGCTTATGATTCTGATTGAAGGAATGATTGAGCTTTACATTAAGGTCATAAAAATTATACCCTAAAAAATTCCCCTGCTCATGGTTCTGAATGGCTTTTTTCTTACCCAAATTAAAGAGATTCAGATACGCACTGCGCCCGGTCAGCAATAAAGAAGTTTTATTGGTTTTGATGGGCCCCTCCAACGAGAACTTGGCCGAAACAACGCCCACTTCCGCCTTTCCTTCCCACCGATTTTTATTGCCTTCCCGAAAAGACACATCCGTCACCGAAGAAAGTCGCCCGCCGTATTCTACCGGAAAATCTCCTTTATAAAAATGCACCCGCTGCACCGCATCAGGATTGAAAAGCGACAGGAAATTAAACAAATGCCCGACACTGTAGATGGGTGCTCCATCCAGATAATACAGGTTTTGATCGTTGGCCCCTCCCCGTACGTTGATCCCCGATGAAAGTTCGCTGCCGGCCGCCACCCCGGAAAAAATACTGATGGCTTTCAGCAGGTCTTTCTCCCCTCCCACACTCGGCAGATTGTTGAGCAGTGTAGGCGTAAGGGTCACAAGATTGGGCTGAAGGGTGGGTTGATAACTCGCCCTGACCTCCACCTCCTGCAACGTTTGAGGCTTCAAATAGAGCCTTAAGACGGTATCTTTGGTGATGTATACCTGTTGGGCCTCGTAGCCAACCAATGAGATTTGGAGAGCAACGGGCAGTTTGTTCGGAATAACATTAAAGTACCCGTACCGATTGGTGGTCGTAAAGAGCTTACGGGTACTGTCGACAATCGTTACGGAGGTCAGGGGCTCATTCGTCCCTGCCTCCATAACGACTCCTTTGACCACTATCTTTTGAGAATAGGCTTCATTGAGCAAGCCTCCTCCCACCAAAACACCCACCATCCATTTCCAAAAACGCATAGACTCAAAAAATAGTTAATTGTACTGTTAGGGGCAACCATATGTGAATTCACTCACACCTCCTGTAGAATACGTATTCCAACCCACTCCTCCTGCCTCTACATAAGAATATTGCTGTGAAGAAACCGATTCAGGGTCCAGCACATTCGTAAAATCAAGATAGGCATCGTATGTTATATCAGTCCAAGTATTTGAATAGTTACAATTTACATACTTCTGACCTTCAAAAGGATACGGGGAATAGGGCGGATTAATAAATTTTACGTAAAGATAGAAACTTGCTTTTAGCGTATTAGCAGTGCTATAGTTAACCCAATTTCCCCAAACATTCTTTTTCTCAGGATAACCTAAAACTCGAATTGTCCATTTTAAGGTATATAGTGTCTGCCCTAAGTGATTTGTTCCCGACGGGAACCAGTAATTTGCTGTTTGGGTAGAGGCGGTAGCTTTCCGATCTCCATTTTGAGTTACACTTGTATTAAAATAAGTACAACTGGCCAATTTTGCATTATTCACACTTGATACAGTATTATTTAACAGCATCAACTGCTTAGAGTTTTGATTTCCTTTGACAGTAGTAAGACTACCATCGAAAGCTATCTTTTGTTGATTTTCGCCAAAGCTGTATAACATCTTTCCTATATACACCAGCCCTTGTCGATTAATAAAATGATTTATAAAGGAATCACCTGCTTTCGGTTTTAATCTTCCATTTTCGCCTGTTTTCACTATATCCTGGTTCTCAGCATAAATAGAATCATACTCTGACTTATTAGTAGCTGCTGATAATTTCTGCACTACTTCGGAATATTGTTTTGCATAGCTTTGAAAATTACCATTTTTCCAAAATAAACTCCTTTCCTCAATTGTTGCGGATTGGATTGCATCCCATGTTTTTTGAAAAGATTCCAGATTTTTAAAATGTAAAATACCCTGCTTCACATCATAAAGCCCTGAAATTGATTCATCAACCAGATTTTTATCATATTCTGCACGATTGTGAACAGTAGGAGTTATTTCATTCTTTAAATCCTCTGGCTTTTGACATGAGGTAATGTAGAGTAAAATACCCAATAAGTAAATGTGGCGATAGTTAAAGAACTTTTTCATAAATTTGTACGAGTTTAAATGGTTAAAAAATTGTTTGAACTGTCTGAAAAAGTCACCGCAGCCGTCCAAAGTCGTGGTGGCTTTTTCTTTTTTTAACTCACTATTGCGCAATAGTCAGGGGCAAATCTCCGCAAAAGATTTTTGCCGCGCCTCAACCCTAGGGTGAATTTTTCTCCACCCTAGAGGCGATAATGGGCCATTTCCAACAAAAATTTGTGAAAACCATCCTTCCCTGCTACCCCCAATTTTGAAATAAGGTTGTTTTTGTGGGTCTTTACGGTGGCGATGCTTACCTCCAAAGCCGTTGCTATGTCGGCATTGGTGCGGCGTTGGATGGCATAGTAGAGCACTTTTAGCTCCTGCGGCGTGAGCGCAATCGACCTGCGTTGCAGAAAGGTATTCAGTTGTTTCAGTTTTTCCAACTCCTCGGCAGGGGAGTCAGCGGCTGTTTTGTTCGGCATTCGATATTTATTTAAATAGCTCATTTATAAACCATTACTTGCACAGATTCTCTCTAAGCAGGCATGGCATTGATTAAAATGAGTTTTTCTAAACGTTGAAAAAATAATGATAATGCTGCGTATCAGCACCAACTGTTGAACTACAAAATAGGGGGTACATTTTGGGCGGCATGAAACAAAAATTGTTGCAAGCCCGCCTTTCCTTCCACACCGAGCTTAGCGATGAGGTTGTTTTTGTGCTTCTTCACCGTACAGATGGCCGTGCCCAATTGATCGGCTATCTCCCGATTGTTCCTGCCTTCTTTGGCCCAATACAGCACATTGAGCTCCTGTGGGGAGAGAAAAATAGATTGGCGGAGCAGAAAAATATCTAATCTGTTCAATGGGTCGAAATGGTCTGGTTGCGGGCACTGGGCTGTCATCTTTTTTGATTTTTAGATACTTAAACCCTTTCTGAGGTGTTCATCGGCAACCTCTACCATAGATAGATAGATAGATAGATAGATAGCATCTGATGAACAGCCTTTCGGCACGGGCTGTCAATAATTCGTTCATCAAGAAGCAGGGTAGAAGAGCTGTACGCCCATAAACGTATAGCGTGCCAAATATAAACTGGTTTTTTTGAGAAAAACAAATAATAGTTATCAAACGGTGTATGAGGGTTGATAGCAGCCTTTTACTCTCTAATACAAGCCAAATTGCCCCGTGACTTATGGGTATAAAAGCCGCGCAAATTGTTTTTTTAGGATAAAATTATCTTTACTTCCTTTTCCGTTTTTACTTTGTAAATAAACTACCCATTCAAAGCGTACTGAAGCACTTAGCATTTTCTTAACACCCCAATCAAAACCTTTTTAGCCATTCGCAAGTATGAAAAAACGAGAAAAATTAGCGATAATAAGAAATTATTATCCCAATGCCGTCACCACGATTGATAGTGTAAACAAACTCATCGACTTTCTGGAAGAGCATTTAGATTTAGAGCCTGGCCAAATCATGTTGGCCGACAGTATTTGCAGCGACGATGTAAACGCCATTCAGTATCCATCCAGAGCGCACGAGTTTTTGGGGCCTTTCAAAATGGGCGGCTTGGATGGTTTTCCTTTTACGGGCCTTACGGGCATGGGGGCCTTTGCCAGCCACGTACCCGACGAAGGTGCGGTCTTTATCTATTACGGCCCCCACATCGGCATCACCAAAGACGGAGTTATCGGTGAGATTAAGCGCATCGGTCAGGCAAAAAATTCGGGATGCTGCGGAGCCGCCAAAGGTGCGCTCAACAAACTGGTGAACAATCAAATTGTGGAAGGCAACGTGACCGAAATGGACTTCCAAATGAACACCATTGAGCAAATATTGCTCCGCCAAAAAGACCGAATACTCAGCGCCGCCGTACCACTTTATGAAGCAACCGAAGTAATTTATGAGGCCATTGACCAACGTATTCATGAATTGGTCGAAAAAACAAACTACCACTGTAAGTACGTAATACTGTTTGGCACCATCCTCATCAACAGCGATTCTGACATGGGGTCTTATACCAGCGCAAAACGTTTCGACATTATTGATTTGGCCACCAAAGAAAAAAAGAGCGTCTTGGATTACTACGACAACTAAGCAATAACAATTGAAATTGAACGGGGCCGTCGAGAGCGTACAATTGTATGTATCGGCGGCCCTAAATTTTGAAAGACCCGCATCGTTCATCCCCCAACTGAGCTTGCTCCAAGCAGTCTGTCTTTTCTTCCCCTTGCTCAGCCGTACTTGGTCATTCTTCCACCACAGTCAGTTGTACTTTTTGGCATATTTTTCTCAACGCCGTTCTCTACAATTGAGCACTCCAAAACGAGTGCTTAACATCGACTTTTTCTTTATCAACAGACCAATAAGGTAAAAAACTGCAAAAATTAGAAAAATAAAGACCTTTTTAGGATAAAAATACCGGAATTCCAGTATTGCGCCTTGCCTAATCTTGTATGAAATTTGGGTATTCAAATCTTTGCCCTACTTCATTAGAATCTTTACCCTACTATTTTAAAAACTTTAGCATTGATTATTATGAATCCACAACTATTCATTTCTGCAGATTTAGGCCATCAGCATCTCTTTTCATTCGACTTGGAAAGTATAGTGCGTTTGGAAGGTGTTCGAAATTACACCCGCTTTATCCCCGCAAAAGGGCAGCCCGTCATTACCTGCCGGTCGTTAGGTCTCTACCTTGAACAGCTCCCGCAACAATTTGTACGGGTCCACAAGAGTTATGTTATCAACAGTCGGTATATTTTGGGCATAAACCCCCACAGTCATTCTATTTTGATGACCGACGGCACTTCTATTCCCATTTCAAGGCGAAAGCGAACAACTATCATGCGCCTTTTGGGGAAGTCCCGTTTAAAATCAACGACTTAGCTACCATCCTATTTATTTTTGAGAATCAATTTGACTTTATATCAAAAAAGATTCTATATTTTCAGGAAAAAGTACCTTCCTATGCGCGTATTGTTGGCAGATGACCACCTGATTTTGCTTGAAAGCTTGGCAGCTCTCTTAGAAAAAAAAGAAGGGGTTCAGATTGTTGCCAAAGCAACGAATGGCTTGGAAGCGCTCCGTCTAGTGGAAGAGGTACCCATAGATATCGTCGTTTCTGACCTCAATATGCCTCTTTTGAGTGGTATTGAGTTTACTATTCGTGTGAAGGAACGATTCCCTCATATAAAGGTAATTTTGCTGACCATGGTGGAAGATGCCTCCCAGATTCGGGAAGCTATTCAGGCGGGAGCATGTGGATATATTCTAAAAAGTGCCTCCCCCGACGAATTGCGAAAGGCTTTGACTGAAGTTGGCGAAGGAAGGCGATATTTTAGCCGCGATATAGAAAAACAACTGTCTTCTATTCCCAATCCTGACGTCCCCAATGGCCACGAAATCGTGGACGGAGTGCCGCATTTAACCAAACGAGAAATCGAAGTTATCCGGTTTATCGTACATGATTTTTCCAGTGAAGCCATTGCCAAACAATTGAATGTCAGTATCAATACCATTGAGACCCACCGCCGAAATATCTTCAAAAAACTACGTCTGAATACCGTAGTCGGCTTGGTACGATTTGCCATTAAGCACAAGCTAATTGACTGATAATCAACGACGCCAATTCAATCGGCCAATTAATTCTTTATCTTCGGCCTTATCAATCTTGCCAGAAATTCCTGATGCAGGACGTTACAGTAAGGAGATTCAGGGAAATCTTCTTTAAACCGTTCCAACAACTTTCCCGCAACCGTGTATTCTTTCTCGGGTGAAAAATGCGCCAACGAAAATGCCCTCTGTACGGTTTTAGCAAGCATCAATTCTCGGGTTTGGGGAAATTTACGTAGTCCTTCATAGATCGAATTATACCTTCCTTCCCACACCGTACTGTCGATCTGTACAACGGCATTTCGGTTCATAAAAGGCCCTGGTAAAAAACCCAGCCACCGCGAATACAACGCCTCGCGGTAAATATCCGAAATAAGGGCTTCATCGTCCATCGTTTTCAGGCTAATCGACTCATTTTTGGAAGCTTCACCCAAACTCCGAAGGTAGGCTTGTTTGCGTAAATATTTTTGTCCTTCCAAAGACGCCAAAACGTACGCATTAATCTCTCGGTTTGTGGTATCCTGCTCACGTTGAAAACGTTCTGCCGACTGAGTAGCAAGATCATTGATAACAAACGAATAATCTTCCAACGACATGTGTTGAAAGAGGGGTTTGCGCAGGAGAGAATCCTGCCCCAACAACAAACTCCCGTACAAAAACTGGTGTAAACGAGCCGTTGGGCCTTTTACGACCGGAAGAGACGACCGGCTAGGGTTGACAAAATAAAGGGTGTCGTTGGGTTTGAGCAAAAAATCAACGCGGTACCCCAAACATTCAACCGTTACTTTTTGGGGCGATTCAATACATAAATCGGCTTTAAAACAGCCACTTTCGTCGGTACGCTCTTTCAATACAGCTTCGGGGTCGTACGGAGAAAAGCCCAAAGGGGTATCCAAAAAAATCTGATACTGCGAAGAAGGAAACCCCTCAAAATAGCCTTGAATATGCACATTTGGCTGGGCAAAACTCCGCAAACAGCCAATAAGCAAAAGGAGTAAATACCGCATGGTCATGTCTGTTTAACTACGTAAAGCTTCCCACAAAATCTCAATCGGATGTTTGGCTTTTCGCCCAGTACCATCTTTAATCTGATGGCGGCAACTCGTGCCTGGCGCGGCAATAATGACCTCTTCGGGCTGTTGACGTACCGTAGGAAAAAGCACCAATTCACCCACTTGCATCGACAAATCATAATGCTCCTCTTCGTAGCCAAAAGACCCCGCCATGCCGCAGCAACCCGAAGGAATCAACTGAACGGTATAATTTTCGGGCAATGACAGCATCTTTTTGCTCGGCGTCAGCGACGACAAGGCTTTTTGATGGCAATGCCCGTGCAATTTAATGGTTTTTTGTTCATTCGTAAACTGTTGACGATGAATACGTTTTACATCTATTTCTCGCGCAATAAACTCTTCAAACTGCAGGGCATTTTTGGCTAATTTTTGGGCGGCTTCCTGAAGTTCATTGGGGACCAAATCGAGGTATTCATCCCGAAAAGTCAAAATAGCGGAAGGCTCAATACCAATCAGAGGGGCATTGTCAGAGATGACATCCTTGAGCATTTCTACGTTCTGAATCGCTATTTTCTTTGCCTCTTTCACCAAGCCCTTTGAAAGATACGTCCGGCCGCTTTCGGAGTGCTTGGGAATGATGACTTCATAGCCTAGTTTTTCGAGCAATAAAATCGCTTTCTGGCCTATTTCAACGTCGTTGTAATTTGTAAATTCATCGCAGAAAAGATACACCCGCTTACCTCCGCTTTGTGTTCTGGCCTTATGCCAATCTTTAAGGGTTGTTTTTGACAACATTGGCATGGTTCGGTCGGGGTGAAAACCCACCACTTTGTTGGCGATGCGCCGCAGTGATTCATTGCCAAAAATGGAATTATACGCCCACGGTGCAATGCTTGCCAAACGCATCTGTTGCGAAAAATTGGCAATCAACCGCGACCGAAACGGCACTCCGTTTTTATCATAATAGCTTTGCAAAAACTCCGCCTTCATCTTGGAAATATCCACGCTCGACGGGCACTCCGATTTGCAACCTTTACAGGATAAACAAAGGTCCAAAATCTCCTTGGTTTCTTCGGCACTGGCATTGACCGAAGACGATTCAGTATAAAAATGACGCAGCATATTGGCGCGGGCGCGGGTTGTGTCGCGCTCACGCCGCGTTGCCATGTAGCTTGGGCACATGGTCCCTCCAGTAATGTGCGTTTTACGACAATCGCCCGAACCACTGCACTTTTCGGCCAATCTTAACAAGCTTTCTTGTTTTGAAAAATCAAAAACTGTTTCGATATGAGGGGCTTTTTGGTCGGGCTGATAACGCAGGAATTCGTTCATCGGCGGTGTATCCACAATTTTCCCCCGATTGAATACTCCTTGCGGGTCAAACAAATTTTTTACTTCCCGAAACAACCCATACACTTCCTCTCCCATCATAAACGGAATAAACTCGCCGCGCAGGCGGCCGTCGCCGTGCTCGCCCGAGAGCGAACCATTGTATTTTTTGAGCAACATGGCCGTATCTGCCAAGATAGCCCGAAACTTGGCCTTACCTTCCGAAGTTTTCAGGTTAACCATCGGCTCCACGTGCAGCTCGCCAGCTCCTGCATGGGCGTAGTACGAAGCATGTACTTGGTGTTTTTTGAGCACTTCGCCCAAATCTTCGATATAATTCGGCAAATCTTCCACCGCTACGGCGCAATCTTCGATGAGGTTGACGGGCTGTAAATCGCCAGGCAAGTTTCGAATCAGGCCCAAGCCTGCTTTGCGCACATCCCAAGCTTTTTTGGATTCATGGCCAAACAACAACGGATACGCATAACCTAGGCCGTTGAGCTTCAGTTCAGCCACCAATTTTGCCGCCGTTGTTTCTACTTCTACGCGGGTTTCCGCACCAAATTCCACCATGAGCATCGCCGCGGGATCACCTTCAATAAAAAAGCGATTGTGACGGTATTCGTTGTGCTCTTTGGTAAAATCCATGATGTATTTATCCACCAACTCCGACGCCAACGGCTGGTGTTTCATTGCGATACCGTTTGCCAGCAGTGATTCATGCAGCGAATGGCAATGCACACACAGCAACCCAAGCTCGGCGGGTGGTAAGGGCAAAAGGTTGAGTTTGGCTTCGGTAATAAAACACAGCGTTCCTTCTGAGCCCGCAATAAGTTTGGGGAGATTCAAGCCGCCGTTCGGTACATCAAGCAGCGCGTCAAGCGCGTAGCCTGAATTACGGCGGGTGACCGTTTTTTTTGGAAATTTCTCCCGAATAAGTTTTTGATTGCCTGCGTCTGTCAAAAGTGAAGTAAGGCCTTGCTCAATACGCTCCCGCAGAGAATCTGCTTGATTGGGGATCGATTGTTGGCCAAAAACCACCTCGCTTCCATCGCTTAATAAGGCTTTAACTTCCACTAAATGGTCGCGGGTAGCGCCCCAACTGATGGAGTGTAGCCCGCATGAGTTATTACCAATCATCCCACCAATCATGGCACGGTTAGCAGTAGACGTTTCGGGTCCGAACATCAAACCGTAGGGCTTCAAGACCACATTGAGGTCGTCACGAATCACACCCGGCTGCACGCGCACCCAGCGTTCGTCCGCATTTATTTCGAGGATTTTGTCAAAGTATTTAGAAATATCCACCACAATTCCCTCACCTACCACTTGGCCCGCAAGGGAAGTTCCCGCCGCGCGCGGAATCAGCGTGAGGCCATGCTCGACGGCAAACAAAATGAGTTTTTGAATATCACTGATTGTTTTCGGTAAGGCTACCGCCAGCGGTGTTTCCTGATATACAGAAGCATCGGTTGAGTACAACCGCCGAATGGCTTGGTGGGTAACCGAATTGTCAAAATAGAATTCTCCCTCAAAATCAAGGGTTAATTGTTGAAAAGGAAGTTGAGTAGGTGTAGCGTAAAACATTGGGACGAATCATTTGTGCAAATGTAATTTAAAATCAGATTGGGCGTACCTTTGTCTCCCTTTACGGATAAACATTCAACCTCTGGGTGTACCTTAAATTATTTACCAAAAACAAGAATTTTACAAAAATGCCTGCTACTTATATTGAAACACGCTTAACGCTCAATCCAGACTATAACGACATTTTAATGGCTGAATTGGCTGAGATTGGCTACGAATCTTTTGTCGAGTCCAACGACGGTATCTCGGCGTATATTCCCGACACCAGCTTTGACTTAGACGCTCTCCAGCAAATCGTTGAGCGGTATCAATCCATGACGGCCATTACGTTTGAATCCCAACAACTCGAAACCAAAAACTGGAACGAAGAATGGGAGCGCAATTATCAGCCGATTGAGGTGGCGGGCAGAATTCGGGTACGTGCTTCTTATCACACGCCCGACCCCGCGTTTGAGTACGACATCGTAATTGACCCCAAAATGTCGTTTGGAACGGGGCATCACGAAACCACTACGCTGGTGATGGAACAGCAACTTTTGCTCGACCATCAAAAAAAATCGGTGTTGGACGTGGGAAGTGGCACGGGAATTTTAGCCATTCTGGCCGAGAAACTCAGCGCTAACCGACTCACTGCCTTTGACATTGAAGAATGGGCCTACCTCAATGCCGTAGAAAATGCCGCCATGAATGGCTGCACGCACATCCATGTTTTTCAGGGAACGATTGCCGATTGCCCCACCGCTACGTATGATATTGTACTGGCCAACATCAACCGAAATATTCTGTTGCAGGAAATTCCTACCTATACAGAATTTTTGGTCAATGGCGGAACGCTGATGGTCAGCGGGTTTTATGAATTTGACATTGCCGATATTGTTCAAAAAGCCGAAGAAGTAAGTCTTCGATTAGTAGCCCAAAAAACCCTCAATCAATGGGCGGTTTTAAGATTTGAAAAACCATGAAAATAAGCATTTTAGGATGCGGCTGGCTGGGTCTTCCGCTGGCCGCACAACTTGCCCGAGAAGGGCACACCGTAAAAGGAAGCACGACGAGTGTCGAAAAATTGGCCGTTTTGCGCGCCCTTGAGATTGAACCCCTATGGCTCCAACTTACGCCAGAACCCAAAGGTATTGGCTGGGATTATTTGATGGATTGCGACGTGCTGGTTGTCAACATTCCTCCACGACTGGAGCGTGCAGGGCCAGATTTTCACACGGCCCAAATACGCCATTTGATAGAGTTGGTAAAAGATAGCCCCGCCCAAAGGGTCATTTATATCAGTTCAACCTCCGTTTATCCTGAGCTCAACCGGGAAGTAAAGGAAGAAGATGTGGTTTATCCCAGTCAATCAGCCGCTCCCACGTTGGCCGAAGCAGAACTATTGATTCAATCATTGCCCCAAGCATGGCTTATATTACGTTGCGGCGGCTTGATGGGGTACGAACGCATCCCCGCAAAATATGTTTCAGGTAAAAAAAACATTACTACTGGCGAAGTTCCCGTCAATTATATCCACCGCGACGATGTCATCGGAGTCATCAAGGCATTTTTACAAAACCCGTCGGTATGGAATGAAACTTACAATGTAGTGGCACCAATGCACCCTACCCGTCGAGAAGTATACCTTGCGAGTTGTGCTCCTTTTGGCTATCAGCCCCCCACGTTTAGTACTGCCGAAATCAATCCATTTAAAATTGTCTCCTCTCAAAAATTACTGGATAAACTCAACTATCCATTTCTGTATTCTAACCCCCTCCAATTTCTGTATCAGCTGTAGATTTTTGTTTAATTAACCATCAACAAAAGTCAAACACTTATTTTTATTTCAATTTTGTTTAACGTTAATTGTCATACGTTAAACAAGTATATTTTTTTGAACTTTTTAAAGACAAAAGCTCAAAATTGACCTAAAAATAATACTATAATATTACTAAACCAATACAAAATCACTCATTTTAGTCCAAAAAACTGATGACTAAATTTAATATTTGCAGATTTATTTAAAATTAATTTGGAAGTTTGTTTAATGTTTTACTAAATTTGTTCAACAAACCGAAACCAAAACATTCAAATAAGCCCACAATGACAGCTATCGAGTTCACTTACCACATCGCTAAAGTGTCAAAGTCACTGAAGCCCTTTGCGATGCGTTTAACAAAAGACAGCGAAGATGCTAACGATTTGTTGCAGGATACGCTGTTGAAGGCTTTTACTAATCGTGACAAATACGCCGACGGCACAAACCTCAAGGCATGGTTGTATACAATCATGAAAAACACCTTCATCACCAACTACCAGCGTATGGTGCGGAAGAATACCTTTATCGACACAAGCGACAACTTACACTACATCAATTCTTTTGAAAACAGTACCGAGAACGAAGCCGCTGGTAAGTTTGCCATGGACGATATCAACAAAGCCGTTAATTCACTAGAGGAAGCCTATCGTACCCCTTTTATGATGTACTATCGGGGGTTCAAATACCACGAAATTGCTGACCGCTTGCGCATTCCCATCGGAACGGTTAAAAATAGAATTCACATTGCGCGGAAAGAGCTCAAAGACAAGCTATACGTCTATGCGCATCCATTTTGAGTAGGGATAATGAGACATTGGCGGCTTAGCTATCTTAACCGATAAAGCGAAGCTGCCAGTTTAAAAAGAGGAAGGTTTCGAAAAGTTGATCGGTGTCCGGTCAACTTTTTTGTTTTAGATAAAATTGACTTCGGTATGCAGACGAATTCCGAATTGCTCTTCAACGGAAGACTGAATTTTCTCAGCTAACTGCTTGATTTCAGTCCCTTTACCACCACCATAATTGACCAACACAAGCGCCTGACGGGCGTGCACCCCAATGCTTCCGAAGCGTTTACCTTTCCAGCCACATTGTTCAATCAACCATCCAGCGGGCACTTTTACGACCTCATTATTGATAACGTAGCCTGGTATTTCAGGATACATCAATTTCAGGTGCTCGTATTGCATCACCGAAATTTCGGGGTTCTTGAAGAAACTGCCCGCGTTACCAATTTCGACGGGGTCAGGCAATTTGCTACGTCTGATCTTAATGACGGCGTCGCTGATAGCCTTGATATTCAACTCTTTGACGCCCATTTGATCGAGCGTTTTTTGAATATCGCCGTACGAAACATGAAATACGGGTGTTTTTTGCAACTTGAACTGAACATTGCAAATAATGTACTCCCCCTTCAATTCATTTTTGAACACGCTATCGCGGTAGCCAAAACGACATTCTTCATTGGTAAAAACCCGTTTTTGACCCGTAAGAATATGGACGGCTTCGAGTCGTTCGAAAGTATCTTTGATTTCGACGCCATATGCCCCGATATTTTGCATGGGAGCGGCTCCGACGGTGCCAGGGATAAGAGAAAGATTTTCAAGACCTGCCAATCCTCGTTCTACGCAGTAAAGCACAAATTCGTGCCAATTTTCGCCAGCACCCACCCGCACCCACACATTTTCCTGATCTTCTTTGACCGTCCGAATGCCCTTGATATTGATTTTGACCACCAGCCCGTTAAAATCCTGCGTGAGAAGAAGATTACTGCCGCCGCCCAAAATAAGTTTTGGCAACGTCTGCACGTCAGGAAGCTGGAGTAATGTCTGAATGTCTTCGTCATTATCCACTTCTACCAAATAGCGAGCCGTAGCATCTATGCCGAAGGTATTGTATGATTTAAGAGAAACGTTGCTTTGAATGGTAAGCATTTTACCGTAGTAGATTCTGGTGCAAAGAACGTAAAAAATGGTTGTTTCACAAAGGTTTCGTCAAACAAGCCATGTAAAACCCGTCGAATCCATCACGCGCTGGTGAGGTTCGGGCTTCTTCCAAAAGCTGCCATTTTGCGCCCTGCTCGGCCAAAAAACGCTTCACCTGGTCTTCACTTTCCGACGGCAAAATGCTGCACGTAGCATACACCAACTTCCCGCCAGGTTTCACCATTTGCGAATAATTGGTCAGGATTTCGTACTGTGTTTGGCGAATTTGGGTCAAAAAATTGGGTTTCATTTTCCACTTAGAATCGGGATTTCGACGCAAAACGCCCAATCCCGAGCAGGGCACATCCAACAACACGCGGTCGGCGGTATCGCGGAGGCGTTTGATGGTTTTAGGTTCAATGACGCGCGTTTCTACGTTGCTGACCCCGTTCCGTCGCGCTCGACGGCGCAACTCTTCCAGTTTCCAACCTTCTACATCCATCGCAATGAGTCGCCCCTGATTGTGCATCAATGCCGCCAAATGTAGGGTTTTGCCACCCGCGCCCGCGCAAGCATCAATGACGCGCATCCCCGGATGAACATCCAACATGGGCGCAATGCGCTGCGAACCAGCATCTTGCACTTCAAACTGTCCATTTTGGAAATAATCGGTTTGAAAGACGTTCTTTTTCTCCTTCAACTTCAACGCATCGGGCAACCCAGAAAGGATTTCGGTAAAAATCTCTTTGCTGGCCAGCGCCTCCTTCAATTCTGTCGCCGTGGTTTTGAGGGTATTGGCTCTCAGCACCACGGGCGCCGTTTGATTCAGCGCGTGCAGTTCATCCTCCCAGGCCGTGCCCAATTCGGCCGCGCCGATTTCATCCAGCCAATCGGGAATCGACTCCCGAATTTTACGGCTTTTTTTGGCTTCTTCATAAGCTTGACGGATGGCCGCGGGCTTGATGTGCGCAAATTCCGTCCACGGAGGCAGTTCGTTGCCTTTCAGCAGTTGCCACGCCGCAAAAAAGTCCAGATACGAAGGGTTCCCCAAGTGCCCCGTGACAAAGTCCAGCATTCGCCACCAGCGGACAATCTCATAGGTATTTTCGGCAATAAAGCCCCGGTCGCGCGCGCCCCATTTGCGGTTGGATTTGAGCACCTGCTCAATTACTTTATCGGCCTGACGCCCTTTTTCGAATATTTCGGTCAGCGAAAAAACGATCGCCTCCACTAAAACGCGGTGGTATTTCATGAAATTTGAATCAAAATATGCCCATTGCCGGCAACACAGTCTTTACCGAACACCATTTAGAAGGAAGTCAGTTCCTTTGCCCTTGATAAAAGGCATAAATGGATACTCGATTTGTTTTGGACTATGCTCCCAAAAGCCTTCCGCTAAGGTATCTTAATGCCATAGGATAAAAAAACACTAATCTCTTTGGGAATGCAGATGCTTTTTGATAAGCTTGTGGGGGGGGAGATGCGGGAAAACTACCTGTAACTGATGGTTATTGCCTTACCTTGGGTGCAGTTATTAAAAAGAACAAACAAAATATCGTGAAATACCTACTTTTTATAACTCTTACTTTTGTTTCATGCAACAGTTATAACGAACGGGAAATACAGTTAAATGCAAAAAGTATTGTTGAAAATTTAGACGAATCTATTTTAACCAAATTTTGCGATTGGAGCGTTACACCACGTGGTAACGAAATTTGGCATTTTAAAGATTTCAGCATCTTTTACAACCCAAACTTAAAGGATTCTATTTGGTTTAGAGTTTTACAAATCCATAAATTTGAAAAAGATTTTCCGATATCTATCAGTTTCAAAACTGACACTTCAGAATGGTCAAATTATGACTTTATACAAACAAAATCTGAATATTTAATTTCCAAAACCAACTCCAATGCAGAAAAGCTAAAAATTGCTACTGATTCTCTATTCACATTAAGAAATCCTTTTGAGGAGATAAAATCATTATCAACAATCAAAAATAAGTACGGAATAATAATGATTGATAATCATTGCGAGATGAATAACATCGTATTTTATCTTACACCAAAACATATCTTGATCTATTATCAAAAAGGTCATTTATTAAAAGAAACAACAGGAATACACATATTTAACAACAATTGGGTTTTAAAAAAACTTGAAAAGCCAATTGATTTTTCCTAAGATTTTTAACAATATCCCAGCTATTCGGAGTGTTTCACACTCCGAACCAAAATAAACAGCGCATTTTCAACACGGTAAGCACCCAAATACATACCACCCAAATCCGCCCAACAAAGCCCCCAAGTTGTTCGGAGTGTTCCGCACTTCGAACCAAGAATAAATGAGAGTGTTTGCAACACGGTAAGTGCCCCAAAAACAGGCAAGAAATAAAACCTCCAACTCCACAATTTACTTCTCCAAAGGATACCACTTTACATTGCGTAATGCCTCCCGGCGCGAATAGGCAGTTTGGTTGGGGGCGTAATGTTTGGCGAGATAGTCCAACACCGTTTTTTCGGTTTCGCCCAAATCCCATAGCTTATGATTGCGCTGCATCCAGCGAATCTTGCTCAACCATTCGTCGCGGGTGAAGCGGTGCTGTAAGATTAGCTTCGGCGAGTGGCAGCCCGTGCATTGGGCTTTGACAATGGCAAAATGAGGGTCGAGCGCCAAGCCCGTTTCGGCATCCACGCTGTCGGCCAATGCCTGCGTGGACGAGGGTTTTGTGCCGTATTTCTGTTCCCGCTGCACCGCCGCCACAAATAGGCCAATGGTGCAGATTATTAGCAATAGTTTCTTTATCATAGAATCGAGTGAGAGAATGACGAATATAAAATACTTATTTCCGACATTTTTACATTTTTCGGCTTATCATTTTTCGGTTCACTAAACGGCTTTTACCGCAATTCGATGACAGGCGTTGTTGAGGTATCCTCCGGGATTCCAAGCCGGAATCACCATCGGCTGTGTTACCCCATTGGCATCTGTGGCGCGGGCCCATACTTCATAATAGCCCTTTTTGGGGAGTTGGATCTGCGCCGACCAGTGCTGCCACGCCAAGCGGTTTTTGGGAGGCTGCACGTTTGCTTTTTGCCAAGTGGCTCCGTAATCAATGGAAACTTGAACTTCTTTTATCCCAAGATCGCCCGCCCATGCGTGGCCGCGTAGCGAAAGGGTTTTGCCCAAGTCGAGCATAGCGCCTGATTTGGGAGACGTTATCAGCGATTTGACGGGCATGGATTCAATAATACGAAAGTTTTCGGGCGTCTCGGCCAGCTTTTCCCCGGGCGAAATCGGCTGACGTGGCACGCGGTAACTCTGTCCGTCCATTTTGGCTCCGTCGTGCTCTTTGTTGCGAATCGCAATGGTGTGCAGCCACTTGCCCGACACCGAAGCGGGCCACCCACCGATAACCAACCGCAACGGAAAGCCGTGCATCAGCGGCAGTTCCTGGCCGTTGACCGCCCACGCCACGAGGGTTTCGTCTTCCAATGCTTTTTTGATGGGCACGCCGCGCGAGATCACCACCTTGCTCGGGTCGCGGCTGGGGTGTAGGTCTTTGCCGTAATACCCGATGTAGACCGCATCGTCTTTCAGGCCCACGTCGTTGAGAATGTCTTTCAGACGTACGCCCGTCCATTCGGCGCAGCTTACCGCGCCCTGATCCCACTGATTGCCGGAGGTTTGGGGCACAAATCCCGAGCGCCCGTTGCCGCCACATTCGAGCACCAACTGATAGGTATAGGTCTTGAATTTAGTTTTCAGCTCGCTCAGGGTATAGGTTTTCGGGGCTTTGACCGACTCCCCTTTGATGGTCAAGCTCCATGCTTTTGGGTCAATTTTTTCTTCGGGCACGAGGCCATTGTTACGAATGAACATTCGCTCAATGGGCGTCACCGCATCGTCCAGCAAATGGGGCGGGGTTTCAACGTTCCAGGGTTTATCACTCAACACGATCATGTCGGGATGTTTTCCTTTCAAACCCTCATCAAAGGCCAATGGAACGTGATTTTTGGGCATATTTTCGGCAAAAACGATCTCCGTTCCGACGATTCCCGCCAGTGTGGTCAAGGCGCTTTTCTTTAAAAAACCGCGACGGTTGTGCAGCGTTTCCTTCATGTCTCTACTTAATTTTATAATCTATGGAATTACCGGATGATTTCATTTTTCAAAGATGCTACAAAAAAATGTATAATTGAAAAGTTCTTTTGTCGGGATTATGGGATTAACGTAAAAACGCGTTATTCCTCCCTATCGGGCTTATTACAGAAAGCATAAATTGAAAGATTCTCCGTATGTTTGAACAAAAAAACGCCCGATTCGTATGAAAAAAATAACGCTTTTGTGGGTTATTATTTCCATAGCCCTTTCCACCACCGCCCAAACCTTGCTCACCCCCGAACTCCTCTGGAAAATGGGGCGCGTGTCGGCACTGGGGCTTTCCAAAGACAAACAATTTGTGGTGTATTCGGTCAGTATTCCCAACGTAGAAGAGAACAAAAGTCAGCGAAAAACCTATAAAATGCCCGTCAAAGGAGGGGCCGCCGTTGAAATCACCAACACAGATAGCCTGTTGGCGAACACCAAGATCTCTTCCGATGGCAAATTTATCATCAGCAGCGATGCCGTCAAAGTAATCAATATCACGGGGGCTGACAAATATCCCGACCTGAAAAAATCAAACGCTTACGTGTTTACGTCCCTCAATTACCGCCACTGGGATACGTGGGAAGACGGCAAATTTGACCACGTATTTATGGCGCCGTTGGTCAACGGAAAACCCGGCACTCCCAAAGACATCATGGCCGGCGAGCCGCACGATTGTCCGCAGAAGCCCTTCGGGGGCGATGAAGATTTCATCTGGCATCCCGACGGCAAGCGCATCGTGTACGTGACCAAGAAAAAATTCGGCACCGCCTATGCTGTAAGCACCAACACCGACCTCTTCGAGTATGATATCACAACGGGTATTACCAAAAACCTGACGGAAGAAAACAAAGGCTACGACGTGGCCCCCGAATTCAACAGTCGCGGTCAACTGGCGTGGCTTCAAATGAAACGCGACGGCTACGAATCGGATAAACAGGATATTGTGGTCATGAACGGCACCGTCAAAATGAACCTGACGCAGCAGCGCGACGACATCCACGTCGAAGGGTTTCGGTGGAGCGACGACGGCCGTTCGATCTACTTTTGGGCACCAACCAACGGAACGCTGCAATTATTCAGCGTTACTTACCCGGGCCTGACCAAGATGATGCCCTTCATTACGCAAATCACCAAAGGCGATTTTGACGTGACTGGCATCGTAGGCCAAACAGGCTCAACCCTCATCGTATCACGCACCGACATGAATCACCCCGCTGAGTTGTACACCGTCGATATTGCCACGGGAGCCATGCAGCAACTCACGCATGTCAACGACGAAGCCCTCAAAACCTTAGCCAATTGCAAAACCGAGCGCCGTTTTGTGACCACGACCGATAACAAAAAAATGCTTGTATGGGTGGTTTACCCGCCCAATTTTGACCCAACCAAAAAATATCCAACGCTGCTTTACTGTCAGGGCGGGCCGCAATCGCCTTTGACCCAATTTTATTCCTATCGCTGGAATCTGCAATTGATGGCGTCGCAGGGGTACATTATTGTAGCGCCTAACCGCCGGGGGATGCCCGGGCACGGTACCCAATGGAACGAGCAGGTCAGCAAAGATTGGGGCGGCTTGGTCATGAAAGATTATTTAAGTGCCATCGACGACGTTTCCAAAGAACCGTTTGTAGACAAAAACCGTCGCGGGTGCATCGGCGCAAGCTTCGGTGGTTTTTCTGTTTTTGCGATGGCAAGCATGCACGCCAAACGCTTCAAGACCTTCATTTCGCACGATGGTATCTTTGATTTCAGAAGCATGTACGGCAGCACCGAAGAAGTGTTTTTTGAAAATTGGGAAAAAGGCGGCCCGTATTGGGATAAGAAAAACGCCGTAGCACAACGCTCATTTGGTCAGTCGCCGAGCAATTTTGTAGAAAAATGGGACACGCCAATCTTTATTATACAGGGCGGCAAAGACTACCGTGTACCGCTGGAGCAGGGTTTGCAGGCATTTCAGGCGGCCCAGCTTCGCGGCATCAAAAGCAAGTTACTGTACCTACCCGACGAAAACCACTGGGTACTCAGCGCCCAAAATGCGTTGGTCTGGCAACGTGAATTTTACAATTGGCTGGATGAAACGCTGAAGTGATTTTACGAATAACGAATGAGCGAGCAGACCGCCTCTGCGGTGACGAAGTACGAATGTTGAATGACGAGATATGAATTAAAAAATAGGATTGACAATTACGAATTTTCTCATTTTTTACTTTTTCGTTTTAAAATTCTGCACTTTACGGTTTTACACCGCGCGGTCGGCGCCATTTTCAGTTTTACGGTTTACTATTTTCGGTTTTAATACTTTTTTCATTTGTTGACCCCCACCAACTTCCACCAAATCACCCATTTACCCAACCGAACCATTGATTTGGACGGTCAGGAATACCTATATTTCAGCGGCACAGCCTATTTGGGTTTGCCGCACAATCCCGCTTTTCAAAACCTCATTCAGGAAGGCTTGCATCAGTACGGAAGTGTGTACGGAAGCTCCCGAAACGGCAATTTACAACTGACCATTTACGAACAGGCTGAACAAAAACTGGCCTCATGGGCGGGGGCAGATGCCGCACTCACGCTATCATCAGGGATGTTAGCAGGGCAGGCGACCGTTCGGCAGTTGATGCTCGAAGGCTACGAATTCAGGTATTCGCCCGATGTTCATCCTGCGGTTTGGCACCTGCCCCAGGTGGATATTGCCAAGGAAACATTTGAGCACTGGATTGAAAATACCTTAGCAATCCTACAAACTACCCATCAAAAAATTACCCTCGTCACCAATGCTGTGGATGCCCTTCGCGGAAAACTATACGGTTTTGAATGGATTAAAGCCGTTCCCGAAGACCGTGAAGTGGTTTTGGTGGTAGATGATTCCCACGGTTTGGGTATAACGGGTACGGGAGGCTGTGGCGTTTGGGAACGTATTCCTAAAAGAAAAAACGTTCGTCTGATTGTGACGGCTTCACTGGCCAAAGCCATGGGGTTGCCGGGTGGCGTTATTTTTTCGGACCCTGCTAGCCTGCACCACATTCGCTATTCCGCATACTTTGGCGGTTGCTCGCCAGTGGCCCCCGACCATCTTTACGCGTACGTTCACGCCGACACCCTTTATGCCGACGCTTATGAGCGATTACAAGTCAATATCAGCCAATTTACCGATTCCATTCGGGACTTAAACTTGTTGAGTTTTACGGACAATTACCCCGTTTTTTACAGCGAGCGAGACGAGTTGTACCCTTTTTTATTGGAACGAGGTATTTTCATTTACAGCTTTTCTTACCCCAAACCCACCGACAAAGCCAATACCCGCGTCGTATTGAGTGCTTGGCATACGGCCGAAGACATTCAAAAACTCAGTGCAGCCTGTCGTGACTTCGCCGCGTTGTACCTTTAAGCATTTCAGTTTGCCCTTTGCTTCCTTCGCTTCACTCCCTTCGACGGTTGTTCCGTCGGAAAAGAGCTGTTTGCCCAAGCGCTTCCGCAGATATTTGTTTCGTTGTTCGGCCTTAAACCATCCTTCAATCAAACAAAAGACTGCCATGAAAACATTTTTTATCGTTACCCACGTTGCCATTGGATTTCTGGCCCTTGCCGTGGGGCTTGTTCCTATGTTATCCAAAAAAGGGAGCCGTTTACATAATACGACGGGCCTAATTTATTACTGGTCAATGGTTTTCGTAGCCATTTCAGCCGTTGGGTTGGTACTCATTTCTCCCCTCACCGACGGACGTTTGTTCTTAACAGGCATCGCTATTTTCAGCTTCTATCTCTGCTTTACGGGGCGGCGGTCGCTCCAACAACGCGACGAAGAGCCCATAAGATGGTATGATTGGGGCATATCGGGATTGATGGCGGCCACCTCCGTAGCCATGATTGTTTATGGCTTGTATCACCTCTCCACACTATTGATGAAGGGGCAATTTGAATCCATAGGAGTGTTATTTTTAGTTTTCGGAATTTTCAGCGGCTCTAATGCCCGTTACGATTTCAAAAAATACCTCCTCCCTCACGCCGCCAAATACGGCAGCCGAGAGTGGTTATTTGTCCACATTGAGCGCATGGGCGGCTCATACATCGCTACTTTCACGGCGTTTGCGCTGGTAAATATACGTTATGTTTTTCCTGACGCCCCCGCAGGGATTTATATCGCTACTTAGATTATGCCCGGCCTGATTGGCGGGCTGTTTATCGGCAGAGCCGTCCGTTTTTATTTAGCAAAATTCAAAATGTCTATTCAATAATGTGGTATGCTGACATACCATAATCAATTTTAACGTCTATCTTTGCCTATCTGACACTGATACTAAACTTCCCGACTTTGGCAGATGGATTCTTCCAAAACTTGGGAAGTTTTACAAATGACATCAAATCAACAGGTAATGCGCAAGGAAAAAACCGTCGACTTTCACATCAAATGGGCTTGGCACGCCATTTCCAGGATGTACAATACTTACGCCTCTCGGCGGTATGGTATGACGATGGCGATTGGGTATGTTTTGCTGAATATCGACATGGAAAACGGCACCCCTGCCACCCGCATCGGGCCGTCTATCGGCATGGAGCCGCGCAGCCTCACGCGTACGCTCAAAGCCCTCGAAGAGCGCGGCTGGATTCGGCGCGAAACCGACGATGTAGACAAACGTTTTGTAAAAGTTTTTTTGACCGAAGAGGGCAAACGAAGACGCGAAATGGCCCGCGAGGGCGTGATAGCTTTCAATACCATGCTGCGCGACCAAATTCCGCTCGACAAATTGGTCATCTTCTTTGACGTTATCAAGGAAATCAACCGATTGGTAGAAGAGGAAAACAACAAAATCAAAGCCGAAAACTTCCTTAACGACGAAATTTAAACACTGCCCTTTATTTTTATCCCCCGAATCTTCCCTTTTGTCAGCATTTTCACCCACTTCGCGCTTTTTTTCTAGCAGCGTCTAAGTTGGGTTTTTACTTTTGCCTTCTCATACAATTAGATTTCCATTGGTTGGGTGTGTATACGTTTTTACAAAATTTATTCTTTAAATAATACAAAAACAAGCACTCCATCCACCATGCTTTAGTAGTTCGGATTTAATTTTCATTTTCTCCAACACTACTGACATAGGGTTGTCAGTGACAACTATTTAATTTGTATTACCAAAAAAACGCCTTAAATACCTATTTCGCTCTCATGGAAGTCAAAAATATTTGATAAAAAACTTCGGAAACTTTGAACCTTTATAGAGTTTCCGAAGTTTCTATCTTTAAAAAGTGAAAAACAATAGTGAGAGAAAGAATCCTTGAAAAAGCGCAGGAACTATTTTTTAGGTTCGGCGTCAAAAGTGTTACGATGGATGATATTGCCCGTGAGTTGGGTATTTCAAAAAAAACCATCTACCAACATTTTGAAGACAAAAATTCAATGGTATGTGCGGGGGTAAAACACCATTTTGAATGCGACCACTTCATTGCCGAGAAAATCCACAATGAAGCCCCCAACCCAATTGCGGAGGCAGTGATGGGTGCCGAAATGATGCGACAAACCATGTCGGGATTAAATCCGTCGGCCATTTTTGACATCAAGAAGTATTACCCGCAGGCTTGGGATATGTTTTCGCAGTATAAGAAAGAGTTTGTGCTGGATTTGATACGGAGAAACATCAAAAAAGGCATTGAAATGGGGTTGTATCGCTCCAATGTCAACGCTGAAGTCATTGCCAGATTACGCCTCGAACAGGTTGAAATGGGGTTAGACCCTTATATTTTTCCTGTAGGACAGTTCAATCCGTTGGACACTCAGTTGGAATTACTCGACCATTTTTTACGAGGAATTGTCACCCCCGAAGGACTTGAATTATATGAAGAATACACAAAAACGCAACTTTCCGTCTCTATATCTCTATCAGCCTTGCTGAACACCAAAAGTACCTATTAACAGCCCATTTTTTTAAATCGTATCGGTCGGAAACGGCCTCTAAACAATTCATTCAATCACACTCTATGCAATCAATTCAACGCAAATGGAAATGGCTGGTGCTATGTATGCTACCGCTGTTTCCGACCTACAGCCAAACGCGTTATTCACTTCAGGAAGCCATTCAATACGGAGTGACGCACAACATCAACGTCAAGAACTCGCAAACCGACGCCCAAAGCGCGGAGTCGCGGATTGGAGAAATTCGGTCGGTAGGTTTACCACAAGTAAATGCATCGGTAAGCCTCATGGACAACCTTATCATCCAACGTGTTTTTTTACCAGCTATCTTTTTTGACCCTCAAGCTCCAGAAGGCGCACCTCCAGTACCCGTTCAATTTGGCGTAAAATACTCGGGGAATGCGGCGCTTCAACTCAACCAAATGATTTTCAACGCCCAATGGTTGTTGGGTTTGAAAGCTGCACAGGCATATCGGGAATTGGCCGTTAAGAACGTAACCCAATCTAAAATCCAAATCGCCGAAAGCGTTTCAAAAGCCTATTATGGCGTATTGGTGGCCGAAGAAAGAGCCAAACTGTTGGACCTGAACATTCAGCGTTTGGATAGCCTGACCCGCGAAATGGGCGAAATGAACCAAAAAGGATTTGTCGAAAAACTGGACGTAGACCGTTTGGAAGTATCGCTCAATAACCTCAAAACCGAACGCTCTAAGGTGCAGAACATGGTGGATTTGAGTTATTATATGCTCAAATTTCAGATGGGTATGAAACTTGACGAAGCCATCCAACTGACCGACCGCATCAACGAAACCGACGTAGAAAAGATTGCGGCGGAAGTAAAGGCCAGCGATGTCAACGACTTCAAGTATGACCAGCGTATTGACTATTCTATTCTGAAGAGCAATCTGTTACTATCAGAAATGGACGTTGAGAACAACAAACGAGGGTATTATCCTACCGTTTCCGCTTTTGCCGGCTACGGGTACAACACGGGTAGAAATGGTTTTGGGGAAGTTTGGGGCTCGCCGTGGTTCAACAACGCCAACATCGGCTTGAGTGTCAACATTCCCGTTTTCGACGGTTTTGCCAAGAAATACAAGATTCAACAGGCCAAATTCACGGTTGATAAAGTGAAGCAAAGTCTGAGTTTGGTGGAGCAATCCATTGATTTGCAGATTCGCAGCGCAAACATCACCATCATCAACGGCCTAGAAACTCTCAAAACCCAAAAGCGCAACCTTGATTTGGCGCAGGAAGTAGTGCGGGTGTCTAAAATCAAATATCAATCAGGAACAGGCTCTAATATTGAAGTAATCAACGCCGAGTCGGCCCTGAAAGAATCTCAAACCAACTATTTTGCCTCACTCTACGAATTGCTTTTAGCAAAAGTAGATTTGGACAAAGCCAAAGGTAAATTAAACTATTAAGACAGTGGGCAGTGGACCAAGGCTCACCTCGCGGTCCACTATCCAACCTGAAATCTAACAACACATTTTATGAAAGCACAATACATTTTCTTATTAGCAGCCACTTTATTCGTAACTGCCTGCGGAGGCGAAAAGAAACCGAATACGTTAGCGGAGAAGAAAGAAGCCTTAGCCAAACTCAAAGCCGATGCCAAAACGCTAACGGAAAAAATCACGGCGCTCGAAACCGAACTCAAAGCCGCTGACCCAACCATGAAAGCCGCCGAAAAGGTGATTCCAGTCGTGACCACCACGCTCGAACCGCGAAGTTTCAAAAGTTTTATCGAGATTCAGGGAACGGTCGAAACCAAAAACACCGCCACTGCTACCCCAAGAATGGCCGGTACATACACCACGGTCTACGTAAAAGAAGGGCAGACCGTAAAAGCAGGACAATTATTGGCTAAAATCGACAATGCCATCCTGCGCGACCAAATCGCGGCTTTGAAACAGCAAATGGAATTGGTGAATACCGTTTATGATAAACAAAAGGCCCTATGGGACCAAAAAATCGGAACGGAAATTCAGTATTTGCAGGCGAAAAACAACAAAGAGTCTTTGGAGAAAAACCTCGCAGTGCTGAATACGCAAGTTGACCTCTATAACGTATACGCCCCCATCAGTGGAGCGGTGGAAAGAGTAATGGCCAAAACGGGTGAGGTTGCTGCACCGGGTATGCCGCTGGCGAGCATCGTCAACTTGGGCAGCCTGAAAGCAACGGCCAACGTGCCCGACACCTATTTGAGCAATATCAAAATGGGCGATGCCGTAAAAGTAAATCTGCCCGACATTGGTCGTGAAATCAACGCCCGCATCACGTTTATCAGCAAATTGGTCAACCCAGCCAACCGTACATTCAAAATTGAGGCCACCATTCCGAGCACCAGCGACATCAAGCCTAATATGCTTTCGATTCTGAACATTGCCGACATCAACAAATCCAACGCCTTGGTTATCAAGCAAAATTATATCCAAAGCACCGAGTTTGGCGATGTAGTATACGTGGCAGAAATGGAAGGAAACAAGAAAGTAGCGAAGTCGCGCAAGATTAAAACGGGAGTATCTTACAACGGCGAAATCGAAATCACGGAAGGACTCCGGGCGGGAGATTTGATTGTAACGGAAGGTTATCAGGATTTGGTAGACGGACAGGTAATCAGTTATTAATACGCTTATGACAACCCTAAAAGACTTTGCAATTACCCGTTGGTGCTTAGAGAATAAGACCACGGTATATCTCTTCACGGCCATTATTTCACTGGCGGGTTTGTTCGTGTACTTCACGATGCCCAAAGAGCAGTTTCCTGAAATCGCCGTGCCCACGGTTATCGTTTCGACGATTTACCCCGGCGCGAGCCCTTCGGACATTGAAACGATTATTACAAAACCCATCGAAAAGCAATTGAAAGCCGCGAGTGGGGTGACAAAAATCAAATCTAATTCGATTCAAGATTTTTCACTCATCACGGTTGAATTTACGACGGGAATCACGGCCCAAGCCGCCAAACAGCGCGTATCCGACGCCGTAGACAAAGCACTGGTCGACCTGCCTACCGACCGTAAGCAGGACCCCTCGGTGCAGGAGGTAAACTTCTCGGAGTTTCCGATCATGAACATCAACTTGGCGGGTAATTATTCGTTGAAAAAACTGAAAGATTACGCCGAACAGTTGAAAGATGAAATTGAATCCCTGCCCGAAATCACCCGCGTAGACATCGTGGGGGCACTTGACCGCGAGATTCAAATCAACCTTGACCTGTACAAAATGCAGGCCGCGGGGGTTTCATTCTTCGAAATCCAAAACGCCATTCAGGGCGAAAACATCAACATATCGGGCGGTGAGCTCAACGTTGACAATGTACGACGCAATCTCCGCGTGGTGGGTGAGTTCAAAGATGTAAATCAACTGAACAACATCATCATTCGTTCATCGACCGGCGCTACACTCAAACTGAGCGAAATCGCCGAAGTAAAAGACGGTTTTGCCGAAAGACAAAGCTACGCACGCCTGGACGGAAAAACGGTAATTACCCTCAATGTTATCAAACGCGGGGGTGAAAACTTGATTTCAGCGGCGGATGAGATTAAGACCATTCTGAAAAAATACGAGGACACCAAGTTTCCCGAAGGCTTGAAAGTTAGCCTGACCAACGATAGTTCAGAGCGTACGAAAGTAGAATTGAACGACTTGTTGAACACCGTAATCTTGGGCTTTATCTTCGTGGTATTGGTCTTGATGTTTTTCATGGGGGTTCAGGATGCCATCTTTGTGGGGCTTTCGGTTCCGCTTTCTACGTTGGTTGCTTTTGTGCTATTCCCGGTCATCGCTTCGGCTACAGGTATTACGTTTACGTTGAACACCATCGTACTTTTTGCCTTCCTACTTGGACTCGGAATTGTAGTGGATGACGCCATTGTGGTGATTGAAAACGCCCACCGCGTATACAATGACGACAAGAAACTCAGTCGAAATCAAGCGATTTCATTTGCGGCGGGTGAGGTATTTGTGCCTGTATTGACGGGAACACTGACGACCATTGCGCCATTCTTACCGCTCTTGTTTTGGCCGGGGATTGTGGGTGAATTCATGAAATTCTTACCGCTGACACTTATCATCACACTTTTTGCGTCGTTGTTTGTGGCCTACGTCATGAACCCAGTATTTGCGTCTTCATCACTGAAACGCGTAGAGGAGCACGCCAGCGAAGACAAATCATTCCGTTCTATCTTGAAGCCGTTATTGGTATTGATAGGGCTATCGGTTGTGGGTTATTTTATCAATTTCGGTATCGGTAACTTATTCGCGCTGATTACGATTCTGTACGTTTTCAACCATTATATTCTGACCCCGCACATCATTGTTCCTTTTCAGGAAAATGTGTTTCCGCGTCTCAAAAATGGTTATCGTAAACTCATTTCATGGGTTATTACGGGTGCTCGGCCTTATGTGCTGTTTGCGGGAGTGATTGCGATGTTTGTCGGCACCATCATCCTGACGGGCATTGTTCAGCCCAAATCGGTCTTTTTCCCTTCTGGAGATCCTGACTTCGTGTACGTTTATTGCGTCATGCCGCAAGGTACCGACGCCGCCAAGACCAACGAAGTAATGAAAACCCTCGAAGACCGTGTGTATGGCGTTATTGGCAAAAACAGCCCGATTGTGGCTTCGGTGATTACAAACATTGGTATCAACGCTGGTGACCCTTTCAACCCCGACCGTACTGTGGTGCCCAACAAAGGAAAAATCACGGTGGCTTTCAAAAGTGTGGAAGAACGTATTCATTACGGCATCTCAACTGCTGATATTTTAGCCAAAGTACGCGAACGCGTAAAGGGAATCCCTGGTGCGCAGGTAACAGCCGAGCCAGAAAGCAACGGTCCGCCAACGGGTAAACCCGTTACGATTGAAATTGCGGGTGAAGATTTTGATAAATTGGTCAATTTGACGGCCAACGTAAAAAATGCCATCATCAAAGCAGGTGTTCCTGGTATCGAAGAATTGAAGTCTGATTTGGTGTTGAACAAACCCGAAATCGTGATTGACATCGACCGCGAACAAGCCGCTCGTGAAGGCATCAGTACGGCGCAAATCGCGCTGCAAATTCGTGGGGCTTTGTTTGGAACCGAAGTTTCTAAATTCCGCGACGACAAAGACGATTATCCCATCATGGTTCGTTTAAAGGAAAACGACCGTGGTCAGATCGAAAAGTTGTTGAGCATGAATATCGTATACCGCGACATGAACCTCGGTGGAGTATTGCGCCAGGTTCCATTGAGCACGTTGACCAATATTCGTTATTCGACCACTTACAGCGGCATTAACCGTAAAAATCAGGAACGTGTCGTGACGCTTTCTTCTGATGTATTGGGTGGATTTAACGCCAACGACGTAAACGCCCAAATCAAAGAAGTGGTAGACGGCATTGAAATTCCGCAAGGTTACAACGTACGCTTAGGCGGCGAGCAGGAAGAGCAAATGAAGTCCATGCAGTTTTTGAGTGTGGCATTCTTAGGAGCTATCTTGTTGATATTCTTGATTTTAGTAACACAATTCAACTCCATGAGCAAGCCGTTCATTATTTTCTTTACGGTGTTGTTTAGCTTGATTGGAGTATTGTTAGGATTTATGATTACGGGCAAAACCATGTCAATCATCATGACAGGTGTAGGTATCTTTGCCTTGGCGGGTATTGTAATCAAAAACGGAATCCTGTTGATTGAATTCACCGAAGAGTTACGCGGACGAGGAATGTCTGTACGTCAGGCGCTTATTGAAGCAGGAGCAGCGCGTCTTACCCCCGTATTGCTGACCGCTTCGGCCTGTATCTTGGGTCTGGTGCCGTTGGCGATTGGGATGAACATCAACTTTGTGACCCTCTTTACGGAGTTTGACCCGCAGTTTTTTATCGGTGGCTTTAGTGCTGTATTCTGGGGCTCGCTGGCGTTCACGATTATCTTCGGATTATCGTTCAGTACCGTCTTAACCCTGGTAATGGTTCCTGCCATGTATTATATCGTTGAGCGTTTAAAAGATCGCTTCGGTCGCAAAGACGCTCACGTTTTAGCGCCAGTTGTCAATGGAGTGGATGGAAAAGCATCTGCCAACGGCAACGGTGCCAAATCAAAGCAGGAAAAGAATTTAGAAGTATAGTTAATTTTAAAGGTTTAGAGATGCTTGGTAAAAAAAGCCGTCCCAGTTGGGGCGGCTTTTTTAGTATTATTTCTGAAAAGGTTATTTAGTTGGTTTACTTCCCTTACCCCCCACAAACTTCAGCGCCAGCGAATTCATACAATACCGCTGCCGCGTGGGTGCGGGACCATCGTAAAACAAATGCCCCAAATGCCCACCACAGCGCCGACAACGAACTTCTATACGTTCTTCCCGTTCTGAAAAGTCTTTCCGAAAAAGCAGTCGATTTGGTTCCGAAGGTTGCCAAAAACTCGGCCAACCCGTTCCGCTATCATATTTATGGGCGGAGCTAAATAACAGATTTCCACAAGCGGCACAATGGTAATGCCCCGTACCTTTAAAGTCCCAATACTCGTTAGTGTAAGGCATTTCGGTAGAGCCTTCGCGGGTAACGGTATAAACGCCATCGGTCAAAACCTCCTCCCAAGTGCTGTTGGGCAAGCGTAGCTCCGTAGTATCTGTCAACGAAAAATAGTGATTGTGTTTTTTTACCCCGCCTTTGCAACTTATGAAAAGCACAAAAATTCCAATAAGCCAAAATCCACAAGCCGTTTTCATTATCGTGTCAAAGCTATTCCCGAAAATTATAAATGGTAATGGAATCTCCCATTTCAAGATAAAACCTTTCATTTTCGCCTAACTCCTGAATAATGGGTAAGTGTTTATCAAATAAAGAGATAAGAGAGTCATTAGAAATATTCCCAAGTAAAATACGAATCAGTTTTCGAGGAGTGCGTTGCAGGAAAAACGAGTTGCGGAAGTCTTCGTCTTTTGTAATGACAATCAAGTCATTGGCATCAGCGAAGCGACAAATTTCATTGTCTTTAGTATGCCACTTATCTTCTAAAGAATTAACGTGATAGGATTCTAACCCTTTAGATGTCAGAAAACGAACAAGTTTATACGAAATATGTACATCACAAATAAATTTCATCTAGGCCACTTCTCTGAGTGAACGCCCTGATACCAACAACTTAGCATAATTAAGGCAGGCTAAAATGTCTTCCTGCTCCAATTCCGGATGGTCTTCCACAATTTCGTCAAAAGACATGCCTGCCCCCAACATATCAATAATCACCTCTACAGGCCAGCGCATTCCCCGTACACAAGGTTTACCGTGACATAGCTCTGGGTCAATGGTAATTCTTTCAAGATATTGCATGATACACTTTTTTATAACGCAAGATAACATCGAACTGGCACATAAACAACACACGCAAAAGGTCTGTATTTGCTGTTAGAAACGCTTAACAATCATCTTCCGTTGTTAAAATCATAACTTTTGAGCACCACTATTTTTAAATTTACCATTTTATATTCTTCGGTTTCCTTAACTGCCTCTAACGCTCTTTCCCGTAATTCTTCTCTCCCGCTTCTAGCCGTACTGTCAAATGATTTTCTCGGGGAGGAATCGGACAGCTATATCCATCAGAATACGCACAATAGGGATTATAGGCTTTGTTAAAATCAATGGTCACGTGGCCATTTTGAAAATCTCTCAGTCGAAAATCAAGATAGCGCCCGCCGCCGTAGGTTTCTTTGCCCGACGTTCCATCCCGAAAAGGAATGAACACATAATCCCTGTAAACAGGCATTTTCATGAGTGCAGGGCTTCGATACACCGACAACTGATAGGTTTTGTTGTTTACCTTAAAACTCACAATCCCGAACTTCACGTAAGCCGTTCTTTTGCCATCACTCGTTGCCATCGTGAAAGGCTCGGCATCGGGCGTAAGTTCAAAATGGGCTTGGATTTTAAACTTAGGATTGGCGTCATAAAACCGCAAAAAGGATAAATCTTCCTGTTTGAGCGGAGAGCCTGCACTTTTTAAGAAATCCTGACGGTAATTGTCGCGGTGCTTTTCCAGACTATCAGCATAGGCACTAACCTCCTGAGCCATTGCACCGTAACTGATTAAGGCCCAAAACACCAACCAATGCGCCACTGTTTTCATAAGGATTTTTGGCTTTTCTTTAGTATTAAACTTGAATGGGTTTGCATCTCAAAACACAAACCAACTCTCTCAAATCAATACCGCCAACTCTTCAAATCAGCCCCCACAGGAGCGCCTGCTTCGATGCGTTTGAGGATTTTGGGGATGTACATGGTATTGTACCGCAAGCGCGTCACGTGGTTGGGTAAATTCGGGTCACCATTCCAGCAGTGCTCAAAGCGGTCGCCGTATTTTACCTCACCATCGTAATGCGGATTTTTGGTGGTTTTTAAATAATCTTCCATCAAATAAACCGCATTGTTGAGGTAATAGTTGTCCATATCACCGCAATAAATGTGGATTTTTCCCTGCAATTTCTTCCCAACCGTGGCCCACTGACGTTTCAGGATGTGCATTAAATCGTAGTTTTCTGACCAATATTTCGCCACCGAATGGTCGATTTTTCCCGTTGCTTTGTCCCAAATCGGTTTTGGATACCCATTTTCACCCACGGGTGAGTAGGTAGCCTGCCAAATATCCCATTGGTCGCCCGAGCGGGAATTGTCGCCGATGGCCAGTTCGCGTTGGTTGATTTCTTCAATGGTACATTTGACCTGACCGAGGTAATTACGCATACCAGGACGAGGAGTTTTCTTGAAATCACCGGGCAAAAAGTAGGCGTTTTCGTCTTTGTAAATATCGACAACCGTATACGCCTCAAACGTAATCGGGTCTGGGCAGGCGGCAAAACAGCCATTGTACTCATCGGGATAAAATACCTGCGCCGCCAACGCTTCCCAGCCGCCCGTACTTCCGCCGTACAAGAACCGCGCCCAGCCTTGGCCTATTCCGCGAAAACGTTTTTCAATTTCGGGAATCAACTCGTACGTAATGGCATCGCCGTAGGGGCCCATGTTGGCCGAATTGACCGCGTAAGAATCATCATAATACGGCGTAGCGTGCTGAATTTCAATGATAAGCATACGCGGAAAATCCTTACTCGTCCACTGCTTGTAAAAATTATAAGCCTCCTGCCATACAAATTTTTTATAACCATAGACGCCAAAACGCGCTACGTAATCGGTGGTATCCATGTCGGCAGGTGGCGGGGTTTCTTTGAAACCATCAAAATCAGCGGGAAAGTGGCCGTGATTGATGCATAGCGGGTATTTGGCTTCGGGATGTTCGTCAAAGCCATGCGGCAAGAGCACGTGTGCTCCCAAATACATGGGCCGCCCCCAAAATTCCGTCAGCATTTTACTCTGAATCTTGATGTGTTTGATGTATTTGGTGTCTTTAGGCTCAACAATAGGCGGATTTTCCTGGTCAAGTACGATTTTTACAACCTGCTTGGCTTTGGGGTCAAACTTAATTTTGAACGGTTTTGAATACAAGTTTCCAGGGGCAGTGCGGTAGTTTTGACCTTCGCCACGGTCCATAGGTAGCTTAACGGTGTAGCCAGTTTTGAGTTTAAAGGTCTCATATTTGTGCAAAAGTGCCTGTACCCAATATTCGCCAGCGGGGAAATCAGTGAGAGATTTAACAGGATAACCAAAAGCCGAAGCCCCCACTAACGTTGGTTTGCCAGCCTGCCAACCGTCCACATTTTGACCGAATAATTGCTGCGAATTGGCGTCGTCGCTTACTTGAAAGCGTGGCTCTGATTTATTGTCTTTTGCCAAAAATAACATCAGACGGCCATCAAATGAAGTGCCTTTTGACGTAGGGAAAGTAACAGAAAACTGGGTTTGGGCGGAGGCAAAGGTAGCCCAACAAGCGCATACGAGCAGTAGAAGACGATGCATATAAATAAGTTATAAGTTGATGATTACTCAATTTTACAACTTATTCGGCACTTTTTGAATGATTTAACCCATAAAATCTTTCTCTTACAACGAGCCTCGGCGAATCAACCCAAAGGGGTTTTTAATTTGGGCAGTATTGCCCTCCAAAATCAACTCCGCCGCCGAGCGGCCCATTTGTTCGTGGTCGGTAGAAATCACCGTAATGCCATCAGCAAGTACTTCTTTGAGGGGCGTGTCATTGAAGGCCATGACACCTACATCTTTGCCCAATTCAAGCCCTTGTTGCTTTGCTTTTTTGACCAACTCGGCCAAATCCGAATCTTCCAATACCGCATAGGCGCGTCCTTTTAATTCGGTTTCAGACGAGGCGCTTTCGATCGTTCGGCCGTTTTTATGAAAATGGGCGCAAAAATTCCGAAACCCACGCACAATTTCGGGTGGATATTTGACATCTTTTGGAAACACTAAAACCAGCTCCTCGTACTTGTCCAGCAAATCCTGACCCGACTCCAAGGCTCCGTACAAATCGTTGGTAAAGTCCTGATAAATGCTAGAATGCGCCTCAGTCAACTCGGGAATCTCTTTATCCAGCAGCACCAATTCGTTGGCAGGAATTTGGCGTAAAGTATCAACAATGGACGAAATATTGACGTCATTATAAAAGTGAGGCATAACAACGTATGAATGATAATGCCCCACACTGTCTTTAACAATATCCCTAAAAATACGAAGACTGCCGTGGTGAATATGCAACGTAACCGTGGCCCGATCACCCAATGTAGCCACAAAAGACTCATAAATAGCCTTTTTGTAAGCACTTAGCTTGTTCATTACCAACAAAACCCGAATTTGTTTCGGTTTTTCGTTGAGTATATAATATCCTTTGCCGCGTACCGAATCAATAATGCCCAGTGCTTTGAGTTCTTTGTAGGCTTTTTCGACGGTATCACGGGCCAAGTAATATTCTTCACTCAATTCATTGATTGAAGGTAATTGCTGATGACGCTTTAGAGAACCTCTTTCAACCCCGTCGATAACAGATTTTACAATCTGCTTGTACTTAGGGGTTTTAGCGTCGTGATTCAAGTGAAGGGTAAATGACATACGCCGGTACTTTTTTCAAATTTAGTCTTTTTGTGGCTTCTTCAGCTTCTTTCGCTGCTGTTTTTTCTTGATTTCTTTCAGTGGATTTTTGTGCAACTCCACTTTTTGACCAAGTAATTCACGAATAACGACTGAGGCACAAACACTTCCGAAGGTAGCCGGGATGTACGAAATGGTACCGTAGGCCGAACGTTTAAAATTATTGCCGTCGGTCAGCATGAGCGAATCTTTCTGTATTTTTTCCGTCGAAAACACCACTTTGATTCCTGACTCAATACCATATTTTTTTAATCGCTTGCGCACATAATGCGCCAACATACACTCGTAGGTATCAAATAAATCCGCAACTTTGAGCTGCGTAGGATCGTATTTTCCACCCGCCCCCATAGAGCTAATCAACGGATAATTATAATTCAATGACGTTGACAGGAGGGTCAATTTGGGCGTAATGCTATCAATGCAATCCATGACATAATCATACGGCCCCGTTTCCATAATTTCGCGTACCTTTTCGGGGGTCAAGAACTCTTTCACAACCCTTAGTTTTAATTCAGGATTGATGGCCAAGAGGCGCTCAGCCATGAGGTCGGCTTTAGGCAATCCGTGCGTAGTGGCAAGGGCTGGCAATTGGCGGTTTCGATTGGAAGGGTCTACCACATCACCATCAACGATGGTCATGGCCCCCACTCCAGAACGGGCAATAAATTCGGCCGCAAAAGAGCCTACGCCGCCCAGTCCAACCACCAACACATGAGCCTGTTGAAGTTGGGTCAATCCTTCATCTCCCACCAACAAATGCGTGCGTGAAAGCCATGACAAATCAGCCATTTTTTTAAAGTAAAACTAATGGGTTAGTAAATAAAACACGTGCATTTCCCAACAATAAAGACTGTTTATTCTTTACGGGTTGAACACCGTTGCAAAGTTAGTCCAAATTTGATTTTTTAACGCAGAAATCGGGATTTCTAACTGCACAGCCGCCGCTTCGAATATCTTTTCAATGGGTATACTACGGTCATCATTCTCTAAAAATAAACGTGATAAAGGAATGATTTTCAAGACCTTTACGGCATTTGATTCTGGTTGGAGCAAGGCCGCCCCGAGCGAAAAGTAAAAATCATGCGCTAATAATTGCTGCATGATTTCGGGCTTATTATTAAAGCCGTGGACAACCAATGGCACAGAAGGTTTCGCTTGTTTCTGCCATTGTACAAGCTCGTTAAAGGCCCGTACACAGTGAATAATAACGGGTTTCTGCAACTGTTCAGCCAACTTTACCTGAGCCGTAAAAATCGTTAATTGTGTTGCTAGAGGAAGCAAAATGCCCCTATCAAGACCGCACTCACCTATTGCAAGCACGTTTTTATGACCCGCCAATTGCTCAACAGCCGCTAATTGAATTTGCCAATCTTCGGGATGGGCATACCACGGGTGAATTCCCAGGGAAATCCAGTTGTTTTCGACCTCTCCAAACCGCTTAATGTCTTGTATAAGCAGATTGTAAATACTTTTTTCGTCGGGCGGAGGTGGAAAATTGTGGGTATGAAAATTGAGAAATTGTGTCAACTTTGCGGAAATTTCAGAATAGCATAAAATTATTAAACTTCGTCCAACATGAGCAACGTTACCTTTCAATGCCTTCCTTTCGACAGCCTCAGTCTCCGCCAATTGTACGATGTGTTGGCCCTGCGAATTGACGTTTTTATCGTTGAACAAAATTGCCCTTTCCACGACGCCGACAAAAAAGACTTTGTCGCACATCATTGTTTAGGGTACGACGAAGACGGGGATTTGGTCGCCTATACGCGCCTGTTTGATGTCAATCTGTCGTTTGAAGGCTACACCTCTATCGGTCGTGTGGCCACTTCCAATAAAGTTCGCGGACAGGGTATTGGTCAAAAACTAATGTCTTATTCCATCCAACAATGTGAGCAACTATACGGCCGCCAACCCATCAAAATCGGCGCGCAAAAGTATCTTTTGAAGTTTTATGAATCGTTTGGTTTTCAATCTACTGGCGAAGATTACCTAGAAGACGGCATTCCACATACCATTATGATACGACAAGCCTAATCTAAATTATCCGTTTTGATATCTTCAAAGCGCTCCACGTGCCCAAAAGCATAGCCCATTTTGTGCCGATTAAACTCTTTTTCATTATTTGCAATCCAAATCGTCGCGACGCCGTTCCCGATAAAATTGGTGATAGCCCGGGCTTCAGACATAAATCGGTCCACTCCCAACAACAACGCCAAACCTTCTACTGGTATCACTTTGATGGCCGACAATGTACTGGCCAACACAATAAAACCGCTCCCCGTTACACCAGCCGCCCCTTTAGAAGTAATCATTAGGATGCCGATAATGGTCAAAATCTGCCCAAGGTCAAGATGAACATTGAATACCTGAGCCAGAAAAATCACTGCCATAGAAAGGTAAATCGTAGTACCATCCAAATTGAAGGAATAGCCCGCAGGAACGACCAGGCCAACCACCGATTTTGAGCAACCCATCCGTTCCAATTTTTCCATAAGCGAGGGCAATCCTGCCTCCGACGATGACGTCCCGAGCACAATCAACAGCTCCTCTCGAATGTAGCGTAAGAACTTGAAAATGCTGACCTGATAATAACGCAACACAAAATAAAGCACCACAAACACAAACAGGGCCATAGTGACATAGACCGTTAGCATGAGTTTGGCGAGTGGCAGCAGAGTTTTGATACCGTATTTGCTGATCGTAAATGCCATACCTCCAAATGCTCCGATAGGTGCCAACAACATCACTTTGTGCAATCCCCAAAAGATGGTCTTGGAAACAGGCGTCAAAAACTCAACGACTTTGTGCCTAATCGAACGACCACTGATGACAATTCCCGACACGATGGCTACCACCAACACCTGCAACGTAACATTGTCCCAAAAGAACTTCCACCAACTAAACGCCACCGCACTTTTGGTGTATTTTGAAATATCACCTCCCTGAATGGCCTCGGTCATTACCCCGTCGCCTGGACGAATGATATTGGCTACCAATACCCCAACGATGAGCGCAATGGTAGTCACCACTTCAAAATAGAGCAACGCTTTCGCTCCTACTTTACCCACTTTTTTGAGGTCGCCCATGCTGATGATACCGAGCGTAATGGTCACAAAAATGATGGGATTGATAAAAAGTTTGACAATACTGATGAAAAGACTGCTTAAAAACTCGCTAAAAGTAGTTTTAATTTCAAATTCCGAAATCCACAGGTTGAATTTGATGGGTTTTTCCAAAATGGGTTGCAACGCCACCGAAGGATAATAATGCCCCAATAACACACCCAACGTAATCGCGGTTAAGACCCAAAAGGTCAAATTTGTAAAGAGTTTTTTCATCAGAACAGGAAGGCTTATATTTCTTCTAAAATGAACAATGGTTTGACGGCTATAATTTTGAATGAAAAGGGGTATTTTTCAAAAATAGCCAAAAAAACTGAGTAACCCTCGAACGGTTATGATAAGCACTAATGACAGCGGAATACCGACTCCTACCATTTGAGCGGCCAGCGCAGGATTGAGGCGATAGTTGGAGGCAATAATGGCGATGGTATTCATGGGCCCCAACGCCGCTCCCAATACGCACATTTCGGCGATGATGCCACGTTGTTTCAGCATTATCACAAACAGTAACGTTATCAACAGCGGAGCCAAAATTAGTTTATAACCCAACCCCCAGCCAAGCGCCTGCCAATTGATGTTTTTATCCCGAAAATCAACCTGCATTCCAATCGAAATCAACGCCAACATGCTGAAAGGCGCAGCAAGTTTTTTTAATAAATCAGCGACAATCTCGGGTAAACCCAAGCCTGAAAAATTGATAATCAGAGCGATACAAAAGGCAATAAACGTAGGAAATCGCAGCACATCAAGGAGAAATGTCCATTTTTTGGTTTGGGCATTGGCATAGTATGATGCCGTAACAATCCCCACCGTACTACACACCAAAAACGACCCTGCTTGGCTCATCAACACGCCTATTTGCATCCCTTTTTCTCCATATAATAATTCAAAAATCGGAAAACCAACAAACGACACGCTCGGAATACCCGCCGTCAGGATAAGCACCGCTTCGCTGTGGCGGTGAAACTTTACGAACTTTTTTAGGAGTTGAAAAAATAGCAATGAGCCTCCAAAAGAAATCCAAGGCATCAAAATCGGCAGGGCATAATTGGAATTAAATCGGGTCGTGGAGGTGTAAAGCAACGTAGCGGCGGGCAAACAAACGTACAAAAGCAGGTTGTTAATGACCAAAGGAGCATCTTGGCGCAAGGCAGGTACTTTTTTGAGCAAGGTTCCCAGGACGAGGCAAAGTAGCAGAAATAGAATATTTATCATTTTAAAACCCGTAGTTCCGACCTTTCTTGAAATTTCAACAAACCGCTACCGAAACAAAAATTTATAGCCCGACACAATCGCGTGCAAATGCGGCGCATCGGCAATGGGTGGAAAAGCAAAACGCGGCAACGTAAGATGAGGCGTGGAAAGTGAATGATGTTGAACATTCATCAACGCCGTTTGATAACCCGCCTCTTTCACTGCGCTGACCGTAGCGTCGTCAATTTCGGCCATGCTTCCGTATGGGTACACAAGAATATCTACTGATGCATTCAGTTGCTTTTCAAGGCGTTTTTTAGACTCCACCAACTCATATCGCTTTTGTTCCTCTGACAAAAACTTCAACACGCGGTGGGTCATGGTGTGTGAAGCTATGCGGTGACCGCGTTTTGTTAAGTCCCTTATTTGACCCCAATTCATGAATTGATAGCGAAGTGGGTCATGCATCACTTGGGTATAGCCCCAACCGTTCTTTCCACAAATCTCTCTTACAAGTCCGTAAATATCCTCGATTTGATGTTGGTAAATGTATTTTTTTAACTCCCGGGTGAGGTTATTAAGATTTCGCAAATCTTGCGTCATATAAAAAGGCTGTTGGTATTGATTGAGTGGCAAAAAAAAATCCTGACCTTGGGCTTGTTGCAACAACAAAAACAGATGGTCGCGCCAAATGTGCGGGAGTTCACCATCAATCATGGCAGGACAAATCGCAAAGAGCGCAGAGAGTTGGTGTTTTTCAAGAATTGGCGCGAGAATTTCGTAGTTATTCAGCATCCCATCGTCGACGGTCAAAAACAGCCCTTGCGCTTGTGGATTTTCCAATTCTTGAATAGGCAAGACCCGAAAATGCTTCTTCAAAAAAGTCAACTGCTTGTCAAACACCGCCGCAGTAACGTCTACATTATACGTATCAAACGGCGGTAAAGTGCTTATTGGCAATACATTATGATAGGAAACAACACCCTGCTTTCGCCCTATCAACGCATGATATAATTGACTCAGGCCCGTGTAATACGAAGCAGTGAGCCAACTATCGCGGACAAAATGTTTGAAGGCCATACCGACGCTATTTGCTTTTCTGTTTATCAAAGTACTGCTTCATAAACAGCAATTGATAACTCACCGCGCTGTTCCAATAAGGCCAGTTGTGCCCGCCCGGACGGGAAATATAATCGTGGGGGATATTGCGCTCCGCCAGTTTTTCGTGGAGATTGTTATTGACCCGATAAAAGAAATCTTCGCTGCCGCAGTCGATGATGAGCGCCAACGAGTTAGGCGTTAGCAGGTGCAACATATTGATAACGGTGTTCTTTTCCCAGTTTTCAGGTGCTTCGGCATATTTTCCTAACCGTTTGGCCATGTCCCAATTATTAGGAAACGGCCGAATATCGACGCCCCCACTCATACTGCCAGCCACGCCAAATACATCCTGGTGTTTCAGGGCCAAATACAACGCGCCGTGGCCGCCCATGCTCAAACCAGTAATGCCCCGCCCTGCGCGGCTTCTGATGGTTTTGTATTTACCATCAACCCAAGACACCAATTCGTTGGAAACGTAGGTTTCGTACCGCATCGTCGGATCAAGGGGACTATCCCAATACCAACTTGAAAATCCACCGTCAGGACAGACGATGATGGCTTGGTACAAATCGGCCGCCTCACGCATAAAAGGGGCTTTTTTGACCCATCCGTTGTAGCTATCGCCGTAGCCATGCAACAAATACACCACCGGAAACTCCCTGCTCCCGTCGTAGGAATCGGGGGTAATAATCACGGCCTTGATGCTTTTTTTCATGGAAGCACTGTAGGTTTCCACGGTATCAATTTTTACCGCCCAAGCGGCTTGGCTCAACCAACAGGTCAAGCCTACTAAAAGTATTTTTCTAAAAAAGGTCATCCAAAAAAAGGGTTTGTCGGCAAAGTTCAACGATTGTATTTATTTAGACAAGAAAAGCCTTTTCAAGTTATCCAAACTTAAAAAGGCTAACGGGCAATTATCTCCGAGATTTTACACTTCTGACATCTGCTGTTTCAACACTTCGATGCTCTTTTTGGCTTCATTGTCGAAATCCTTCCAGCGGCACTCGATAGATAGTCCGCCTTTATATTTTATCTTTTTCAACGCTTTGAAATATTCCCTAAAATCATCGCCAACCACGCCCGGTGCCGTACGATTCTGCTTTTCGGCAATGTGACAATGGGTGATGTATTTACCGTATTTCACAATTTGCTCGGGCCCTTCGTTGTCTTTCATCATGTGGTAAATATCGCACAACAGTCGAAAACGCGGGTGATTGACCGCCTCGATAATTTCAACGCCTTCGGCCAAGCTGTTGATAAAATTGGTTTCACTGCGGTTGAGCGGCTCAATGGCCAACGTCACCCCGTGCTTTTCGGCCAGAAGGGCCATTTTTTTGCTCAATTCGATGTGTTGCTGTTTGGCTTTTTCGCGGTCAAATCCTTCAGGAATGAACCGTGAACCGCCGCTTCCAAACACGATATTGGCGGAACCGCACTCTTTGGCGCGTTTGAGGGCCAAATCGGCACGTTGGAGAATAGCGTCATGGTGCGTATCATTACCTACCGACTTAAGCGTTCCTGGAAAAAAACTTACGTACGACCTAACGGGAAAACGCTCAGACTTAAGAGCGGCGGCATTTTTTTGGTATTGCTCGTCCCCACCTTTATCAGGTATCAGGAATCGTCCGACATTTTCTTCGATAAACGAATAGCCCAAACTTTTCATCAGCGGTGTTTTGTCGTATGAGGTACAGATACCCAAAGGCAACGATAATGCCCTGTGCGTATCACCCAAAAAGGCCGCTTCGGCCCACGTACCAGACGTAACAATTCCCGCCACGGTTCCAGTGGCTATTTTCAGAAAGTTTCTTCTTGAATTCTTATTTTCGAATGATTCCATCGGATAAAAAGGAGATTTTCATTCAGAAGTACATTTGCCCCCCTTTTTTACTATTCAATGGCCGAAAAACGCTTTATTTTTAATAAGGCTTTTATGCTAAGAATAGAGTGCAAGTGGGTAGTTGGTGATAACACACAACCACGGCATCAAAATGGGGCCTTCCACGACAGTAAGCATACATCTTACGCCAAAATTCCCTTCACCAATTTCCCATGCACATCCGTCAAACGAAAACGTCTACCTTGAAATTTATAGGTAAGTCGCTCGTGATCAACGCCCAGCAAGTGCATCAACGTAGCATGAAAATCATGAACATGAACGGGGTCTTTGATGATGTTATAACTAAAATCATCGGTTTCTCCGTAACTGATTCCCGGCTTCACTCCTGCTCCCGCCATCCACATCGTAAAGCAGCGCGGGTGGTGGTCGCGGCCGTAATTATCGGCAGTGAGTTTACCTTGTGAATACACGGTCCGGCCAAATTCTCCGCCCCAAATCACCAACGTATCGTCCAACATACCGCGACGTTTGAGGTCAATAATCAGCGCCGCCGTAGCCTGGTCCACCTGTTTGCACTGATTGGCAATGTTTTTGGGCAACCCGCCGTGTTGATCCCAACCTTGGTGGTAGAGTTGCACAAATTTGACGTCTTTTTCGAGCAGTTTTCGCGCCAAAATACAATTGGCCGCGTACGTACCCGAATCACGGCTGTCCGGGCCGTACAGGTTAAAAACCTCGTCCGATTCACCCGACAAATCCATCACTTCGGGCACCGAGGTCTGCATCCGATACGCCATTTCGTACTGCGCAATTCGGGCGTCCACTTCGGGGTCCCCGTAAGCTTCGTTTTGGAGTTGGTTGAGTTTGGTCAAATAATCCAGCATTTCTTTCCGGTCGTTGCCTTCATAGCCTTCGGGATTATTGAGAAACAAAACGGGGTCTTTTCCTGACCGAAACTGCACACCCTGATGTTTGGAAGGCAAAAAACCATTTCCCCACAAGCGCGCATACAAGGGCTGATCACGGGGGGCATTTTTAGAAACCAACACAATGAAAGTTGGCAAATTTTGGTTGTCTGACCCAAGACCATAACTCACCCACGAACCAATCGACGGGCGCCCAGGAAGCTGATTGCCCGTTTGGAAAAACGTAATCGCAGGGTCGTGGTTAATGGCCTCAGAATGAATGGATTTCACCAAACAGAGTTCATCCACCACCTGCGCGGTGTAAGGTAAGAGTTCACTTATCCACGTTTGATTTTTACCGTGTTGATTGAATTTATAAATAGACGGCACCACTGGCAAAGCGCTTTGGTTGGCGCTCATTCCCGTGAGCCGTTGCCCTTTTCGCACCGAATCTGGAAGGTTTTGGCCCGCCATTTCGTAGAGTTTGGGTTTATAATCAAACGTCTCAAACTGCGACGGACCACCCGCCATAAAAAGATATACCACCCGTTTGGCCTTAGGAGCAATGTGCGGTAATGCTTTCAGAATTTCTTCCTCCAGATTGGCCGAACTTTCTTCTTTAATCCCTGGTGAAGCACCAAACAAATGCTTTGCACCAAACAGTGAGCCCACCGCCAATGCCCCTAACCCCAATGAGGTTTTGGTCAGGAAATGACGCCGGTCAAGCCGCTTATTTAACTCCTGAAAATCAGGCGTATGTAGTCTAAATTCGTCGTCGTGATGATGTGACATGGTGATAGTCGGGCGGTTATCTCTTTGTTAAACTTGCGTCTGAATTCAATATTGTACTCGCAACTACGGCATTGGCCGCAATAAGCGACGCGTCCAATTTCGCATCTGCTTTGTATTGCCCAGCCATAAGCCAACCGTTTGTTTTTAACGGGTTTTGGCTAAATTTTTGCAGTTGAGCCTTTTGTAAGGCCGCTAGCAATTCTACTTCTTTGGACGACGGCCTGCGTCCCGTCAGTTTTCGATAAACCGTCACAATGGCCTGTTTGGGATCGGGCATTTGGGCCATTTGCTCGCCCATCACCTTAGAGGCTTCCACAAATGTCGGGTCGTTGAGCGTGACCAAAGCTTGCAAAGGGGTATTGGTTTTTTGACGACGTACCACACAAAAACTCCGAGAAGTGGCATCAAAAGTCGAAAGGGTAGGGTTCGGAACAGCGCGTTTTGCCAGTATGTACAAACTGCGCCGATACACCGCCGCGCCCGAATCGGGCACGTAATTGGCGCTATTGATAAGCCATAAGCCTTCTGGCTGGTACGGTTTCACGCTGCGGCCGCCGATTTCGGGATTCAACAATCCACTCGCCATCAATGCGTTATCCCGAATCATTTCGGCGGTGAGGCGATAAGAAGGCCCGTGCGACAACCAACGATTTTCGGGGTCTTTTTCGCGGGCTTGTTTGGTCGTTTGGGAGGCTTGACGATAAGTAGCCGACATCACGATGAGTTTGTTCAACTGTTTTACGTCCCATCCACTTTCTCTGAACGTAACCGCCAAATAATCTAGCAAGCCTAAATGACTCGGCAATTCTCCCTGATTTCCAAAGTCTTCGGTGGTTTTTACCAAACCCGTTCCGAAGAAATTTTGCCACAACCGATTCACCGCTACCCGCGCCGTGAGGGGATGGTCTTCGTGCGTGAGCCACTGTGCTAATCCGTAGCGATTTTTGGGAAAATCTTTGGGGAAAGCTAAAATTGTTTCGGGCGTATTGGGAAAAACTTCTTCGCCAAACGCATCATAATTACCCCGCAAAAGAACGTGTGCTTTCTTGGGTTTTGGCGATTCCTGCATCACCATCAATTCTTTCACTTTCTCGGTCGAATCGGCCAAGGTTGAGCGCAATTGCTGCAATTTTTGGCGCGCTATGAGGGTAGTCGGCTCAATGGCAGATAAGTAATATTCCTTTAAATCAGCCAATTCAACTGCCGAAAGCTGCGCTTTGGTTTTGGTCGCAATGGCGTTCCAATTGGCTTTTTGGGCCAACTGTTTTAATTCAAACGACGTCAAAACTCGGTCGTAAAACGTAATATCGTCGACTTTTCCGTCGGTAAATCCCCAGCCGCGCCACCATCCACCTACCTGAATCCCCGACTGCTCCCGCGACCGAAACAAGATGTCTTTTTGAAGTTGGTCCATCGTAGTTTCCATCGCCAATTCGCTACCATCCAAGTACAACCGAAGCCCCTGCGCTTGCGCTGAGCCATCATACGTAATGGTCAACTGAATCCATTTATCACGCGCGACCGATTGCTTCGATACACGCGTAATGGCATTTGACGGCGCAACGTGCGCCATATTGAGTTCAAACTTATTGTCTTTTAAATACAAATGCCAGCCCCTAAAATTATACAATCGCTCCGCTTGGCTTTTGTGAATAATGACCCCTTCTTTCAGATTTTTGGGGATATTTACCCAAAGCCCTACGCTGAAGGGTTGGGATTTCCGGTACGCGCCTACGCAATCCAAATCTAGCCACACATCACCGTTGAGGGCCAAGGCTTTAGTATTACCTCGGTCGGCAAAAGCGGGCGTTTCCTCGCCCGACTCACGCAACATTCGGCCCATTTGTTTTGGGCTAAGGCTATTTTTTAAATCATTTTCAAACCCAAAATGGGCTATCAAACCCGTTTGCGGAATCGTTTGTTTGGCCAATTTTTGATGACCGTTTGCCACAAGCCATTGGTCAAAACTTCCCCCCGCCTTTGTTTTTGTTTGATTTACAACGGCTTCCTGCTGTTTGATTTGGGTATTGATAAATGCCAGCACTTTTTCCTGCTCCGAAGTCGGCAGCAACAACGTGGGCGAAGGCATAGCATCGTCCCAAGAAATCTGTCCCGCTTCCTTCACATTGTTGAAAAAGCTGAACAATTCGTAATAATTTTTCTGCGAAATAGGGTCATACTTATGGTCGTGGCACTTGGCACAACCGACCGAAAGCCCCAAAAATGCGTCGCCAAAGGTATTGGTGCGGTCTACTACGTATTCCGTTTGAAACTCTTCTTCAATGATACCGCCCTCCAGATTTTGCTGGTGATTGCGATTGAAGGCCGTGGCAATCCGCATTTCCTTCGTTGGCTGGGGCATCAAGTCGCCTGCCAATTGCCAATGGACAAACTTATCGTAGGGCATATTTTTGTTGAACGCCCCAATGACCCAATCGCGGTAAGGCGACATATCGCGCAGGCGGTCGACGGTATAGCCGTGAGAATCAGCAAAACGGGCCAAATCCAACCAATCTACGGCCATTTTTTCGCCATAATGCGGTGATTTCAACAAACGGTCTACCTGTTTTTCGTAAGCATCGGGGGAATTATCTTTCAAGAACGCGTCGATTTCGGCCAATGTAGGCGGCAAGCCCGTCAAATCGAGCGAAAGCCGCCGAAGTAGTGTTTCTTTATCGGCCATTTTAGCGGGCGATAATTTTTCCTCTTCGAGTTTTTTAAGGATAAAATTATCTACCGGATTAATGACCCAATCTTCGTTTTGTACGTCGGGAACGTCGGGCTTTTCGGCCGCCACAAACGCCCAATGAGGTTTGTATTCGGCCCCGTCTTTGATCCATTTGACCAATACGGCCTTCTCCTGCGCCGTGAGTTGCAGGTGCGAATTGGGCGTGGGCATCATGTACTCGGGGTCGGTTGAAAGGATGCGATGAAACACTTCGCTATCTTCCAAATCGCCAGGGTCGATGGCTACTTTATTGGGATTTTCGGGAAGGTTCGCAAACGCAAAGTCGGCAATATCGAGTCGTAAACCCGCTTTTTGCTTGGCTTTGTCGGGGCCGTGGCAGGCAAAGCATTTATCCGACAAAATAGGTTTGACGTGCAGATTGTAATCCAATTCGTCGGGCAATTCTTTATACGCCGCCGCTACGTCGTCGGGGAGATCAGGAGTGCATCCAATCACCGACAAGCACACAATCCCAAAAAGCAGCAAATAATATCGAGGCATGATGACTTCTAATTTTAGGCTGACAAATTTAAAGTTTAATTATTTATTTGAATTATACAAACAAGACTAAGGTTTGCACAAATCCGACTTTTAACGCTTATTTTTATGATTGAATTTATAGAACACTGACTTTTATGATTATCCTAATTTACGCGTACTAACAACATAATTCTTATTAAAAATCTTATAATCAGTGTTCTATGTCTACGCACAAATTTGCTTTTAACTCCACTTTTTCGTTACTCAACGTGGATTATGTACAGTTGAACAAAAGCTGGAACTATAAGCACATTATCAGTCCTTTTTACCGATTATATCTGATTGATGAAGGTCATGGAACGCTCTCAAATACCACACAAAACGTTACGCTTGAGGGCCATTTTTTATACCTCATTCCGAGTTTTACGCAGTGCAGTTATTATTGTCCTAATGATTTGAGCCAATACTATCTGCATATTTTAGAAGCAACTTCCGATGAGGTTTCTTTTTTTGTGGGCAACCGAAAAATATTTAAAATTCCCGCCAATAGCGACGATTTTAGGCATTTCAAACGCCTGATTACTTTAAACCCCGAGCGCGGTTTATTCAAATCCACCGACCCAAAAGAGTACGAAAAACGCCCCATCATTCAGGAATTTCAGGAGCTAAACAACCGTGTATCGCTGTCGGCCTACGTCGAAACGCAGGGCATTATCTTGCAATTACTCTCCCGTTTTATCGGTACCGAAGACTTTTGTTCTGATTCCGAAACTACCCTCTCTTATAAAGTCTCGGAGACGATACGCTATATTCAACAAAACCTTCAAACCAACTTAACCGTGGCGTTTTTGGCCGAAAGAGTCCACCAAAATGCGGATTATTTTTCTCGAATCTTCAAAGAAAGCACGGGTGAGCGACCTGCGGCCTACATCCAACTAAAACGCGTCGAGCGGGCTCAATTTCTAATAATTACCACCGATTTAACGTTCAATGAAATTGCCGCCGAAACGGGTTTTGAAAGCCTAGCGTACTTCTCCAGAACTTTTAAAAAAGTAACGGGCCAGACGCCGAGTGTGTACCGGAAGAATAATCGGAGGGTGTAGTTCTATCGCAGCCCCTTTCAGATTGACAAATACACTACTTCCAACACACATACACTTCCTCATCGGCCATGAGTCCGTAGCGTTTGTAGTCAAGTTTTTTGACGTAATCGCTTACTTCTACGCGAAAGCCAGCGCCGGCAAGGCGGCGACGATAATCGAGACCGTAGCGGCGTACGTGCTGGTGCGCACCCGCGATGCGTTTGCGCTCGTCGGGGCTGAGGTCTTGGGTTTCGATGGTTTGGGTAAGATGATTGTTGACCGCTCCCTGAATGATGGCGTAACCGTTGGGTTTGAGCACCCGGTAAATCTCGCGCATTCCGAGCGCATCGTCGGGTACGAGCTCAAAAACGTGGTTGCAGATAACGACGTCGAAGGTATTGTCGGGAAATTTGATGTCGGTCACCGACATGACGTGGTCGGGCATGACACCGATGGCATCGATGTAGGTCGTCATCAAATCGGCGGTTTGGTAGTCGATATTAGAATATTGCCGAATGACGTCGTGAAGGCACTTTTCGGGCGCAAAATGCAGCACTTTTTTAGGCCCCTCAAAAAAATCCGTTTTATTTTTCAGATACAAATACACCAACCGATGCCGTTCGAGCGACTTGCAAGTATGACACAATGCATTGGGGCGGTTGAAGGGGAGAAATTGACTGTAGGTGCTGCCGCAAATCGGACATTCGACCTCATTGCCTAGTCCGTAAATAGCCGCCCGAGTTGATGCTTGAACGGCCCTAAGTTTTTTGCGGCCTGCGGGGCCAATGATATTTTTGAGAAGTGATTTCATGCAGTAAAGTTAACGTCGGTGAAATGAAACGTCGGCGAGGTTTTGAACCTCGCCGACGTTATTCAAAGCCTCGCCAACGTTTAGACCGCAAAGTTAGCAAATCATATCGTAAAACTATCTGACTCAATATAGGCTTTGATTAGTGCTTCTTCGCCTTCTTTGCCGGGCTTGGAATTGCCGTGTTCCATCCCAAAAATGAAGTTTTGGTTATTGGCCTTCATCTTGGTATAAATGTGCTTAAACACGTTTTTATAATTGATTTCACCCGTAGTTGGCTCTTTACGGCCTGGGTTATCACCGATTTGAAAATACCCGATTTCGCTCCAGCACCAGTCGATGTGCGGAATGATGTGCCCTTCGGTTTTCTGCATATGATAGATGTCAAACAGAATCTTACACGCAGGGCTGTTGACCGCGCGGCAAATTTCGTAGGTCTGGTCAGAGGTTTGCAGGAACAAATTAGGGCTGTCGCTCAACGGCTCCAACACCATTGTCAATCCGTGCGGAGCCAAAATATCCGCCCCGCGACGCAAAGCGTCAATCACATGGCCTGTTTGGATACCAATGGGGAGATTACGCTCAAAATCACCAGGCACGACCGTCATCCATTTGGCATTGCAACGCTTGGCGGTTTCTACGGCGCGCTTGCAGCCGTCCAGAAAAATATCTACGTGGGCCTGCTTGCCGGCGGCCAGCGTATTCTGAGAGTTTCCGCCTTTGTCTACCACAAACACGCCCATTGTCATGCCCAATTTGGCCAGTGTTTCTCCAATTTTGGTTTGCAGTTCTACAGGTTTTCCCATCATACCGTTGTCTTCTAAGGCCATGAAGCCATTGTCGGCCATGAATTTGAGCTGGTCGATGGGGTCTTTGCCAGCGCTGTTGCTAAACATCCCAAAGTGGGGAGCATACGCCAATTTAAAGTTATTTTTTGCCTTGGGAGCGGCCGTATTGAAAGCGGCAGCAGTGCCACCCGCCAACGTGGCTCCCGTAGCCGTAAGGGCAGATTTTACAAAGTCGCGACGAAACATAGTTGTGTCGTTTGGGAAGTTTGAGTGAATAAACGATTTGACTGCAAAAGCAATGGAGCGCGCTTTTCTAATCAAAACAAATTACTGAACACGTTGGCTCTGCATAATGCCTTTAATATCGGCCAACAATTCTTTTATTTCCTGAAGCACGACTGCGTTGTCGGAAACGGGGTTGGCAGGGGCGGTGTTTTTTGCCTGCATTCGTTTTTGGCGTTGCGACAAAATCAAGTTACGCAATTCCTGCGCGTTGATAATACCGACCAGTTGCATATCATTTGCCTGACCTGCGCTTTGACCAGCCGTTTCAAATTTGAGGATACACAAGTGAAAGTACTTCAACAACGGCCCTTCCACAAAGGTCACATCCTGAATATTTTCTAATGGAATCGTTTTCTCTACCTGCACCAAAATCCCTTTTTTGAAGCGGATGGCGGTTTCGGTGAGTTCACATTCCAGCTTGTCGTAATAATGGCGGCTCCACCACTGGCCTACGCCCAAAAACCAAAATGGCAGCAGAACAATCCCGATGACGGTAACGAAAAAGAGCGAGCCTACATAGAGCACCATGTAGGGCTTAACAAGCTCATTGAATTGAGCTTTGAATACAGATTTGTCAGAAGTTTCCACGAATATGGGGGTTAGTAAATTAGTTTATCGCTAAACGTGCGGCAATACTACCTCAAAAGTACTGCCTTTCTGTAATTCACTCTGCAACCGAATCGAGCCTCGATGCATATCCACAATCCGCCGGCAAACCGACAGGCCTATGCCGTATCCGCGAAAAGCAGTGGCGTTTTTGGCGCGGTAAAGCGGCTCAAAAATGCGCTGTTTCTCGTCGTCAGGAATCCCGATTCCCTTGTCTATCACCCGAACGAAACAACTTTTGTCGTTGAAACCAATGCGCACTTCCGCCCGTTTTTCGGAAGAATATTTACAAGCATTATCAATCAGATTACTGAAGACGGTTTTTAGGAGAGGCCCATTGCCCAAAACGGTAATATCTTGCTCTAAATCAGGTATATCGTCAAAATCAATGTTTATCTGATAATCATTATGAAGGCTTAATAACTCCTCCTGCGTTTCAAAAATCAGCTCATCAAGCCGCACTTCCTGAAAACTGATGGAACGCTCTTTTTTTTCCGATTGCGCCAATTGGAGCAAACCATTGGTCAACTGAATGAGCCGTTGGGTATCATTTAGCACCGAGCGCAGCACTTTACGGTATTCGTCGGGTGTGCGCTCTTCTTCCAATGAGACCTGAATTTCGGATTTCAATCCTGCCAGCGGTGTCCGTAATTCATGCGAAGCATTGGACACAAAACTTCGCTGTAAGTCAAACGACTCTTCGAGTCGCTCTAGCATTTGGTTAAAATTGATGGCCAATTGAGCAATCTCATCCTGTCGATTCCCTTCATTGAGCGGTTTTCGAAGGTTATAGGCAGTGATTGTACTGATTTCCTTGTTCATCGCCGAAATAGGTTTGAGCGACTGCCCTGCAAAGATGAACCCTAACACAATGGTAATCAGCACCCCAAACAAAAAACTATAGACCAACGATTCCCGGAGTTTTTCGAGCTGAATTTTGCCCATGTAATCCTGCGCCGAAGCCATCACCACAAACTCCCCTTTTTCTTCATCTGTATACATCACGCCCACCACATCGAGGCTGTCGCGGGTGGTTTCGACGTAGGTCCGCTCACGTACGCGCTTCAACAACTCAGGATTGTAGAAGTAATAAATTTCCAGACTATCGGCGCTGTAGCTGGCGTAAAGAACTTTATTGTCGGCGTTAAACATCAACACTTTCTCGGCGTACAGCTTAGAAAGCGTTTCTTGATCAATGAGTTTCAGCAGTTTGGTATTGATTGGGCCTACTTTTATGAGCAAATTGGCATCCGTCAAAGCCCGGTCGCGCAGCCGCGCAAAAAACTCATCTTTGCGGTTTTGTTGGGCGATGTAATAAAACGACGCTGAGAATGTAGCCAAAATCAACGCGATGATGGCCGTAAACTGAAGCGCTATTTTGGTCCGAATTTTCATAAAAAATACAGCCGAAAAAATATTGGGCAGCGAGGGGTTAACTCAATAATTTGCCAATCAGGCTTTTTAATTTAGGCAAAGTCGAAGCGCCTTTTCCAGGCTCAACCACCTGTTTATTGTACTCATACCACAATTCATCACCTGGATTGAAGTACAGCCCATTGCGTTTAGGCTTTTGGGTGGCGGCGTTATCAGAGAGCCAATTGGGTGCATAAAGCACCTCCATCAAATGCGGCAATTCGTGCCACGGATAAAACCGAAGCGATGATTTGCCACCATCCACCACACGTTTTATCTGCGCATTGCGCGTCCGAAAAGAGGCCGTTACAATAGCTTCCACCGTTCCCTGCGCGGTCACATCAAGAATGTGTAATTCAAAAGCGCGCTCTTTACCCGACGTTTCGAAGATGGCCTGCAACAGCTCCTGCGCAAAGTAATGCCAGTCGCTCAGGTTTTCGGGCTGGCCCCGCTGGAGTTTTTCCGTTTGCCACTCCAAGGTCAAAAAATCCTGCTCATCGTCGAGCATGATTCCTCCAGAGAGGCGGGTTTTAGCCAACAATTTTTCCAGTTCGCCACGCCATACTTTGTCTAACTCCCCTTTCCAATGATAATCATCGTTGTCCGTAAATCCCTCGGCTTCAATCTCATCGGCATCCAGTTCGTCGCGGTGCGTGTACGTTAAATTCAAATCGACCTGCAAAAGCTCCGCCACGGGAGAAAGCGTTAATGCATATTGGTATGAATAAGGCGGCGGCAATTGAGCCGAGGTTTCAAAATGAAGGATGATCTGACGAAACAATGACATTTTTCAGGGATTGATTGAGTGAATAATCGTCGCTTTTTCAAGTCTTTACAACGATTGGGTACTTGCAAAGGTAGCCCGTTTATCTACTTTTCCCGTGGGAGTTTCGCGAAATTTTTCCACCCTAATCAGCTCCTTGGGGATTTCGTAAGGGCTTAAGAGAGAGATTAACGCTTTATTTAAGGCTTCTACATCCACCACTTCCGAGATCTCAAGCAACAAAATCAATCGTTGCCCCAAGCGCTCATCGGGTTTCCACCACGCAAAATACCGCTCTGCCCGATTCCATACCCGTTCAAAGGCCCTTTCTACCTTTTCCAACTGAATTTTTACACCACCACTATTGATGATATTATCGGCCCGACCCAGAATTTGAAACTGCCGCTCACCCGTAAATACGACCACATCATTGGTTTGTACCCATTCCCCGTTGGTCACATCACCCCTGACTCGCAAGCAGTTGCGCTCATCAACCTCGGCTTCTATTCCCGTTAATAACTGGTACGACTTATCCGCTTCATTAGCGCCGTTAAGGCGTTGTAAAGCCACGTGCGACACGGTTTCCGTCATTCCGTAGGTACTAAATACCGAAGCGTGCACGGCTTTGATTTTGGTCAATAAAGCCCCGCTAATCGCCGCTCCACCAACCAAAATGACCTTTAAAGAATCAAGGCGTGACGGTTGAGTTTCTAACATGGTTTGGATTTGCAGCGGTACAAAGGCCGCAAAATCAACGTTAATTTCTTCTGACAACGCCTCAAACGGCTGCGAAGACGGCGGCACAATGTACATCTTCAGGCCGATTTCCATGCCCCGCACGAGCATCATTGTGCCTGCAATGTAGGATACGTTTAAGCAAACGAGCGCGGCATCTCCTTCTTGCAACCCCAGTGCCTTCCCAGTCATGCGGGCACTGGCCTGCATTTGAGCGCGCGTAAGCGTAATGGGCTTAGGCTGCCCCGTAGACCCTGAGGTATGAAGAACAAACGTTGTTTGTCCCAAAGCCCAATCATGACAAAACTCCCACGCCTGCCGAAAATACGGGTCACTAGGCGCGGGAGTTTGGAGAATTTTTGCGGGATGAATTTCGTAATACATTCTCACTTTTAAACAATAACCTCAATCACCCCCGTAGAGGCATCAAAGGAGGTTTTATAGGATGTAAGTGGCTTTGTAGCGGGGCCAGTCTGCACCGTCCCTCTATCCGAAAAAACCGACCCGTGATTGGGGCACACAAAGGTACTGTTTGAACTTACATAATTTACGGGAGTTCCTTCGTGCGTACACGCCTGAGAAACCGCAATAACGGCTCCCTGCAAGGTACGAGCAATGATGATTCCTTTGTAGCGAATGAATCCCCCAGCGGTACGGAGGGCGGTATAATTCGGGTCGTTGACATTCAGCGTAAAATCATTCGTCGGCGTTTCATCACCTGGCTTGGGATCATCGGTTCCTCCAGTACTACACCCAGACAAACATTGTTGTAATACAATGGCACCCACACTTATTCCAACCATTTTAAAAAATTCTTTCCGGTCCATGGCCGTCGTTTTTTCCTGCGTAATCATTTGTTAATGAGTTTTATACATTCACGTTTTTAAATTAAACATTCTCTGTTTAAATGCGTTTAACAGTAACCGATTTTAAACAAAAACGATGCTATTTCAACAAACAAAAGGTTGTTTTCTTACATTTATTCACTAATTACCTATGGAAACGTAAGGGGGCAAAAAAGATTGTAAAAATGAAAAAATTGATTGGATTGTGCGGTTGGCTGTTGTTCCACAGCGGTATTTATGCCCAAGGTTTCTACTCTACCAACTTACCGATTGTGGTGATTGAGACGGAAGGAAGATCGATTGTGGATGAGCCCAAAACAACCGTCAAAATAAAAATCATCTACAACGGTCCCGACAAAATCACTTCCCTCACCGACGCCCCCAACGTGTACGATGGCTTTGCTGGCATTGAATTTCGTGGTTCCTCGTCGCAGATGTTCCCAAAAAAATCGTACGGTTTTGAACTCCGCGACGCCCAAGGCGAAAACAAAGAAGTGGCGCTATTGGGAATGCCCAAAAACGAAGATTGGATTTTGTTTGCGTCTTACAACGAGAAAAGCCTCATTCACAATGTATTGGCAATGAAGATGGCCAATGATTTGGGAATGTACGCCAGCCGAACCCACTACGTAGAACTGGTCGTAAACGGTCGTTATGAAGGCATTTATGTTTTGATGGAAAAGATAAAACGCAGCAACGGGCGGCTCGGAATCACCAAAATGTCGAGTGCCGACAACAGCGGCGATGCCCTCACAGGCGGCTACATCTTTAAAATCGACAAAACCACTGGCTCGGGAGGAAGTGCGGGTTGGTACTCCCAAATTCCACCCTTGAAAGCAAGTCGTGGGCAGCGTACCCTGTATTTGTACGAGTACCCGAAGTTTGACGACATGACGAGTGAGCAACGGCTCTATCTTCGAAACCACGTAAATACCGCCGAAGCAGTCCTAAACGGTGCCACATTTCGAGATTCTGTCAACGGCTATCGGCGATATTTTGACCCACTTTCGTTTGCACAGATATTTCTGGTCAATGAAGCTTCCAAGAACGTAGACGGGTACCGAATCAGCAGTTTTTTTCACAAAGAACGCGACAGTAAAAAAGGAAAAATCAAAGCGGGTCCGGCTTGGGATTACGATTTGGCATTTGCCAACGTAGATTATTGCCAGGGCAACCAACCCTATGGCTGGGCCTATCTTTACGGCGATATTTGCCCAGACGACAATTGGCTGATGCCTTTCCAGTGGAAACGCATGTTGGAAGACCCTTATTTTGTCAATACCCTTTACGGTGAATACACACGGATGCGCGCTGGCCCATGGAAAACCGAACGACTCAATGCTTATATCGACTCACTAGCCACTACTTTACAATCCTCCCAACAGCGTAATTTTCAGCGGTGGCCCGTTTTGGGGGTATATGTTTGGCCCAACCCCAAGCCTGTTCCTACCACTTGGCAGGGTGAAATCAATGAGCTAAAAAACTGGCTTTCAGCCCGATTAGCGTGGCTTGATGCCTCTATGCCCGGTACACTGACGGCTGTCGACCCTAGCCCGACGACTAACGAAATCAGCGTAGAATTAGCCCCCAATCCTTTTTCAGAACAAGCTCGATTGGTACTAAAAACCCCACGACCGATGGAGATATTGACGGAAGTATTTGACATAAACGGTCGGTTGCTGGATACCAAACTTCATTTTCTTGAACATGCCAAAAACGAAATTTCGTTACCCGTAACAGGACCTTCGGGTACGTATATTTTACGTATCCATACGCCCCGAGAAGTGCTTCAGAAAAAAATGATGAAACGATAAACGGTTATTCGGTGCCCCCTGCATAGGAAGGAATGGTATCCAACAAAAAAGCCTGCCCGTCTTTTACTTCAAAAACAAAGTAATCCATTCCGTTGCTTATCAATACGTAGCGGGCTTTCAAAATGGAATTGTAGCGAATCGCCTGTTCGAAAACCACGTCGTTGAGCGAGATGTGCGGGGCTTTGCATTCCACCAATAAAAAGGGAATCCCTTCGCGGTCATAGATTAAAATATCGGTGCGTTTGGCCAATTGGTGGTAGGTTAAGCCGCTTTCGGTCCGAATGAGGGCCTTCGGAAAACGATGCTCGCCCATGAGCCAATGCAATACGTGTTGGCGCACCCATTCTTCGGGCGTAATCACCACGTATTTGCGCCGTATGATGTCGAAAATGTAGGGTTTTTCGCCGATTTTTGTAACTTTGTACTCAAAGGCGGGCAAATTTAATTGTACCATCTTTTGCGGGATTTGTAGGACATTGATTCTTACAAATCTTTTTTTTAACCTATTCCTCCCAGAAATCAACAACAAAACTAATGAAAACCAAAGAAGAAATCGTAGAAAATTGGCTACCCCGCTACACAGGCACTTCGCTTGAATCGTTCGGAGAATACATCCTGTTGACCAATTTTATCAACTACGTACAGATGTTTGCCGACAAATACAACGTAGAAATACAGGGTCAGGGTCGCGCTATGCAAACCTCCACGGCCAACAATATCACCATCATCAATTTCGGAATGGGTAGCGCCATGGCCGCCACGGTCATGGATTTGCTGTCGGCGGTTTCGCCCAAAGCCGTATTATTTTTAGGAAAATGTGGCGGCCTAAAAAAGACGCAAATCGGTGATTTAGTACTCCCCATTGCGGCCATTCGCGGCGAAGGAACCAGCAATGATTACATGCGTCCTGAAATCCCTGCGCTGCCTTCGTTCCGCTTACAACGTGCCGTCTCCTCGGTGATAAAACAGCACGAACTAGACTATTGGACGGGCACAGTGTACACCACTAACCGCCGCATTTGGGAACACGACGAAGTGTTTAAAGATTATCTGCGCGAAATCCGTACCATGGCCATTGATATGGAAACCGCCACCATCTTTACGGTCGGTTTTGTGAATCAGATACCACATGGAGCATTGTTGCTGGTTTCTGATAACCCGTTGGTTCCAGAAGGGGTTAAAACCGAAGAAAGCGACAAAAAAGTAACCTCGACATTTGTGGAACGCCATCTGCAAATCGGCATTGACTCTCTCATTGAATTGGCCAACTCGGGCGAATCAGTGAAACACTTACGATTTGAGTAAGAAAGTCATCCCAGTCCATTCATAGTAAAAAGCGCAACCAGGGACTCCGATTGCGCTTTTTACTATCTAAACCTATGAGGTTTTGCTATTAATTACAATAATCGCTGATTACTTTATACGCTTGCGTGTAGCCCAATTCGCCCGCTTTCGAGAGGTCCATGCAACCGCTGTTTTCATCGCCAAGGCTATGCTTGATTAGGCCGCGTACATAATACGCTTCGGCATATTTGGGATTAAGTTTCAAAGCACTTGAGCAATCCAAAACGGCACCGCGTTGGTCGCCCATAGCCGATTTTACCATTCCCCGCGTAAAATACGCTTCGTAGTAAGTAGGATTTAATTCAATGGCTCGGTTTAAATCAACGATGGCGCCCTTGCCGTCTCCTTGTTTATTTTTACCTACAGCTCTCGCAAAAAGCGCTTCCGAACGTTCTGTCGACAATTCATTGATTTTGTTGCGCTCTTGCACCACGCCTCTCAATTCATCCAAAATAGCGCGCGAAATTCGTCCAGCATACACTACTTTCGAATCCGTCGGTGTATTATTAAGATCAACCGCTTTGTTTAAATCACTGATGGCATCGCGTTGGTTTCCTAACTTACTTTTACAAAATCCACGGCCATAATAGGCCCGATAATTTTGAGGGTCGAGCGTGATAGCCTGGTCAAAATCGGCAATGGCTTCTTCGTATTTTTCTAATTTGCTCCGCGAAAACCCTCGGTTATAAAACGACTCAGCCTCATCTGGTTTCAACTCAATTGCCTTTGAATAATCCGCCACTGAACCATTAAAATCATTCAGTTTAATCCGAGCGTATCCACGGCCTGCAAAAGCCGACGGGCTCTTTGGCGTAAGGTCAATCACCCGCGAAAAGTCGGTTAATGCGCTGGTAAAATCTTCAAGTTTCAATTTTACGTTTCCTCTTGCGTACAAAGCCCCCGCGTTGTTGGGTTCCAATTCCACCGTACGGTTTAAATCTTGCAAAGCGCCCCGGTAATTTTCAAGACGAGACCGGTTGATTCCCCGCTGATAATATCCCTGAGAGTCATCAGGATTTAATTCAATAGACCTTGAAAAATCCTGAATAGCTGAACGAAAGTCATCTTGCTTTGCCTTGCTGATTCCGCGGTATAAATAAGCGTCTGAATATTTAGGGTTAAGTTCAATCGAACGATCAAAATCCAAAATGGCACCTCGATTGTCTTTCAGATTAGCCTTTGCCATGGCACGGTTGTAGTAGCTGGGGGCATTTTCTGGACTCATGGAAATGGCCTGATTGAACGCCTGCAATGCCGCCATAAAATCTCCCGCTTTACTTTTTGTCACTCCTTCTTCAAAAAACTCGGCCGCAGTTTTTTGAGCTTTTACAAGAGTTGGGAATACCAGAAACAGGAAAAAAACAAATAACAAAATAGGATTTTTTTTCATCGTAAAAGGGGTGAAATTAGAAGGTGAACAGGGATTCAGCCGTCAAAACTACCTAATTTTAAACGTCTTGCCAACTTGGTATCAAAATTATTTTCCACTAAAAGACATACTAACCAATCCAATACCCCACTCCGAAAAGCACGACAAACAACAGGGTAGAGAGCGCCATTTGTTTTAAATAAGGGTCTAATTCACGCGGACTTTTTAAGCGACTTACCGCTAAACCGTTACGAATAAATAAGGGGAAGCTCAACAAAAAAAGCCATTGAGGAAGGGCCTCGAAATGAAAAAACATATACAAAACACTGCATAACATTCCTCCCCCCAACAACAACCAATGGTAGACAATCGCACGCTCACGCCCCAGCCTGACGGGTACCGAGCGCTTACCTGTCAACGTATCTGATTCAATATCACGGATGTTATTGATGTTTAGGACTCCCACGGCAAACAAGCCACAACTGGTCGCTGGCAGAAGCAATGTCCAATCGAACGTTTTGGTATGTAAATAATAAACGCCCAACACCCCTACCCATCCAAAAAAAATCAGTACCGACACATCTCCCAGCCCCGCATATCCGTACGGGCGCTTACCTGCCGTGTAGGTGATGGCCGCAATAATGGCCAAGACCCCTAACCCCAAAAAAGCCGCAAACGTTTGCCAAGTAGCATCTTTGAGGGCTTCATACAACAGTCCGATTCCACTCACCAAAGAAATTACGGAGAAAATGATGATGGCCCTTCGCATGGCATCTACCGAAATCGCCCCCGATTGCACCGTTCGCTGCGGCCCTTGCCGGGCTTCGGTGTCTTTTCCGTTGACGGTATCACCGTAATCGTTGGCAAAATTAGAAAGTACCTGCAAACAAATCGTGGTTACCACGGCCAAAACAGCAATGGTCCAACTGAATTTTTCGTGCGCTGCCGCCAAAAAGCAGCCCATCAATATACTCGATAACGCTAAAGGCAACGTCCGCAAACGTGCCGCTTCAATCCAAGGTTTTATCATTTAATGCACTCTTTTTAGTCTTTTTCCCTCAACTAGGGGTTTTTATTCAATTTTAAACGCTTAATTGTCAAACGTTTAACAATTAACTATTAACAATTCCCCTGCACTTTTTGGTGCGTTGTTTACAATTTCCTAATTTTGCAGCGGCAAATCGGAACTACCAGCTCCTGCTGAATCCCCCAGGTCTTGACCGAAGCAAGGGTAGGTGGTCGTAGCGGTGAGATTCTCGGTTTGCCATTTTTTGTTTTTATTCCGCAAACGTCGGCGAGGTTTTGAACCTCGCCGACGTTTTTTATACCAACGCTTCCCACAAAATCTCCACAGGATGCAACGCAGTTCGCCCTGTTCCGTCGTGAATCTGGTGGCGGCAACTCGTTCCAGGCGCGGCAATAATCACTTCTTCGGGTTGATTGCGAACCGTGGGGAATAAAACCAATTCCCCGATTTTCATGGACAAATCATAATGCTCTTTTTCGTAGCCAAAACTTCCAGCCATGCCGCAGCAACCGCTTGGAATAAGGGTTACTTCGTAATTTTTGGGTAATGAAAGCATCTTTTTCGTTGGTACCATCGAAGCAATCGCTTTCTGTTGACAATGCCCGTGTAGCTTTATCTTTTTACTGTCTGCTGTAAATTGCTTACTGCTTATTCTTTTTGCATCTATCTCACGTGCAATGAACTCATCAAACTGTAACGCATTTTTGGCCAATTCCTTTGCCGCTTCCATCAGTTCTTCGCTGACCAAGTCAGGATACTCATCCCGGAAGGTCAAAATGGCCGAAGGTTCAATACCCACCAATGGCGTTTGTTCGGTGATTAAATCCTTAAGCAGACGCACATTCTGCTCCGCAATCTTTTTAGCATCTTTCAATAACCCTTTCGACAATTGAGGGCGCGCGCTTGGCGCATGGTCAGGAATAATGACTTCATAGCCCAGCTTCTCCAAAAGCTGAATGGCTTTTTTTCCGATTTCAACGTCGTTATAATTCGTAAACTCATCACAGAATAGATATACCCTGTTTTGTTGTTGCAGAGACGACGCATCGGCGGACCGAACATGTTTCTTGAACCAAGACTTCAGGGTGGTATCCTGCAACAACGGCATTGTCCGATCAGGATGAAAACCAACGACTTGATTGGCGATACGACGCAACGGCGCATTCTTAAAAATCAAATTGTATGCCCACGGAACGTAGCTCGCGATACCCGTCATTTTGGAGAAATTCCCCACTAGCCAAGACCGCATCGGCACGCCGTTGGTATCATAATATTGCTGTAAAAACTCCATTTTTAGCTTCGCCACATCTACGTTGGATGGACACTCACCTTTGCAACCTTTACAAGCCAAACACAAATCGTAGACCTCTTTGATTTCTTTATGGTCAAAGCGGTTGGCTTTGTCGGAGCGTGTCAAAAATTCGCGCAGCACATTCGCTCTGGCTCGCGTGGTATCTTTCTCGTTGCGGGTTGCCATAAAGCTCGGGCACATGGTCCCACCGCTCAGCTGTGTTTTACGGCAGTCGCCAGAGCCGTTACACTGCTCGGCGTGTTGTAGTACATTTTGGTCGGGATAACGGAAATAGGTCTTAAACTCGGGCGTTTGCTGCCCCGCTTCGTAGCGTAGAAACGTATCCATCGGCGGCGTTTCTACAATTTTGTTGGGGTTAAAGATATTGTAAGGGTCCCACGTATGTTTGATTTCTTTAAACAACTCGTAGTTTTTAGGGCCCACCATCTGCGGAATAAACTCTCCCCGCAATCGCCCGTCGCCGTGCTCGCCCGACAGCGAACCGTCGTATTTTTTAACCAAGGTCGCAATCTCCTCCGCAATCATCCGAAACTGCGCGTGGCCCTCTTTGGTCTTGAGATTAATGATAGGACGCAGGTGAATTTCGCCCGAACCCGCGTGAGCATAGTGCACCGCCGACATGCCATTTTTGTGCAGAATCTCGTTAAAATCACGAATATACGCGGGTTGGTCGTACACATCTACGGCCGTATCTTCGATAACCGCAACGGCTTTTTCGTCGCCGGGCAAGTTGGCCAAAAGCCCCAAACCTGCTTTGCGAAGCGTCCAGATTTTCTTGGTATCATCGGCATGAAGCAATGGATAATGGAACCCAATGCCTTCGTTTTCAAAGTCTGCAATCAATTCGGCGGCAACGGCTTCTACTTCTTCTTTGGTACTCTGCGACACATCCACCACTAAAATAATGGGAAATGAACCGTCGGCTTTTCGCTTCACAAAGAAAGCATTTTTGCTTTGTTCGGGATTTTCAGCCGCACATTCCAGAATATAGTTATCAATCAACTCTACCGCCTGAGGTTTGTATTTGAGCGCCGTAATGGTAGAGCGTAAGGCTTCGTCGATGGTATTAAAATGCGCACACACCAAGCCCTGGGCTTTGGGTGGCGGCGGAATAATGTTGAGTTTTATTTCGGTCAAAAAGCAAAGCGTTCCTTCCGAACCTGCAATCAAACGACACATATTAAACGCTGGGCCGCCTTCCGTAAACGGCTGACAATCCAACAGCATATCCAAAGCATAGCCAGTATTTCGGCGCTCAACGGATTTTTTGGGGAAATTCTTTCGGATTTCCGCTTGATTTTCAGGATTCGAGAGAATATCAAAGGTTTTAGCATAAATAGCCCCTTCAAGTCCTTCTTTGGGCAACGCTTGAGAAGCCAAAGAGTTAAAAACAACCTCACTCCCGTCAGCCAGTAATGCCTTCACTTCCAATAAATGTTCGCGAGTAGAGCCATAAACTACTGAATTGGAGCCGCAGGAGTTATTGCCCACCATTCCGCCAATCATGGCGCGGTTGGCGGTAGAGGTTTCGGGACCAAAATACAGGCCATAAGGCTTGAGCGCCATGTTGAGTTCGTCCCGAATCACGCCCGGCTGCACGCGCACCCAACGTTCTTCAGGATTGATTTCCAGTATTTTGGTAAACGTTCGCGACACATCGACCACGATGCCGTTTCCCACAACTTGCCCCGCCAGCGACGTTCCCGCAGTGCGCGGAATGAGCGACGTGTGATGTTCGCGCGCAAAGGAAATCAGCGTTTTGAGGTCTTCGATATCTTGAGGAATAGCCACGGCCTGCGGCATTTCACGGTACGCCGATGCATCAGTGGCATAAAGCGTGCGCATCGTATTGTCGTAATGAAGTTCGCCTTTGAGGCGTTGAGCTAATTCAGAAAGTGGTAGGTGAGTCATTGGTGAGCTTTCGAAATCTTCAGCGAAAGCGCAAATTTACGACCTCTGTTCTTGTTATGCTAATTTGATTTTAGAGGCAGGCAATTGAAATGCCATCAGCGATGGAAAAAACAAAAGCTCCGATTTTAGAAGTCGGAGCTTTTACAAAAATAGATATAACACATAAACGCCGAAGCCTTTGAAATAGTTTTAGGTTTGAAAAATAGCTTTGTAATTTTTCACTTTTATCAGGATTTCTGATAAATTATCGGAAAACCGATAATTACCCCTGTTTTTTGGCAAAAATACGCACACTACTTCTCGGCTAATTCGGCAACAAAACGAATCAAAATTTCTTATTATTATCTTACGTCAAACGCCTCCTTCAACTCTTCTCTATCGTCAAAGTGATGTTTGACTCCTTTTATTTCTTGGTAAGTCTCATGGCCCTTGCCTGCTACTAGAATGATGTCGTGCGGCTGCGCCAACGACACGGCATAACGAATGGCCGCGCGGCGGTCTTCGATGACTTTCATTTTTTTATAATCTACGGGTGAGATTCCTACTTCCATCTGCGCCAAAATCGCCATGGGCTCTTCGTTGCGCGGATTATCGGATGTTAGAATCACGCGGGTGCTCAATTCTCCCGCAATACGCGCCATTTCGGGACGCTTAGTAGCATCCCGATTTCCACCGCAACCCACGACCGTAATCACCTGCTGGTCGCCTTCCCGAAGTTCATTGATGGTTTCCAATACATTTTGAAGGGCATCGGGCGTGTGGGCATAATCCACAATTCCTACGATGGCATCCGCGCTGACGACTTGCTCAAAACGGCCAGGCGGAGGTGTAATCGCCGATAAAGCCATAAGCACCTGCTCTTCGTCCTCTCCCAACAGCAACGCCGCACCGTACACCCCCAACAGATTGTAAGCGTTGAATTTACCAATCAATTTAAACCAAACTTCTTTGCCATCAATTTCCATTTGAAGACCAAAAAGGCTATCGGCAAGGAGCTTTCCCTTGAAAGTTGCGATGGTTTGGAGGGAATAGGTTTCTTTGCGGGCGGCGGTATTTTGCACCATTACGCCGCCGCGCCGGTCGTCGATATTGACGAGCGCAAAAGCGTGTTTGGGCAGTTGATCAAAGAAGCCCTTTTTAGCTTTGATGTAATTATCAAACGTTTTATGAAAATCAAGGTGATCGTGGGTAATGTTGGTAAAAATACCGCCCGAAAAAAGCAACCCGGCAATGCGCTCCTGCGCCACGGCGTGAGAGCTCACTTCCATAAAACAATGCGTACAGCCACGCCGTACCATTTCGGCCAGTAATTCATTGATTTTGACCGAGTCGGGAGTGGTGTGCGTGGATGGAATAACGTCATCATCAATTTGGTTTTGTACCGTTGAAAGTAACCCCACACGGTAGCCCAATTGACGAAACAGCTTGAACAATAGCGTCACAGTTGAGGTTTTGCCATTGGTCCCCGTTACGCCCACCAATTTGAGTTTTGCCGAAGGATTATCGTAAAAATTAGCCGCCAAAAGACCCATCGTACGGGCAGAATCTGCCACATGAATGTACGTGACCCCGTCGGTCAACTCAGCGGGCAAGTCTTCACACAAAATCGCCGACGCACCCATTTCAATCACTTTCGGAATGAACTGATGCCCATCTACCTGTGTGCCTTTTTGAGCCACAAACAACGACCCCGCACCTACGCGCCGCGAATCAAACTCAATACCCGTTGGTTCGATACCAGTATTTCCAGTCACCGAAATGACTGGAACACCCGCCAATATTTCCTGAAGCGTCTTTGACATGTTTAACTGAATTCTTTGGTTTTAAAAAAAACGAGGATTTAAGAATCCTCTCGGTCGGTTTTGAGCAAACAACCGCACTAACTTACCGCACGGTCAGCTCCGTCACTCCTCACTACTGTCTTCTCACTTCTCCCGCTGAATATTTTTCAGCTCTAACTTACTGTCTTTCCGCACAAAAGCCTGCATTTTATCCAACAAATCCTCAATATTGTCGGCTACAATCAGTAAATCGCGGTTTTCAGGTTTAAGGAATCCTTCCTCTACCATTACCTCCATGTGCGCCAACAAGTTGTTGTAAAAACCATTGTAATTGAGGACGCCTACCGGCCCGTGAAAAATTTTCAACTGCGCCCATGCCAAAATCTCAAACATTTCGTCGAGCGTTCCGTAGCCGCCCGGCAAATTAATAACGCCATCCGACAACGACACCATTTTGGCTTTGCGCTCGTGCATGGTATCCACAAAATGAATTTCGGTCAGGGTTTGGTGAGCTACTTCCAATTCCGCCAAAAAATTAGGAATAATACCCGTTACCTGTGCGCCGCCCGCCAACGTGCCGTCGGCCACGGCTCTCATCAAGCCAAGGTTTCCACCTCCGTACACTAAATTAATGCCCCGTTTGGCCATGGCCAGACCTACTTCCGTAGCCAATTGGAGATATTCGGGACGCTTGCCCGCGTTGGAACCACAATACACAACGATTGATTTCATGTTTGGAAGAATATGCTTTTAGGCGCAAATATCGGGAACGAATTTGACCAATACTAACGGAGGTCATTGCTGAAAGGAACGAAAAAACTATTTTTGTTGTGAATCTGACAAGATAGATTTATACAAAAGCATGAAAGAGCTGAAAGCAATCATTAACGCCTACGATCACTTAAATCCTGAAAAAACCAAAGCGGCCATCGCAACAGTGGTACGCGTTGAAGGCTCTTCTTACCGCCGCACGGGCGCACGAATGCTAGTCATGGACGATGGGGTGTGGATAGGCGGTATCAGCGGTGGCTGTTTGGAGGGCGACGCCCTCAAACGCGCTCGGCTGGCCATGGCCAAATCTCAGCCAAGTTTAGTCACCTACGATACCACCGAAGACGACCAACATCAAATCGGCGTGGGATTGGGTTGCAATGGCGTCATCGACGTATTGCTTACGCCTTTAGAAATCGGGAATCCCAACAATCCCGTTGAAATTCTGAAAAGCTGCATGACCGAACGCCGCCAAACGCATATTTTACTGACTATCATTGGTTTGGAAGATGAATACAATGATTTGCGGGCGGGAAACATGGTTCGCTATACCGGACCAGAAAGTCTGAGTGTGTTTGGCGACCGCGACTTACAGCAAAACATTGAAAAAACGATTCATAATTTCACCCAAAAAGGCCGCTCACGCCCCGCTACCTTTGGCCTTGCCGACGGACGAGAACTGGAAATATTCATTGAAATTCTTCCTCCCGAAGTTCACCTTGTACTCATGGGGCACCAATACGACGTGCTGCCGTTGGCGCGGCTGGTCAAAGAAATCGGTTGGCGCGCCACGGTGGTGGCCAATCCACAAAAAATCATGCAGAAGCTCAGTTCCGTGGCCGACGCCATTGTGACTCCTGCGGAGTTTGATTCGATTTTAATCGATGAGCATACTGCCATCATTTTGATGTCGCATGACTTCAAAACCGATAAATACAATTTACCCAAAGTCCTGAAAACGGCCGCTGCGTACGTCGGAATGCTGGGGCCACGCGTACGTTCTGAAAAGATATTTGACGAACTGGCCCAAGAAGGAATTGAGATTTCGGAAACCGACATGGAACGCATCCACGCCCCCGTCGGTTTGGACATAGGTGCCATTTCGCCCGAAGAAATTGCCCTGTCCATTGTCGCCGAAATCCGGGCCGTTTTCTCCGACCGTACTGGCGCGGCTTTGCGCCTACGCACAACCCCCATTCACGAAAGAGACTAATTTTATGGAATTAACTACCGTTACGGAAGCCACCCGCATCATTTTAGAAAATAGTATCGACTACGGTACCGAGTATGTGCCCTTTAACGACGCTCACCGACGGGTATTGGCAGAGCCGCTCGTAGCCGACCGCGACTTTCCTCCGTTTGACCGCGTCACGATGGACGGTATTGCTATTCAATGGCAAAGTTATGCCAATGGGCAACGGACTTTCCTAATTGAAAGCACCCAAACCGCTGGCGAAACACAGCATACACTTTCGGACTCCAACGCTTGCATTGAGGTAATGACGGGTGCAATGTTGCCCATCAACACCGACTTAGTGATTCGGTACGAAGATTTTACCATTAAAGACGGCATTGTTCATCTCAACGCTGACGTTAGAAAAGGACAAAACGTGCATTATCAAGGCGAAGACCGCCGAGCGGGCACTGCTATTATCCAACCTCACACGCTTTTGGGTCCACCCGAAATCGCGATTGCCGCCAGCGTCGGGGCGGTCCATGTTCCAGTCAAAAAGTTGCCTTCGGTGGTCATTATTACTTCGGGAGACGAACTGGTCGCAGTAGAGCAAACACCCCTGCCCCACCAAATTCGCAGTTCAAACGTGCATTGCATAGCTACCCTGTTGAAAGACTACCGCATCAACGTTGATTTTGTCCATATTCCCGACGATTTGTCGGCCACCCAACAGGCCATTCAAAACGCCCTTAGCCAGTACGACGTGCTGATTTTGTGCGGGGGGGTGTCGCAGGGCAAAAAGGACTTTATCCCTAAAGCACTGCAAGCCGAAGGGGTCGAAAAATATTTTCATAAACTCAGCCAACAGCCTGGCAAACCGTTTTGGTTTGGCCGCAAAAACAACAATGTCGTTTTTGCCCTGCCCGGTAACCCTGTCTCTTCGTTTGTCTGTGCTCGTCGGTATTTTATTCCGTGGCTGCGCAAGTCATTGGGAATTCCAGCAATGGACAATATCTATGCTGCACTAAGTGACGATTACGTATATAATTCACCCCTTACCTACTTCCTGCAGGTGCAATTATTTCAGGAAGGAGCAACACTGATGGCTCGGCCTCTGACGGGTCACGGCTCTGGAGATTTTGCAAATCTTATTGATAATCAAGGATTTTTGGAGCTTCCAAAAGAAAAAAATGAGTTTAAAAAGGGAGAAATACTTCCAATATGGCGATATAGATATTGAATATGATTTTTAACAGATACCGCTTGATAACTATTTCAAAAAAAGTAGGCTGAAAATTTTGAAGGGAAAAAATCTTTGTTTACAATTGTAAACAATTCTTCCATTTATCAGATTCTTGATTGAAAAGTTTGGGGTAAAAATATTCGAATTTTTTTTCGTATAAATATTCAACGAACCCCAAGCCCCCGCGCTTAGCGTAACCCGCTAAGAGCAAATTTGTTAACGATTTCTTAATGTCACATAACGATTATATTTTTCAAATTTCTCCTCGGCCTACGAAATAAGTCGAGTTGTGGAGAGCCAGGAAAGATTCGTATTTTCGCAGACTTTACCTAACGTTTTGAGAAATGTGGGAAACAATTATCGCCTCCCTCGAATAAGCACTATATTTTTCAGAAAGAACACAAACTAAGGTATCGCTAACCCCATATAATTTCTTAAGTCTATGTATGTTATAAAACGTGATGGCCGCCGGGAATCGGTCAAGTTTGACAAAATCACCTCTCGCATCGAAAAATTGTGCTACGGCTTAGACGCACTTTATGTTCAGCCGATTGAAGTAGCCAAGAAAGTAGTAGGAGGCATCTTTGATGGCGTCACAACCGCACAGTTGGATGTTTTAGCCGCCGAAACGGCCGCTTCTATGACCACTAAGCACCCCGATTACGCTATTCTGGCAGCCCGTATTGCTATTTCAAACCTTCACAAAAACACGCTGAAATCATTTTCGGCGACCATGAAGCAGCTTTACACGTACACAGACCCAAAAACTGGGGAAAATGCATCGCTTATTTCAAAAGAAGCACACGATATTATTCGTAAACACGCCGCCTTACTGGATTCAACCATCATCTACGACCGCGACTATGGTTACGACTATTTTGGATACAAAACCCTCGAAAAATCGTACCTGTTGAAAGTGAACGGCAAGATTGCCGAACGCCCTCAACACATGCTCATGCGCGTAGCGGTGGGGATTCACTTGGAGGATATTGACTCCGTCATTGAAACCTACAACCTCCTTTCGGAGCGTTGGTTTACGCACGCCACCCCGACCCTGTTCAACGCAGGTACTCCCAAGCCCCAAATGTCGAGCTGTTTCTTACTTACCATGAAAGACGACAGCATTGACGGCATTTACGATACCCTCAAACAATGCGCGTTGATTTCACAATCGGCGGGTGGTATTGGTTTGAGCATTCACAATATCCGCGCTACGGGAAGCTACATCAAAGGCACCAACGGTACTTCAAACGGTATTGTGCCGATGCTTCGGGTATTCAATGATACAGCTCGTTATGTAGACCAAGGCGGCGGAAAACGCAAAGGTTCTTTTGCCATTTATTTGGAGCCTTGGCACGCCGATATTTTTGAGTTTTTGGACCTAAAGAGAAACCACGGAAAAGAAGAATTGCGCGCCCGCGATTTGTTCTATGCCATGTGGATTCCTGACCTGTTCATGAAGCGCGTCGAAGCAAATGATACATGGTCGTTGCTTTGCCCGCACGAGTGCCCAGGATTAGCGGATACTTACGGCGACGAATTTGAACAATTGTACGAAAAATACGAGCGTGAAGGCAAAGCCCGCAAAACCATCAAAGCCCAGGACTTGTGGTTTGCCATTATGGAGTCCCAAATCGAAACGGGAACCCCATACATGCTTTACAAAGACCACGCCAACCGTAAGTCCAACCAGAAGAATTTGGGTACCATTAAGTCGTCAAACTTGTGTACCGAAATCATGGAATATACCTCTCCCGACGAAGTGGCAGTGTGTAACCTTGCCTCTATCTCGTTGCCAAAATTTGTGGAACAGGGAGAAGACGGATTTTTGCATTTCAACCACGAGAAGTTGTTCGACATTACAAAAGTAGTGACGAAAAACCTCAATAAAATCATTGACCTCAACTACTATCCAGTGCCCGAAGCCGAGCGTAGCAACAAGCGCCACCGCCCCATTGGTATTGGTATTCAGGGTCTTGCGGATGCATTTTTGATGATGCGTATGCCTTTCGAATCAGAAGAAGCACGCCGCCTCAACGAAGACATTCACGAAACCATCTACCACGGTGCATTGGTGGCTTCAATGGAATTGGCCAAAACGCAAGGGCCATACGAAACATGGAAAGGTTCGCCGATTTCACAGGGTATTTTCCAATTTGATATGTGGAATGTAACGCCAAAAAGCGGCCGTTGGAATTGGGATAAATTGCGCAAAGAGGTGGTTAAATTTGGCGTCCGCAACTCTCTACTATTGGCTCCAATGCCAACGGCTTCAACCAGCCAAATCTTGGGGAACAATGAGTGTTTTGAGCCATTTACGTCCAATCTTTACGTTCGTCGGGTATTGTCGGGAGAATTTATCGTTGTCAACAAATACCTTCTGAAAGACCTCGTAAAAGAAGGTTTGTGGAACGATTCCATGAAAAATAAACTCATGGCCCACAACGGCTCGGTACAGAAAATCGAAGAAGTACCTGCCAACCTCAAAGAACTGTACAAAACCGCTTGGGAAATTAAACAAAAGACCATTGTAGATATGGCCGCCGACCGAGGTGCCTACATCTGCCAATCCCAATCGCTCAATATTTTCATGGATAATGCCAACTACGGCAAACTGACTTCCATGCACTTCTATGCGTGGAAAAAAGGACTCAAGACGGGAATGTATTACCTCCGTACGCAAGCTGCCGTTGATGCAGTTAAAATTACGGTCGAGAAAAATGCCGAAGCCGTTCTGGAGCCCGTCACTACTGCCGTTGAGGAGAAAGAACTGAACTACGAAAAATACGCTCAGGACAATGCACCTCAGGCAGCCGCCCGCGACAGTCAATCTGAAAGTCAGTATGTGCTTGATAAGCCAGAACAGAAAGAAGGCGAGAAATAATCCTTACTGATCACACCCCAACAGCAGGCAATCAATCGTTGTATCTTTGTACACAATTGATTGCCTGCTGTTATTTTTATGTATCTTTGCGCCCTAAAAATTACACGTTTTAGCCCCCAAAAATTATGTTTGGAGATATGATGGGAATGCTTGGAAAAGTCAAAGAATTCCAAGCCAAAATGAAGGAGGCCCAAGAAGGCCTTGGGCAATTGACCGAGTCGGCCGAAACAGGTGCAGGTCTCGTAAAAGCAACAGTAAATGGGCGCAAACAAGTCGTAAGCCTTACCATCGACCCCGATTTGATGAAGCCAGAAGACCGCGAAATGTTGCAGGATTTGATTACTGCGGCCATTAATCGGGCTTTGGAAAATATCGAGGACCAAATCAAAGTTCACATTCAGCAATCTACGGAAGGCGTTTTGCCCAACATCCCTGGATTGGATTTGAGTAAGTTTATGAAGTAAATGCCAATCGACAAAGTAGCCCTCGTCATTCTTAATTATAACGGGAGAAACTTCTTAGAGAAGTTTCTCCCGTCTGTTGTTAAATATACCAAATCCGCCGCGATATATGTTGCCGACAGCGCCTCTACAGACGGTTCGGTGAGTTGGGTAGAGCAAAATTTTCCGACTGTAAAAACGATTATTTTACCCAAAAATTATGGGTATGCTGGCGGTTACAATCGCGCCCTGAAAAACATCTCTGCCGAGTATTACATCCTCCTCAATTCTGATGTTGAAGTCACCCCTCACTGGCTGACTCCCATCGTCAACCTGCTGGACCAAAATCCTCAAATTGCGGCCTGTCAACCCAAACTATTGGCCCATCATGACAAAACTCAATTTGAGTACGCAGGGGCCGCAGGAGGCTATATCGACTGGCTCGGGTACACGTACTGTCGTGGGCGTATATTTTACCACAACGAGACCGACACGGGCCAGTACGACACCACCGTCCCTATCTTCTGGGCGTCGGGCGCGGCTTTGGCGATTCGGTCCAAGCTTTTTCACGAAATGGGCGGATTTGACGAGGATTTTTTTGCCCACATGGAAGAAATTGACCTTTGTTGGCGGCTGCATTCGGCAGGGTATCACGTATATTGCTGTCCGCAATCGGTGGTTTATCACGTAGGCGGCGGCACCCTTCCTCCTTCTAGCCCTTTCAAGACCTTCCTCAATTACCGCAACAGTTTGGCCATGCTCTATAAGAATCTGCCCGCCAATCGTATCTGGTTTACTATCTTTTTGAGGCTTATTTTAGACGGGGTTTCATCAATTCGTTATTTGCCGCATGGTCAATGGCGAGATATATGGGCCATTGTAAGAGCTCATTTTGCATTTTATAGGTGGATTTTGGGTGAACTTCCCCAAAAACGCCGTCGGATTCAGCGGGAAATCGCCCAAACAAATAGCCGTCAAACACTCCCAATCTCTTCTAAGAGCATCATTTGGGCGTATTTTGTAAAAGGGTGTAAAACCTTCGACTCATTTTCAAGGCTTTAATCAAAAAAATACTTGCTTTGTATTCTGTCAAAAAGCCGATAAAATCCTTTAATTTTGCGGCTCATTAAATTTTAGTCAATCTGCGAAAGCAAACAACATGGCATTATTTGATTTTTTAACGAGCGAGATTGCAATAGATTTAGGAACAGCGAACACGCTGATTATTCACAAAGACAAAATCGTTGTGGATGAGCCATCTATCATTGCTTTGGACAAGAATAACGGGAAGGTGTTGGCGATTGGTCACAAAGCAATGCAAATGCACGAAAAGACCAATGAAAATATAAAAACCATACGCCCGTTAAAAGACGGTGTTATTGCCGACTTTACCGCTGCGGAATTAATGATTCGTGGGATGATCAAGATGATTACGCCCAACAATCGCTTCTTCACGCCTTCACACCGAATGGTCATTTGTATTCCATCGGGTATTACAGAAGTAGAAAAACGAGCCGTAAAAGACTCGGCAGAACACGCAGGCGCGAAGGAAGTTTATATGGTACATGAACCCATTGCGGCCTCAATTGGTATCGGTATCGATATTACACAGCCCAACGGTACCATGATTGTGGATATTGGTGGTGGAACAACCGAAATTGCCGTTATTGCCCTTTCAGGTATTGTATGTGAACAGTCCATTAGGATTGCTGGTGATGTTTTCACCAAAGACATTGTGGATTACATGCGCCGCGAGCACAATTTGCTGATTGGTGAGCGTTCGGCGGAGCAAATCAAAATTGAAGTAGGCTCGGCCCTTCCAGAACTTGATAATCCTCCTGCTGACTTTGAAATTCGGGGCCGCGATTTGATGACTGGGATTCCGAAAGAAATCAAAGTTACCTACAGCGAAATTGCGTATGCCTTGGATAAATCGATTTCCAAAATCGAAGAAGCCGTGATGAAAGCCCTTGAAATTTCCCCTCCTGAACTTTCGGCCGATATTTACACCAATGGTATTCACTTGACTGGCGGCGGTGCGCTTTTGCACGGCCTCGACAAACGATTGGCCACCAAAACTAAGCTGCCAATCCACGTCGCCGACGACCCGCTCAAGGCCGTTGTGAAGGGTACGGGTGAAATCCTGAAAAACTTAGAATTGTATAAGTCGGTATTAATTCAATAGAAGTTAGGAGCAAGGAGTGAGGAGCGGCCGCTGCTGCGGTGAGTTTTTTCCATTCTCACTCCTCGCTTCTACATTCTCACTCCTGCGTAAACAATGCTCCAACTCTTTGAGTTTATTGCCCGTAATCGTAACTTTATCCTCTTTGTTTTGCTTGAGGTGTTTAGTTTTTGGTTGCTCGTCAATAACAATAACTATTGGAGTGTAGAATACTTCAACACCGCTAACTCGCTAAATGCAAGGGCATTAGAAACTTCAAACACCCTACGAGAATACACCAACCTCAGGCAAGTAAACGAGGCATTGGCCGAGGAAAACCGGCGCTTGAATGAACGCGTGACGGCCATGCAACAGCTCAATCCCAGCAATGCTCCCGTGGGCTATAAAGCCGATTCAGCCTTTGCTTCCCGATATAAGTTTGTGACGATTGCCAAAGTAATCGACAACAGTACCCACCGCGCCGACAATTACCTGACCATCGACAAAGGTTACGCCGATGGTGTCAAAGTAGGTATGGGGGTGATTTCATCGACAGGTGTCGTAGGAAAAGTAAAATCTTGTAACGAACATTTTTCGGTCATTACGTCCATTTTGCATTCGCAATACATGATTTCAACAAAACTCCTGCGAAGTGGTGAAAATGGAAATGCTGAATGGGAAAACAATAGTATTCCTTCTATCATCCAGTTAAAGGATATTTCACGCTACAAACCCATCAGCAAAGGAGACACCGCCGTCACGTCTGACTACAACGCCGTATTTCCGCCTGGCGTACCTGTAGGATATATCAAAAGCTTTAAAGTGGCTCCAGACCAGGCATTTTTTGAGATTGACTTACAACTAGCAACCGACTTCTCCAAAGTCTCCTATGTGTATTTGGTAGATAACAAGCTTTCAGAAAAACAACAATCCCTTCAGGAAAGCCTTATTAATAAACGTAAATGAATCCAAACGAAATAGTTCGCAGTGCCTTAAGATGGTTAGTGTACGTGCTACTGCATATATTTGTAGCCCGCCACTTGGTATTGTTTGACTATGCATTTTGCTTTATTTATGTAGGTGCAATTCTGTTTTTACCGCAGGAAATCAACCTAACGGGCCTGCTACTCATCGGTTTTGCAACGGGCGTAGCCGTTGATTCATTTGACAATACCCTCGGCCTCCATGCTGCCACGGCCGTTTTTGTGGCCTATTTACGCCCGATTATCATTCGCTACCAGTTTGCTCAAAAGCTCTCAGAAGGGCGCTTAGAACTTTCATTGAAGGGGCTTGGCCTCCCTGCCTTTTTGTCTTACACCCTCATACTGGTTTCGGTTCATCATCTACTTTTGTTCTTTGTAGAAGCGGGAAGCCTCAGCTTACTGCCTTATACCCTTTTAAAGATAGTTTGCAGTATTTTATTTACTACCCTGACCATTTTGCTCACGCAACTTTTTTCTCGTTAGGGGAAAAAACAGCCTCACTTCTGACATTTTGTCTAAAAATCGAATTATTTATTTTCGTTGGAATAATTTTTGTCGTATATTATATCAGCTAATTATGGGCAAGTTGTTCTACAGCTAATCCTAAAAAAATAACCTTTCATGAGGGGTTTTTGTTGATTGGTGAAAGAAGAGTTGCGCGGAAGGTGGGTCGTTTGCTAAAATTCGTAAATTTACGGCAGCCATGTCAGTCATTATGTCAGAAGAAATCGAAGAAATACCCCTAGCCTCCTCAGAAACGTCTTATAACGACGCTGAGAAGAACGATATATTCAATCGTGAGTTTATGCCCCACATAAACTCCATGTATAACTTTGCCTTTAGGCTAACAATGGACGAAGATGACGCCAACGATCTCGTCCAGGATACCTATTTAAAAGCTTTCCGTTTTATTTCTTCCTTTGAGCGGGGAACTAATGCAAAAGCGTGGTTGTTCAGAATCCTGAAAAACAGTTTTATCAATGATTATCGTAAGCGGAGCAAAGAGCCGTCGAAGGTAGATTACCAAGAAGTAGAAACAACCTACAACTCGGAAGAAGCTGCCGAAGTCGACCACACCACCGACTTACGCGTCGAAACTGTTCAAGACATGATTGGCGATGAAGTAGCCACTGCGCTCAATTCATTGCCCGTCGATTTTCGTACTGTCATTATCCTTTGCGACATTGAAGGATTTACGTACGAAGAAATGGCTAAGATTCTGGATATTCCGATTGGCACCGTTCGTTCTCGTTTGCACCGCGCACGGAATCTCCTTAAAGATAAGCTCAAAGTGTACGCTTCCTCAATGGGGTACGACACCGACGAGGATTGATTTAAGGACGGCATTGAGTGATATCCAATTTTTTCAAGCTATGTCTTTGAACTTTTTTTGATGAAAATTCATTCTAAGTAAAGACAACTTAATAGTAAGATTCAAAGAAAAAATTGAACCTTTGCAATGTTATTGGATATGCATTCGTCAGCCTCCGCTAGTGAGAACAATGAAACGAGGAAGCCTCAAAAACAGTACTGCGAACACCACGCAGAGTGTCTGAAAAAAATTCAGGCTGTTTTGGATGGAGAAGCTTCAGAAGCCGAGAAGGAACACTTCAGGGAAAACATGGATGATTGCCTTCACTGCATCAAAATGTACCACCTCGAAAAGTGCGTTAAAGAATCCCTTCAGGCGAAGGTCGATAAACGACTCTGCCCCGATAATCTCGTACAGGCAATCAAAGCAAAATTAAACATCACCGCCTAAGTTTTGGAAGGAAAGCTCATCATCTTCTCTGCTCCGTCTGGTTCTGGTAAAACAACCATCGTACGACACTTACTCTCAAAGTACAACAACCTGGGTTTTTCGATTTCGGCCTGCACCCGCGACCGCCGCGGCAGAAATGAAGTGCACGGAAAAGATTATTATTTTCTTACACCCGATGATTTTAAACAACGCATTGATAACAATGAGTTTGTGGAATGGGAAGAAGTGTATCCAGGTGGCTATTACGGAACCTTAAAATCAGAAATTGAGCGTTTGTGGGCCGAAGGAAAACACGTAATTTTTGACGTAGATGTAAAAGGAGGCCTCAAACTCAAAGAATACTTTGGAGAACGTGCCCTTGCCATTTTTGTAAAAGCCCCCAGCGAAGAAGCAATCAAAGAACGCCTCATGATGCGCGGCACCGAAACCGAAGACAGTCTTTCAAAGCGGCTCTTTAAAGTAAAATTTGAAATGTCGTTTCAAGACCGATTCGATGTAATTTTGGTCAACGACCAACTCGAAACAGCCCTTATAAAAGCGGAAGAATTGGTAGAAAACTTTCTAGGATAAATTATAATTATAACTACGATTATAACAGGAAAAGCCGGAGACATCTCCGGCTTTTCCTGTTACTGACTAATAGGGGTGTTCTTGCAAACAAATAAACTTGACTTATATTCTTTCAATTAATTCTTTTACCTGGCGGATTTTACGCCCCGCAATGTGGTCGATAATTGCCGCTGCATGTTCTCGGCCATTCTCAATGAATACTTTTTCGGTGTGGATTCCTGCCACCACCGTACCGCATAAATAAAGGCCCGCTACATTGGTTTCAAACGTTTCAGGGTCATAAACGGGCACCATGCTTGGCTGGGTTAGTTCTATACCGCAACGTTGTAACAAGGCCCCATCTGGAACATAGCCAATCAACATCAACACAAAATCGGCATCAATCCATTCGGATTCTCCCGTCTCTACATTTTCGATTTGAACGCGTTTGGGTTCAATGGCGGTGGTGAGGCTGTTAAACCGTGTTTTGATTTTTCCTTCCCGCACGCGATTTTTCACATCTGGGACGAGCCAATATTTGACCGTTGGGCGAAAATCTTCCCCCCGGTGAACAATCGTGACGTCGACATCGTGACGGTACAATTCTAGAGCCGCTTCAACCGCCGAATTGGCTGCGCCTACAATAACAACTTTGGAGAACGAATATAAGAAAGGTTCGTCATAATAAGGAGTAACGTGCGACAAATTTTCCCCAGGAATTCCCAAATGACGCGGAAAATCAAAATAACCAGTCGCAATGATTACTTTACGAGCATGATAGGTTTCACCCTTGGCAGTTTGCACTTCAAACAAATCGTTTTGTTTTGCCACCTGCGTAACTTCCGTAAAAAGTTTGAAATTCAGATGATAATAACCCGCGACCTTACGGTAATATTGTAACGCTTCACTCCGATTGGCTTTGACTTCAGAAATGGGAAAGGGAATCCCTCCAATTTCGATGTTTTCGGCGGTTGAGAAAAACCGCATCCGTTTGGGGTAGCGCCGGATAGACTCCGTAATGCTGCCTTTTTCTAAAATGAGGTGGCTCAACCCTGCTTTTGCCGCTTCAATTCCTACGGCCAATCCACACGGCCCTGCGCCTATAATTAATACGTCGTATACTTGCATAAAAGAAGAAAATGATAAATGTTCGTATTATTGCATCACTAATGCGCTAAGTCTAAACCGTTCCATTTCATAACACCTTATTTCCCCCGAAAAATTCACTTCAAAACTAAATTCCTGTATGAAAAACCCGTTGCTTCTTGCCATTGTTTTATCCTGTAGCTGTATTCTTACTAACGCCCAACAACGCCCTTCGGCCCCAGCCCCAACCAATGCTCCCGCCGCCGCGCCTGTCAAAGAAGAAAAATCTTCCAATAACCTGACTTTCAACCCCGATTCGTTTGTAGCCACGGACCACGAGACCACCATCAAAGGCCAAAAGATTCCTTACCGAGCCACCACTGGCACCATGCCCGTGTGGGACGAAGACGGCAAAGCCATTGCGGGTTTGTTTTATACCTTCTACGAAAGGTCTGACGTCAAAGACCGCACCACGCGGCCTTTGGTCATTTCGTTCAACGGCGGCCCCGGTTCGGCGGCTGTTTGGATGCACATTGCGTACACTGGACCGCGATTGCTCAACATCGACGATGAAGGTTATCCCGTTCAACCTTACGGTATCAAAGAAAATCCTTATTCTATTTTGGATGTAGCGGATATTGTATTCGTAAACCCCGTCAACACTGGTTATTCACGGCCTACGAGCAAAGACGTTCCCGGCTCAAAATTCTTTGGCGTTCGCGCCGATATTAAGTACCTCGCCGAATGGATCGGGACTTTTGTAACCCGCAACAACCGCTGGGCGTCGCCTAAATACCTCATCGGCGAAAGCTACGGCACCACGCGCGTATCTGGATTGGCGCTCGAACTCCAAAGCTCACAATGGATGTACCTCAATGGGGTGATTCTAGTCTCTCCTACCACGCTCGGCATCGAACGCGGCGAGGTGTCAGAATCTGCGCTGCGACTGCCGTATTATGCTGCTACGGCTTGGTACCACAAAGCGTTGAGCCCTGATTTGCAGCAAAAAGATTTGACCGACATGCTGCCCGAAGTAGAAAACTTCACCATCAATGAGTTGCTTCCAGCCATTAGCAAAGGCGGATTTTTGGAAGATGCCAAACGAAAAGAGATTGCCGCCAAAATGGCGCGGTATTCGGGCATTTCCGAAAAAGTGATTTTACAGAGTAATTTTGACGTACCAACGAGTTATTTCTGGAAAGAACTATTACGCGACAAAGGATTTACCGTTGGCCGCTTGGATTCGCGGTATAAGGGAATCGACAGGCAAGATGTGGGCGACAGGCCAGATTTTAATTCCGAGCTGACGTCTTGGCTGCATTCCTTCACCCCCGCCATCAACATCTATTTGCGCAATGAGTTGAATTACAAAACAGATATGAAATACTACATGTTTGGCCCCGTGAATCCGTGGGACCGCAGTGGCGACCAATCGGCCGAAAACCTGCGTCAGGCCATGGCCCAAAATCCATACCTGCACGTGATGGTACAGTCGGGCTATTATGATGGCGCATGCGATTACTTCAACGCCAAGTACAACATGTGGCAAATGGACCCAAGCGGCAAACTCAAAGACCGCATGAGCTGGAAAGGTTACCGCAGCGGCCACATGATGTACCTCCGCAAAGAAGACCTTCAAACGGGCAACGAAGACATTCGTCAGTTTATCAAACAATCTTTGCCTAAACCCGGACAACCAGCCAAATATTAATAACAATGTAGGGGCAGGCTTCACGTCTGCCCGGTATCTAACAAAGCGGGCAGACGTGAAGCCTGCCCCTACGGTGTCACGAAAGAGACGTGAGTTTCACGTCTCTTTCGTTTTGTGGAGTTATCAACAATAAATCTACTTTTATCCACATAATCAGTAAAATTTGGCCCGTAATTGCTTGATAGTGTTGTACCTATTTAGTATTCACTATGAAGTCCCCTTTACTCGTTCTTCCTTTTCTTTTTATTGGTTTAGCGCAGGCCACTGCTCAAACAAAATCCATCAAAAACTCGCCCGCCTTGGGCGATGCCACCCCCGAAACCGTGGGGATATCCTCCGAGCGACTCAGCCGTATGGATGGTGTTTTACAAAATGCCGTAATGCAAGGAACGGTGCCAGGCGTAGCCGCGATTGTGGTTCGCAACGGAAAGATTGTTTACCATAAAGCCTTCGGCATGGCCGACAATGAATCTAACCGTCCGCTTAAACGTGACGATATTTTTCGAATCGCTTCCATGACCAAAGCCATCACTTCCACGGCAGTGATGATGCTCTGGGAAGAAGGGAAATTTCAATTAGACGACCCGATTTCCAAATACATTCCTGAATTTAAGAATCAAACGGTGCTGAAAAATTTTAAGTTTTTGGATAGCACCTACACCACCGAACCCGTCAAGTCTGAAATCACGATTCGTCATTTGCTGACCCACACCTCTGGGCTTGGCTACGGTGTCATTGACGGCGACGAGCGGTTCAAGGCCATGTATCACAAAGCAGGTATCGTGGATTTGTTTACCACCCAACCCGTCAAAATCAGTGACAACATCAAGAAGCTCGCGAAACTACCTTTGCACCATCACCCAGGCGAAAAATACGTTTATTCGGAAGGTTTAGATGTACTGGGGTATTTCATCGAAATCATCTCGGGAATGCCTTTTGATGAGTTTTTGCGCAAAAGATTGTTTGACCCGTTGGGCATGAATGACACCTATTTTTATTTACCCGAAGCCAAGGCGACTCGCTTAGTGGCTATTCAAAAACCACAAAATGGCCAATGGGTACGTTATCCAAACACTTTTTATGACACCGAATACCCCGTCAAAGGTGCGAAGGCTTTCTTTTCGGGTGGGGCAGGATTATCGAGTACCGCCAAAGATTACGCAACTTTTTTGTTGATGTACCTCAACGGTGGAGAAGTGAACGGCAAACGTTTTTTAAGCCGTAAAACCATCGAAACCATTCTTAGCAATCAGGTAGGCGAACTGTTGGGCGGCGACAAAGCCAACTCTTCTTACGGATTGGCGTTTGGATTGCTAAACAAAGCAGGGGCCGAAAAAGGAGCTAAAGGCAGCGAAGGCACCTTTGAGTGGGGCGGGTATTTCAACACCAACTATTTTGCTGACCCCAAAGAAAAAATCATCGGTGTAATCATGAAACAAACGCAAAGTAGCAGCGATAATCTCAATAATCTGTTTCGACAAATGATTTACCAATCTATTGATGATTAATCGTTGACGAATTGTGCCGAAGTAAGAGGTCTGTTGTAAAATTCCATTTCAGTCAATCTAACATCATACTTTCTTGCGTCTGACTTCTATCTTCTGCAATGAGCAAATCCTGTAAATCAATCAGTAAACCCAAAAAATGCAATGAAAACGACATTCTTTTTTCTTTTATCAGTCGTCTGGGCTACGCTGAGCGCGTATGCCATCGACCCCAAAACGCTGGAGATTGGCGCGCAAGCCCCCGATTTTAAGCTTCCGGGCACCGACGGAAAAACGTACAGTTTGGCGAGTTTCAGTAAGGCAAAAGTGCTGGTTGTTATTTTTACTTGCAATCATTGCCCTACCGCTCAAGCCTACGAAGACCGCATTATTCGCCTCACCAATGATTACAAAGCCCAAGGCGTACAAGTGGTGGCTATCTCTACCAACGACCCGTCGGCGGTGCGTTTGGATGAACTGGGATACACCGATTTGAGCGACACATTTGAAGAGATGAAGATTCGGTACAAAGACAAAAAATATAATTTTCCCTACCTCTACGACGGGGCTACGCAGATTACGTCATTGGCATACGGGGCCGTGGCTACTCCTCACGTTTTCATTTTTGACCAAAGTCGCAAGTTGCAATATACGGGTCGTTTTGACGACGTAGAAAAACCCACCGAAATACCCAAGGTCAATAATGCCCGCGACGCCGTGGAAGCCTTACTCGCTGGAAAGCCCGTGGCAGTGCCTAAAACCAAATCATTTGGCTGCTCCGTCAAATGGAAAGAAAAATCGGATTGGATTGAACGGGGCAAAGCTGAGTGGGCCAAAGAAGAAGTAAAACTCGAAAACATCAACCCCGACGGACTGCGCAAACTATTAAAAAACGACACCGACAAGCTCCGCGTCATCAACGTTTGGGCCACCTGGTGTGGGCCTTGCGTTGTAGAATTTCCTGAGTTTGTGACCATGAACCGGATGTACCGAGGGCGCGATTTTGAGTTTGTCAGCATCACCACCGACAAGCCCGCCCAGCGCGAAAAAGCCCTTAAATTCCTCAAAGCTAAGCAAGCCTCCAACGTCAATTATATTTTGGACGGCATGGATGTGTATCAATTCATCGAAATCGTCGATCCAAAATGGCAAGGAGCCTTGCCTTATACCCTTATCATTGAGCCTGGTGGCAAAGTTATTTATACCAAACAGGGAGCAATCAATGCCCTCGAAGTCCGAAAAAAGATTGTAGAAAGCCCGACGATAGGGCGATTTTATTGAATAAAGAAACAAAATCCCCAATGCTAAAAACGTTGGGGATTTTGCTTGTAGGGCGTATGGCGCAAACTCAAAAACAAAATATTCTTTAAATAATTATATTTTAAGCGATTGTCATAAATACACTATAGGAAACTTTTTATCCAAAAAAAACGTCTATACACTTGGATAACAAAACATTTCTTTTATATTTGTAATACAAATCTACTCTGGATTTAGAAAGCAAATCTTTCTTTTATACATATCTACCTCTTTTGCCCATCTTTTGATAGAACGGCAAATCATCCACTAAAGCACTAATCAGAGGTAGATACCCCCTCTAAGTTTTATTCAACTTCTCAGCTTTGCCGTTAGGCGTTGATTCTCTTTTCAATTGACACTTAAGGCCCACTGAGCGCTCATTCATTCAACTAAAAACCGCCTTCAAAACAGGCATCCTACTTCAAACAACTCACCGTTGAGTTGTTGTACACTTCATTTAAAATTTCCACTGACATGAACCGTTTTTCAGTTTTATATACGCTAAAAAAGCACCATCAACACCTTACTTTCAACACCCGCGCCGAGGCCGAAGACGCCCTAAAAAAGCTCTCACGCCACCGCCGAGGAGTTCCGATTGGTATTTATGATGCCAAGACCGAATTGTTCTTTTGGGAACCTAACCGACAAAAGAAATACAGCCAACTGAGTTTTAGTGAGCAGGCCCAAGAAGACAATGCCATGATTGCGATTGTTCAAAATTTACGTTTGCAGGCAGAGATTGCTTCCGACGAAAACCAGGTGGATTTGGACATTATGCTGCGCCCTATGCCCCGCCTAGTTCATTCCTAAATCGTAACTCTCCGAGAAATGAAATCACAGAAGTATTAGCGAGGATATTCCAAAGGCATCGACTGTGTCAACCACCACCGACGTGCTCAGCGGCAGCTGATTGTAAGCTGCCGCTGAGCGATATGCCCAAAAATCCATTTCTATGGTGAGTGGGTTAAAAGCCACCCAAAAAAAATTTAGGCAAATCGGGCAGGTACTATTTTTTATTATCGGTGAATTAAGTACATTGATTAAACGTCAACTAACATTACGCTTAAACCCTTCATTTCTCGGCTTAACGCTGTTTGACCTCTAAAAACGTGGGCTTCCTACTAGCTTCGCGGGTCATTTATTCTTTCAGAAATGCATTTTCTTGATAATCAAAGACGATTCCACGGCGCTTAAAACCAGCAAAAGCGCAGTGACTTTGCCAATACTCGGGCTGTTTATCTATTTAAATGTATGAAACTATATATCAAGTACATGGTCAGCCTGCGATGCAAGATGATGGTGAAAGAAGAGCTAAAAAAACTAGGCGTACGGTACGTGACGGTAGATTTGGGGATGGTGGATATTTTGGAGGAAATTTCCTCACTACAACGCGAGAAACTCAAAATTAACCTTCTCAAATCGGGCCTAGAGTTGCTCGACGACCGAAAAAGCATCCTGATTGAAAAGATAAAAATTGTGATTACGGAAATGATTCATTATTCCGATGAATTACCCAAAGTAAATTATTCCGATTATATCAGCGAAAAACTGGGTTATGATTACACTTACCTTTCCAATATTTTCTCCGAAGTGAAAGGCATTACGCTCCAGCAATTCATCATTATTCATAAAATTGAACGGGTCAAAGAACTGCTGCTATACGACGAACTCAATCTCACCGAGATTGCTTATAAACTTCATTACAGCAGCGTAGCGCACCTCTCCAACCAGTTTAAGAAGGTTACTGGACTTTCGCCTTCTTTTTACAAACAACTGAAAAAGAGGCGAAAAGACAATTTAGAGAACATGTGATTTGTGTAAGATTGGAACATACATCTGTAACGCTTTGGCGTTAAATTTTCCCGACCTTTGTTATGTGACAATTCAATCACTTCGTTAAACTGGACACCATGGCCACACCACAAACAAAAGACGCAGAAACATTTAAAATCACTGGAAATTGGGATTCAATGGCACGACTGCTAAAAGATAAATTTGCCCAACTGACCGACGCCGACCTGAAATTTGAGCCAGGTAAAGAGAGCGAACTGATTAAACGAGTCGAACTTCGATTGAATAAAAAACGCGAAGAGGTCATTAACATCATCAAAAAAGGACAAACGGAGAAGGCATAGATATTACCGCCGCCTTAAACGAATCCTTAAAATACGGCTTTTCTCTTCGGTCTCATCTCAACATCGGTTACAATTGGAAAATTCAGAAGTGGAAAAATCGAGTGTATTTATTATTCTTGAAATCATTGAATATGTACCTAATTCCGTTGTCATCAAAACCATTCTAAAAAAAACCACTGGGAATGTAAGTGTTGTTTCATTTGATTCTGGAGAGGCATTGGCAGAAAAGATTTCGCCTTTTGATACCTTCATTCAGGTGATTGACGGGAAAGCAGAAGTAATCATTGACGGCACCTCTCATTTGCTGGCCACGGGTCAGTCCATCATCGTACCTGCCCATACCCGCAATACCATCAAGGCAAGCGAACGTTTTAAAATGATTTCGACCATCATCAAAAGCGGGTACGAAGACTTCGTTTAGAAGGCATTTTTTAGTAGATTAATTTCCTTTTATGGATAATAAAGAAGTAGAACGGCTGGTATCTGACGAAAACGAACACCTAAAAAAACTGCACCGAATTGTCGAGGACACCCTGAAGGCTGAGAAACTTATTATCCATAATCTTTTAAATCCCCCGCTCGAAATACTGACTCAGGGACAAAAAATTTCCGATAAAGTTGCGCGGTTTGGCGGAAGTTGGCGGTTCATTATTTTATTTGGCATCATCCTCAGTATCTGGATTGTGTTCAACGCCATAGCTATCGGGGTTTATAAATTTGACCCGTATCCTTTTATTTTGATGAACCTCATTCTATCGTGCATTGCGGCATTGCAGGCTCCGGTGATTATGATGAGTCAAAATCGCCAAGAAGAAAAGGACCGGATGAGAAGCGAGAACGACTATTTGATTAATCTGAAAGCAGAAATGCAAATCAGAAGCCTACAACAAAAAATGGATTTATTGCTGGAAGAACAAATCAAAACGCTCTTTGAAACGCAGGAAAAACAATTCGATTTGCTGAAAGAAATAAACCTGAAGCTTGATAAACTTCACGCCAAATAGGGCTTCGAGGCTTCTTCTCCCTTTTTGTCTGACTAGACGACTTCCTAATGCCAACGCCTCCTTTTAAGGGTCTATTACCCTCTTAAAAAAGTACTTTTTGCTCCCTATTGACCCTTACCTTAAAACACCCCCATTGGTTGACAGAAATCATTGATTTCCAGACGACTACGGCCGTATGCGATACTGTTAATTAATCATTCAAAAGCTTATTTTAACCCAAACCGATTAGTAATCAGTCCATGATAGAAGTAAACAAAGAAGGTATCCTCCTGATGAAAACGCAATCAGGTTTTGAAAACGAAGGTGTTTTAAACCCCGCCGCTATTGAGGAAGGTGATGAAATTCACCTTTTTTACCGCGCGGTAAGCAAGGGAAACTATTCCAGTATCGGCTACTGTAAGCTAACCACCCCGCTGACGGTCGGGGAACGGATGAACACACCCGTTCTTTTTCCCCAATTTGAGTATGAATCTCACGGCTTGGAAGACCCACGCATTGTGAAGATTGAAGACTTGTATTACCTTACGTATACCGTATATGACGGCGTAAATGCACTGGGAGCGTTGTCGGTGTCGAAAGAATTGCCGCATTTCGAAAAAGTGGGCATCATCACGCCGCAGATTACGTACGAAGAGTTTCGTCACCTTGCCGAGTCAAAAGGAATCATCAATGAAAAATACCTCCGCTACAATGAGCACGAGCGCGTTCATGAGAAAGAGGGAAAAAAAGTGCTGCTTTGGGACAAAAATGTCATTTTTTTCCCCCGAAAAATCAACGGGAAGTTACACTTCTTACACCGTGTAAAACCTGATATCCAGATTGTTTCGGTAGAAAAACTAGAAGAACTTACGACCGAATTCTGGCAAAATTATTTTCTACACCTTGATCAACACATCGTGCTTTCGCCAAAATACCGGCACGAAATCAGCTACATCGGGGGCGGCTGTCCACCTCTCGAAACTGCGCATGGATGGTTGGTTATTTACCACAGCGTACACGATACCATCAAAGGATACGTCTATTCAGCCTGTGCGGCATTGCTTGATTTGGAAAACCCTCAAAAGGAAATTGCCCGACTGCCTTATGCCTTGTTCAAACCCGAATTTGACTGGGAGCTAAAAGGCGAAGTCAACAATGTATGCTTCCCGACGGGCACCATTGTCAGAGAAGACACCCTATATATTTATTACGGAGCCGCAGACGAGCAAATTGCCTGTGCCTCAGTCAATATTCCTGCATTACTGGAAGAATTGTTGCATAACAAAAAATAAAACATGAGAGATAAAATAGCAGCAGACCACACCCATTATCTGTCGATTGGCAGAAATAAAAAAGTATATCCCGAAAATAGCCCAGCTGGTTTTTCCGCACTAGGAACGTCCACGCCCCTACCCGACATTCTATTTATCACCTCGTTTCCTCCCCGCGAATGCGGCATTGCTACGTATTCGCAAGATTTGATGCAAGCGCTGAATCATAAATTCAAACGTTCGTTCAACATCCAAATCTGCCCTTTGGAATCGGAAAGTGAAGTCCACACCTATGCCAACACGCCGAAATACCTACTGAATACCGACCAACCTAAGGCATTTACGGAGCTGGCCGAAGCCATCAATGAAGATGCAAATATCCACATGGTGGTGGTTCAACACGAGTTTGGTTTTTTTGAGAAAAAAGAAAAGGATTTCCAACAATTTTTGGAAGCGCTGACCAAACCCGTGATTATTGTTTTTCATACCGTGTTGCCGCACCCCAACGGCTCATTGAAAGGGCACGTGGAAGAAATAGCTGTCATTGCGGAATCCATCATCGTCATGACTCATTATTCGGCTACGATCCTCGTCAATGAATACAATATTCCTTCCGAAAAAATCACGGTCATTGCCCACGGTACGCACTTAGTACCACACTCCGACAAGGAAGAATTAAAACGTAAATATCAATTGTCAGGCAAAAAAGTGCTTTCTACTTTTGGGCTGTTAAGCTCGGGCAAAAGCATCGAAACCACGTTGGAGGCGTTGCCCGCCATCGTTGGCCACAACCCCGACGTGCTATTTCTAATCATTGGTAAAACCCACCCATCTGTGGTAAAACACGAAGGGGAAAAGTACCGTAAGATGCTAGAAGAGAAGGTAGAAAAATTGCAACTCGGCCCCTACGTTCGGTTTGTTAATTATTTTTTACCCCTCCCCGATTTGTTGGAATACCTCCAACTGACGGATGTATATCTGTTTACGTCCAAAGACCCCAATCAGGCCGTCAGTGGTACTTTTTCGTACGCTATCAGTTGCGGGTGCGCCATCATTTCCACCCCCATTCCGCACGCCCGGGAAGTATTGCGCAATGACGCCGGCATTATCATTGACTTCGAAAACGCACCCCAATTATCAGCGGCGGTCACCAGTTTATTGGCCGACGAGCAATTGCGTAAAAACATCAGCTCCAACGCTCTGCACCGAATGGCTTCTACTGCCTGGGAAAATGCGGCCATTGCGCACGCTATGCTGTTTGAAAAAATCGACGATGGCCAGATTTCACTGAGATATAGCCTACCCGAAATCAACCTTGGGCACGTCAAAAAGATGACTACCGATTTTGGCATGATTCAGTTTGCTACCATCAACCAACCCGACATCGACTCTGGATATACTTTGGATGACAATGCCCGGGCAATGGTGGCCATGTGCCAGCATTTTGAATTGACGCTGGAAGAAACCGACGTCGCCGCTATTAGCAAATATTTTTATTTCATCAGGTATTGCCTGCAACCCGGCGGTAATTTCCTCAATTATGTGGACGAGCAAAAAGCGTTTACGGAACAAAACAACGAAACCAACCTCGCCGATTCAAACGGCAGGGCTATTTGGGCGCTAGGCTATCTGATTTCGATGAGCAATCTCCTCCCCAAAGCGCTGGGGGCCGAGGCAGAAGAAACCATGAAACGGGCATTGGTGAACGTAGAAAAAATGCACTCAACTCGGGCGATGGCCTTCACAATCAAAGGGTTGTATTACAGCAACACCAAAAACAAGCTGCCCAAAAACAGCGAGTTGATTATCCAACTGGCCAACCGACTCGTACAAATGTACAGACATGAAGCAAGCAACGACTGGCGGTGGTTTGAGAGTTATCTTACCTACGCCAACAGTATTTTGCCCGAAGCAATGCTGTGCGCGTGGATGGATACTGGCAACATTACTTATAAAGAAATTGCCAAGGAATCGTTTGATTTTCTATTGTCAAAAACCTTCCGAAAAAACAAAATCAATGTCATCTCTAACAAAAGTTGGCTACAAAAAGGTGAAGAACTCCCCGCGGTAGTCGCTGGAGGAGAGCAGCCCATTGATGTGGCCTACACGATTTTGGCAATGAGCAAATTTTATGATGTGTTTAGGGAAGAAAGGTATCTGCGCAAAATGCGCACCTCGTTTGATTGGTTTTTGGGCAGCAATCACCTAAACCAAATCATCTATAATCCCTGCACTGGTGGTTGTTATGATGGCCTAGAAGAAAATTACGTAAACCTCAACCAAGGTGCCGAGTCGACGGTGAGCTACCTGATGGCCCGGCTGACGGTAAAGAAGTATTTCAGGAGTGAATCTCCTTCTGGGCACGCCAAAGAATATTCCCTGAAGTTGAATCGGCCACAGTAAAGCGGCCGATTCACTGACCAAATTTAATCTTTATCACCCTATTTTAATTGCCGACTCTCTTTATGGAGCCAGAATGGGCATCTAACGCGTTTACTCTTTTCTGAAAGTAATACACAAATGCTTGTGGAGCAGCACCGTTTGATTGGTATTAAGCAAGTGCTGCTCTCGAAGAATTTTCTTTTCCTCCAGGTTAGTAGTCTTGCGGGATAGTTTTTGAGACGTCAAAAACGAGCGTAAATGCAGGAAGACACCCAGAAACAAATACCAAACCAACGAGCTGATACTTAATTGATTAGAATATACTTTCTGAAAACGCAAACCTGCCAAACCCGCCATCGAACGCAGCCGCTGTACATTGCAGAGGTACACCCGGCCATTGTAAAGGTGGGCATCATCATAGCCAATGACTTCGGCTTCGTTCGACAAAAACATGTCGCTGCGCTCGGCTTCCACCAAAAGGTTAGCCATACGCCCACTCAGACTGCTATTGTTAGGTTTTGTGATAATCAGGAGTCCGTTGGGCTTAAGAATACGGGCAAGTTCTTGCAACAAAAAAGTCTGATTAGGAATGTGCTCGATGGTTTCCATCAACAACACATAATCGGCCGTATTTGACTCAATAGGCAATGTTTTGTCGAGGTCAATGGGCGAACAAATCAACGAATCGCTCTTGAGAATATCCGGGTGCTTATCAAAAGGCTTGACCTTTGCCCCTGCATTATGCCACAGATTTGCCACATATCCCGAACCAGCGGATACATCTACCACCCGCTTTTCGCGTACGTCGTGCTCAGCAAGATAACGGTGTATAAACTCCAACGCATTGCCTTTGGAATGCGGCACATGCTTAATTTGCTCTTTGTAATTGGGCATAATTATCGGGAAATATCGATAGGACGGGTTTTGAATTTAACCTTCCATCGATCAATTTGTTTTTTAAATTTAAGCGTAAAAGTTTCTTCGGGCTCGGGCAGTGTACCTAAAAACTTGGGGCCAATTTTGAGGTAATTTTTAAAAAATGTATTGCTACTCAAACCCCATTTTAAGATAAACTCGGTTCGGCCATCGTTGCGCTTGACCCGTCCTGTGCTTCTGCTCGCAAAATGGTACACTCGACTTTTGCCGATTCCTTTATAAAAACGGACGCCATAATGCCACAATTTTATCATAAAATCCGGGTCGCTGTACATTCCAGGAAAAAACTCTACGCTCAAGCCACCCACAGCCCGGTACACAAACGTCGGTAAGACCATTGGATACCACTGGCTGCCGTTCCAGTCTTCTTTCGGGTAGCTGGCGTATTCCGACAAAAATTTTGCTTCATCAAATTCCGACGGATGTGTGCCGTAGTTTTTATCGGCAATCACACAGGCATTTCCTTTATCAAAGCCTTCAATCATGGTTCCGCTGATGCACCATTTATCGTCTTTCTGCTTCTTTATTTCTTCTAGCAGAAAGAAGTCCCAATCGGGACATAAATACATGTCGTCATCAATAAAAACGAGATAATCTGCTACTGCCAAATGAGAGGCCGCATTGAACCCATAGCATACTCCAGAATTCTGACTACTTTTGGTATAGCCAATGTCTCCCTGCGCTAAAACCCAGTCCTCAGACCCATCTTTTCCTTCGTTGACATGCACAATAATTTGGTGCTCATATCGACTGTTTTTTCTAATACTGTTTACCACACATTTGAGGTAATCGAGGTTATTCCAGGAGGGAATGAGTATTGAAAAAACAGGAGAATACGCTAAAGGCACTTTTTTATATGTGAACTCCATAGCATTCTTTACCATCCTTTTCGGAGAATATAGGCGATATATTCAACGTCGTCTTCGGTCACTTTGGCGTGGAGCGGCAACACCAGATAGCGGTCTTCAATGGCATCCATTTTCGGAAATTGGCCAGGAGTTCGGCCTCCAAAAATGCTGTATTTATCATTGCGATAATGCACCTGACCAGATTCTATCCCATGTTCACGCAGGTATTTTACCAGATTTTCACGGTCGTCAACCTCGGCAGTCAACAACCACGCGGCGTGTTCACGGTCGGTGTATTCACTTCCTATTACCCGTATTCCTTTGATATCTTTCAATAAATCACAATACAAACGATATAATTTTTGGCGGTGCGCCAAGTGCTCATCAAACTCATCCAACGACGCCAATCCGAGGCTCGCTGCAATATCAGTCATCTGGTATTTATAGCCCACTTCAACGATGTCGTTTTCCCAAATACCTTTTTGTTTGCTGCTGCGATCAATGCCGAACCAACGCAAACGTTTGGCTTTTTCTACCAACGACTTGTCTTTCACCACCAACATACCACCATCGCCCGTTGTGATGTGCTTGATGGCCTGAAACGAAAACATCGTGAAATCGCTTTGACTACCGATGTACTCGCCTTTGTATTTTGCCCCCACGGCATGGGCAGCGTCTTCGATAATGGCAATATTGTGTTTAGCTCCTAATGCCCAAAGTTCGTCCATATCGCACGGCAAACCGCCATAATGCACACAAACAATGGCTTTGGTTTTTGGAGTAATAAGACGCGCTACATGGTTGACATCAATATTGAGGTTTTCATCAATATCAGCAAAGACAATTTTTATCCCCATATAAAGAAACGGGATGTTGGTGGCAGTACAGGTAAAAACCGGCGCAATCACCTCATCGCCGGCCTGTAAACCAGCCAACAGGTACGATAAATGCAGGGCATCGGTGCCTGAACCTACTGCTAAACTCTTGCAAGGAGCTGTGAATTTTTCTTCAAAGCGGTTTTCAAATTCTTCTACCCTAGGCCCTTGCCCAATCCATCGAGTATTCAGAACTTCGGTCACATTTAAGGCCGCTTTAGCAGGAATATTTGGATGGAATAATACAATACCGTCTCCTGTATCCATTACAGGAAACTCGTTCATAGGTTTTTCAGTAATCATAAAGATAGGTTTTTCAAGTTAGGCTTTAGAGAGGAACGACTACGGATAAAGGGCAATTTATAATTTCAAAGCATAAAGGGTTTGATAGATAAAATCATCCATTCCATAGACAAAATTAATCATTACATAGACAAAAAACCAATAGTGATTACAAATTTACTATAAATAATATCCTTTATTATATTGATATAAAAATTTTTAATTGGACTTTAACACTGTAAATCAATAACGCCTAGCATTCTGTATTGTTCGGATTAATCAGTTATATAATTCAGGGCGGGCTCCCGCAAAAATTACATTTTTTATGTTCTTTTATCCGTAATAATTTCGCAGGAAGTGTTGTAGATTAGACAGTTTAAATATCTGATAGAGAGGACTATTTATCCGTTTAACTCAAGAATATGCCCCCCAATTTGAGAAGATTTTTATTATCCGACCGAAGATGATAAATCGGAAGTTGCCGCTTCCGTCATAGCAAGCGATTAAGAAGCACTTTGAAAAAAGTTAGTGACTTTAACAGGAATCGAAGATAGAAGCCTCTCCCAAATATTGAGCATTTGGGGATAGTTTTAAAAAAACTAAAAGACCTTCCGACGGGAATCGAAGTCGACCGCGACCCCGGCCATAGCAAGCATTTAGAAAACGCTTTCAAAAAAATCAAGTGACTCCGACGGGAATCGAACCCATATCAAGCGTTTAGGAAACGCTTATTCTATCCGTTGAACTACGGAGTCTAATTTTCGGCAAATGTCTGAAAACTATTCGGCAAAATCAACGTCTGTGAAGGGCACATTAAGCCAATTTGGATAAATAACGTAGTGTTTTTGCTTTATCAACTCAAAAAGCTTGGTTCGTAGTTCGCCCAAATTCTCGCTGTTTTGAGCTGAGATAAACACCACGTGCTCTGCCGAAGCATTGTAATAACTCTTTTTGAGCTTTTCAAGCACCATTTCCTTGGTTTGTTCCACCACTATTTCGCCTTCTTCGGTTTCAATCACTTCGTCAAAAGCTTCTTTTTTAGGATGGTAAGCGTCAATTTTATTAAACACCATCACAGTCGATTTATCCCCTGCTCCGATTTCGGCTAAGGTCTGATTCACTACTTCGATTTGCTCCTCAAACGACGGGTGTGATATATCAACTACGTGCAGCAAAATATCGGCTTCCCGTACTTCATCGAGAGTCGACTTAAACGACTCAATGAGTTTCGTGGGCAGTTTACGGATGAACCCTACCGTGTCGGTCAACAAAAAAGGGATATTTTCCAACACTACTTTACGCACCGTAGAATCGACGGTGGCAAACAGTTTGTTTTCGGCAAATACATCCGTTTTGGCCAAGCGACGCATGAGCGTAGATTTGCCCACGTTGGTATAACCCACCAGCGCCACGCGCACCAAACGGTTACGCTCTTTGCGGCGGGTTACGCTTTGCTTATCAATCTTTTCGAGTTTTTCTTTCAGGAAGGCAATCCTGTCTTGCACAATCCGTCGGTCAGTTTCAAGCTCTTTTTCCCCGGGACCACGCATCCCGACCCCGCCTTTCTGGCGACTTAAGTGCGACCACATGCGGGTCAATCGTGGGTACATATACTGATACTGCGCCAATTCTACTTGGGTTTTTGCCTGTGCGGTTTGGGCGCGCATGGCAAAAATATCAAGAATCAATAAGCTACGGTCGAGCACTTTTATGTCTTTAAATTCCGCTTCGAGGTTACGTACCTGCGAAGGAATCAGCTCATCGTCAAAGATAATCATGTCTACGGGGTTGGCAGTCACAAAGGTTTTGATGTCTTCGAGCCGGCCTTTGCCCACAAAGGTGCGATTATCTGAATATTCGAGTTTTTGCGTAAAGGTCTTGACCGTCTCTACCCCCAAAGTAGAAGCCAGAAATGCCAACTCTTGCAGGTATTCCTGGGTTTGTTCGGCAGTTTGGCGTTGGGTAGTGATGGCAACTAATACGGCGGTTTCCTGTTTTTTGGCGGTTGAATTCATCTATACTTACTTCCCGTCAATCCGGGATTAATGGTTATCCGTTGTTGGTTAAACGGGTATGAATAAACGGTATTATTTTAGAGAAAGTTTCGTTAATTGCCACGAAGTTAAGCCTTTATTTAGACTTTTGTACTTTACAAAACGGCACTGCACAACACAACCAACGCGAAACGAACCAATCTGAGCGGATTTTTATGTCAGTAATAGCCAAAATTGCCCAGTGGGGAGTTATCATTTATACCGCCGTCGCTCTATTGATTTGGTGGCTACATCCGCTGGTTTTATTTCGGCCCACGACCTTGGCTGCTAGTTATGCGTATAACTTCAACATTCCGTTTCAAGAGATCACTTTTGAAACGGAAAAAGGCCAAGTCAGACTAAACGCTCTATGGTTTGGCACGAGGGATTCGGTCGTGCTTAAACGCCCTACGTTTTTTCCAGGAAAAGTGGTATTATTTTTCCACGGAAACCGCGATAACCTGGCCCGCTGGGGTCGCGAATATGCTGAACGATTTACCAAAAGAGGATACAACGTTTTGATGTACGATTATCGAGGCTACGGCAAAAGCACTGGCGAACGCTCCGAATATGCCCTCCATCGCGACGCCCAATACGTGTATGATTTTCTCAAACAGCGCTTTTCGGAAGACTCCATTATCGTATACGGCTACTCCATCGGCTCGGGCATGGCTTCGCGAATAGCGGCCAACAATCGCCCCAAAAAGCTGATTTTGGAAGCACCTTATGCAAGTATTCCGACGCTGGGACATACACAGTTGCCGATTTTTCCGTACGAATGGCTTACGCGATACAAGTTCCGCACCGATAGTTGCTTTGCGCACATTTACTGCCCCATTCATCTTTTTCACGGCACCGACGACGTAACGGTACCTTACACAAACAGCCTTATTTTGTTATCATCGCCCTCTCCCGTCAAGGCTAAATTAACAACCCTTCCCAAGGGTCATCACCTACATTTGGACAGCTTCCCGCTCTATCAATCTACACTAGACAGTTTATTAAGCATTGGCAACCAGTAGTTCCAATTGAGAACACAGGCGTTTGATTAACATATTGATTATCCGCTTGTTTAGTTCTTCTTCCAATGGGCGGTAGGTTTCGTATTGTTCAGGCGTAAAATGCCCTACGACAGTGCCCACCAATAAGCTCCGAAAATTGATGTCTTTGCGAATCGTTTTTTCTATGTATATGACTTTATCTTCGGGAGAATAGTTGTCAAAGTTAACTTTTCTCTTACTTACGTGATGGCGAAAAAGAAGGATAAAAAGGTCATTTTGAGCCTTAAGAATGGGACGAAGTACTTCGTTTTGAATTTGTTCTGGGATGGACATATCGGATAAAATCGTTGGTAATGAACAATAGACTATGGACTAAAAAACGTACCTTTGCGCCAGACAAAACCCATATTTATGTCTGAAACCAGCACAATTTCATCGCCTGCCACATTGGCGCAAGAGGCGATTCAATTACTCAAGCAACTGATTGCTACGCAGTCATTCAGCAAAGAAGAAGAAGGAACTGCGGCGCTGATCGAGGCTTTTTTGACGCGTAAAGGCATTCCTTTTCAACGTAAGAAAAACAATATCTGGGCGTTTAATCGCTTTTTTGACCCCAAAAAGCCCACCGTATTGCTAAACTCCCACCACGATACCGTCAAGCCCAATCCTTCTTGGACCCTGAACCCCTACGAGCCGCTCGTGCAGGATGGCAAGCTGTTTGGTTTGGGAAGCAATGACGCCGGCGGGCCGCTTACATCGCTCATCGTTACGTTTTGTCACTTTTATGATAACCCGCATCTGACCCATAATGTTGCACTGGCCGCCACCGCCGAAGAAGAAATCTCGGGCCGCGAAGGACTGGAAATGATTGTGGATGACCTGCCTCCGATTGCCTTTGCCATCGTGGGTGAACCCACCGAAATGCACCTAGCCGTAGCCGAAAAAGGGCTGTTGGTTTTAGATTGCATTGCGCACGGAAAATCAGGCCACGCCGCCCGCGAAGAAGGCGAAAATGCCATCTACAAAGCCATTCAGGATATTCAGTGGATTACCAATTATAAATTCCCGAAAGTCTCCCCTACGCTCGGCCCGATTAAAATGTCGGTGACCATCATCAACGCAGGCAGTCAACACAATGTAGTGCCCGATACGTGCAAGTTCACCATCGATGTCCGCGTAACGGAACAATACACGCTAGAAGAAATCATTGAGACTATTCGCCAAAATATCCAATCGGAAATCTATCCGCGTTCGATTCGGCTGCGCCCGTCGAGCATTCCCGTTCAGCATCCGATTGTGCAGGCTGGTCTCAAATTGGGCCGTACCGCTTACGGCTCACCCACCACCTCCGATCAAGCGCTGTTGGATTGTCCCTCATTAAAAATGGGCCCCGGCCACTCCGAGCGCTCACATACTGCCAACGAATTCATTTATCTGCACGAAATTGAGCAAGGTGTGACGCAGTATATTAAGATGCTGGAGGAAGTGATTTTGTAAGAAATTGAAACATATTTGTCAAACTGGTCAGACGCTTCGCGTCAGGTATTGTAACTGAATTGCTTTTCAACAAAACATGACCATATCTTGACTATAAATGAACATTAATTAACCATGACAACCCGCAGTTTATCCGACCTTCCCGAAAGCCGCATCCAACAACTTCTCGCTTTCGACCGATTGCTCAACGTCATGGACGATTTGCGGGAAAAATGTCCGTGGGACAAAAAGCAAACAATACATAGTTTGCGGCATTTGACCATTGAGGAGACCTACGAGCTATCGGATGCCATCATGGAAAATGATTTGCCCGAAATCAAAAAAGAACTGGGCGACATTTTGCTACATATTGTTTTTTACGCCAAAATCGCTTCCGAAACTAAAGACTTTGACATAAAAGACGTACTTCACGGGATTTGCGAAAAACTCATCGTGCGACACCCCCATATTTATGGCAACACAATAGCCGAAACCGAAGAGCAGGTAAAGCAAAACTGGGAACAAATCAAACTCAAAGAAGGCAATAAATCGGTATTGGGCGGCGTGCCCGCCTCACTGCCTGCGCTTGTCAAAGCCATGCGTATTCAGGAAAAAGCCCGTGGTGCGGGTTTTGACTGGGAAGAGAAACAGCAGGTGTGGGAGAAAGTAGAGGAAGAAATGCAGGAATTCAAAGAGCATTTCAACGCCGACGATAATTCCATCATTGACAAAGAAAAAGCCGAAGGTGAGTTTGGCGATTTGTTGTTTTCGTTGGTCAATTACGCCCGTTTTATTGATATAAATCCTGAAACGGCCTTAGAACGTACCAATAAAAAATTCATCAAACGTTTCACCTACCTCGAAACCCAATCCCGTGCCGACGGCAAACAACTACACGAAATGACGCTGGCCGAAATGGATGAATATTGGAACAAAGCCAAAACCCTATAACCTTCTATCAACGGATTGAGTCTCAACTCCGTTACTTTTCCTCAAATGAACGTCTATTGAATAATCGGGTCGCTGATTACTCAATAGACGTTTATCTTTAACGGGGTAAAACAATGCACTTCAAGCTGTTTATTTTGGTGCTTTATCTGTTTGTGCTCACGGCACAGGCCCAAACCCCTTTTACCGCTTCTTGGGATTTTGAAGAAAATACCAGCGGCTCGGTTAACAGTCCCAATGTGAGTATTTCGTCAATTGGTTTGAGTGGAAGCGTGAATCACGCAGGCTATCCAGTAGGGGTATCTGGTAAATCCTACAGCGTTCGCCTCTGGTCAATAAGCGGCCTGAATACCAACAAATATTTGGAGTTTTCAATTACTCCCCAAAACTACCGATGCGCCATCACATCGGTTTCTTTCGCCTGTAATCGCTCGCCGCAAGGGCCCACGCAAATTGCATTGCGCTCAAATCAGGATGGATTCAGCGGCAATCTGGGTTCTGGTTCGGTAGGCGAAAACTTCGGTACGCAGAATTACTCCGTTTCCTTCAGTGGTCTGGAAAATACCGTTACATTTCGTATTTATGCCTATAGCGCCACGGACGATTTGGGCACGCTTCGTATTGACAATCTGCGCGTTAACGGAACCGTCACCGTTGTACCTTTGCCAGTAGAGCTTACTTATTTTCGCGGACAGGTCGTTAATAATCAAGTGGAATTAAATTGGGAAACGTCTTGGGAACAAAACGCCAGTCACTTTGACGTTCAGCGGAGCCGCGATTTAAGCGAATTCGTCACCTTTCAATCATTGGCCGCCGCGGGCGATGTCAGTGAGCGAACGCTCTATACCGCTACCGATGCCGCGCCTGTTCCGGGCGTGATGTACTATCGACTACGCCAAGTCGACCGCGATGGCCAATTTGTATATTCTAAGGTCATTCCCGTTCATTTTGACGTAAATGCACCCCAACTTTGGGTGTTTGGCAATCCGACTTCAGGCCGCAATATTCAGGTAAGGCTTCGTCATTTTCTGCCTTCTGAAATTAAATTATTCTCGTTGAATGGGCAGGCTATTCCTCTTCTGTGGCAGTCTTTGGGGGCTGATGATTACATTTTTCAAACAATTGCCCCCGACGGTTGGTATTGGTTAGTGGGTGAGCATCAAGGGAAACGCATCAGTCAAAAAATTTGGCTGGCTGACTAGCAACTCACTCGCTTCATTTATCCACTCGCAACAACTATGAAAAAGACTCTCATCGGATTTCTGATGCTTTTTACTGGCATTCCATTCCTTTATGCGCAATCTGCACCCACCCTCCCACAACTCACCGAGCGCCAAGCGCGGCTCCAACGCACTGGAACTTGGACATTGGCAGGATGGTCATTGGCCAATCTGGCAGTAAGTGGCGTTGCCATTGGAAAGGCCGAAGGTAGCGCCCGGTATTTTCACGAAATGAACCTGTATTGGAATGCCGTCAACGTCGGAATTGCGGGGGCAGGCTTGTTGAGCCTACGCAAAAAAAGCCCTTCTCCCACCCTTTCTTCGGCCGTAAAAGAGCATTATACTTTACAAAAAACGTTGCTATTCAATTCGGGGCTAGACGTGGCCTACATCACAAGCGGATTTTGGTTATTGGACAAATCAAAAACTGAGACCACCATTACCCGCCAAAACCGCTTCCATGGATTCGGACAAGCGGTGGTGGTGCAAGGTGGTTTTTTGCTAATTTTTGACGTAACCAACTACCTCCTTCACCGCTCCGACAACGCTCGTTTACATCAGCTTTTGGACCGAGTATCTCTCAACGGCAATGGAGTAACGCTGCAATTTTAAGCTATCTTTACGGCTAAAATGTTTGCTAAACTCTACCTTGACCACAATGACACGTTTTTTCCTTGCACTACTATGCTTCCTAGTGGCCTTTTCCTCCCTTTGCATTGCTCAAAGTACCCCTGACACCTTACAGGTAAGTTCGACCGAAACCTCTTCCGAAGAAGACGAAGAAGACCCCGCTTATCCAGAAGTAGCAGAATCTGAACAGGACAGTACCAAGCAGTTTTTCATCCGTTTCAATGCCGACGGAACGGCTTCTACTGGAAACGTTGAGCGAATATTACTGCAACTTACGTCGGCGTTGGACTGGAAACCAAGCAATCAATTTAAACTATCGAGCAGCCCATCCTTTATTTATGGTCAGCAAAATAAATTGTTGGCTGAGCGTGAATTTTTCGCGGATATCCGTGGCTCGTTTTGGCACCAAAAACAAGTTTATGGCCTTGCTTTTGTAGCTTGGGATAAAAGTAATTTAAGGCGAATCCTCAATCGATGGACGCAAGCCGCGGGGATTGGCATAAAGTTGGTTCAGCGAAAGAGGGCTTATTTTTCAGTTACCAACCTCATTTTACACGAAGTAACCGATTTTACTGAACGAGCCGACATTGATGTTTGGCGAAATTCAACCCGCTTACTGGGAGAATTTGCCCCCGATAAAGCGGGGAAATTTACCATCACAAGCATTGCATTTCTACAACCAGCTATCTCAGTCAAAAATAATTTCCGTTGGAATGGTTCCTTAACTTTTGCCTATAAAATGAGCAATCACTTGAGCTTACGTACTAAATTTGAAAATGCGTACGAAAGTTACGTAGTGCTCGGACGTAAAACCAACGATTTTCGCTGGACCATCGGACTGTCTTTTGAAAATTAATATCTCATTGTTGTGAACCCAGAATTGCCACTCAACAATTCGTCTATTTTCGTCTACGGCACTTTAATGCAGGGCTTTTCCAACCCGTTTGCCAAGAAAATTCGTCAAAACGGCATTTGGCGCGGTCAAGCATCTTTTGCAGGTCTGTTGTATGATTTGGGTGACTATCCTGGGGCCATTTATCAGCCTCAAAGCCCCCATCGGGTACACGGTGAAGTGTGGGAGTTAAAGGATTTCCAAAAAACAATCATCGCATTGGACCGATACGAAGGAATCCAAGTTCGGAATCCCGAATACGTACGACAACCAATTCCCGTCACTTTTGAAAATGGCGCAGACGGCCTTTGTTGGACTTATCTTTTTTGTCAATCAGTCGAATCATTTATCTTTATTCCCCACGGTGACTACCGAAAATGGTTATCGGACGGCAAACAACATTTGTAATTAATGGGCGTTTACATAACTATTGTCTTATTACCCTAACGTGTGAAGCATTTTATCCATTTCTTCCTTTTATTTTTTTTCCTACTTACAGGTCAGCTTTTTGCCCAAAAAGGCTACGTACTGGGCAAAGTACTGGATGTTGCGACCAAGCAGGGCGTCAATTTGGCAACTATCACCAACCTGAAAACCCGCGACATGACCCGCACCAATAAGTACGGTGTGTTTTTTTTGGATGCCTCTGTCGGGGATTCTATCGAAATCGCGAGTCTAACCCATGAGCGCGGTGCTTTTCGCTGGAATGGCGATTCCGAAGAGATGACGTTTTTGTTGAAAAAACTGGACAAAGCCATCGAACTACCTGAAGTAAGGGTAGCCTCCAAACGCGAACAGGAACTGCAAAAAGAGATTGCCCGGGTCGTAGCTGAGCCAGAAGCCCGCAAAAACCTCTCCTTTGGCGAAGCCATCAAAATGGCGCAATCTCCCATCAGTTTACTGTACGAGTTGTTTAGTAAATCGGCCAAAGAAGACCGAAAAGTGGCAATGCTTATGCAGGAAAAACGCCGCCGCGATTTGGCTAATTATCGCTTTGCCATGATTGCGGGTCAGGCCACCGAGCTGAGCGGTGATCGGCTGGAGCGGTTTCGTTATTACTGTAATTTTTCGGAAGAGTTTTTGCTCCTTTCGAGCGACTATGAGCTTACTTACGAAGTACTCCAACGCTGGTATTCATTCAAACGATTCAAAAAATAAGCCAAAAAACTTGCAGTTTTAACGCCTTTTTTCGATTATTCACCTCTTTTAGTAAAATCCCTTATTTTCACCTAAAAACCATAAAATCATGAGTGCATTCTCAGATGTTGTTGAAAAGTCGCTGGAACAATTAAGCAGTGTTGGAGTAGCAGCCGACGAGGCTCTTGTGACAGCAGTAGCCAAAGGCTTAGGCCCCTCCATTTACAATCAGGATTCTTCTTTAGTGGCTTCATCAGATCAGGAAGAACTAGACCGCGTAAAAACCAACTTTTTGATTGGTAAATTGGGATTGGCCGACGGCCCAGAATTGGACGCCGCCATTGCCGAAACGGTCGCAACGCTCAAAGGCATAAACCGTAAATTACGCGTGGTATTTTATTACCTGCTTGTCAAAAAATTTGGAAAAGAAGCTATCTACTCATAAGCCATACCAAACTCTTTTTCACAACAAAGCCGTCTCTTGGGACGGCTTTGTTGTTTTTATAGCAACGATAAAAACGCTTTTATGCTGGGTTGATTCGCCCCGTGGCATTGTCGGAAGAAAACACTTCTTCCTCCCCGTCTTCGTCGGTCAAGACATTAAAGCTAAAATCTAGCGGGTCGAATGTACCCAGTAGTTTCTCCAAAAATGTATTATCGTTTAAGTAAAAATTTAGAAAATTATCGCTCCGCTCCTGCAAACTTCCGTTCGGGAAAAGCTTTGATTTTAGACCCAATAACTGATTGACTTCCGTTTCATAATTGCGCTCTTCTGCTTTCTTTAGGCGTTTTTCTACGTTTTCCAAGGTATTAAGCACCTTGGTTTTCTCGGCATTTACCGCGCCTTCCAAGGTTTTATCAATTGAAATAGCCTTACGCAGAATAGCCACAAAAACCTCCTCAATAGCACGTTTTTCCTCGTTGAGCTCCAACGACAACGAAGATGTTTTTTCAACAAACGTCTTTCGTAGTTTTACATCATCCCAGAATAATTCCTCAACGGTTACGCCCAATTTTTCGGCCCGTTTTTGACTAGCGGAATTGATGTATAATGCAAAATTTCTAGGCAACAACATCGGAAAAGGAACTTGAAAATGATCAAAAATCCCCTTCAATTGCAACCAATACGGCACCTCTGAAGGTCCGCCGATGTAGGCAAGATTGGGTAAGATAATCTCCTGATACAACGGTCGCAGCACCACATTTGGGCTAAAACGCTCGGGATGTTGATGCGCAATGGCGATAATTTCTTCCTGCGAAAACGTCAAATCGCTATTGAGCACCCGATAGATCTCTCCTTCTTTGACGATACGCTCGCGTAAGCCATCTATCAAATAAAAAAAGTTGATTTCGCGGGGCGTAATCTGCGTATGGTAGCCTTCTGCTTCGAGTTTTTGCGTGGTAGCATTGCTGATTTTGTGCGCTTCCTGTTGCAGAAGTTCAGATTCAACGACGGGTAAAAACAAACGTTTTAGTTCGGCATCGTCGCCATCAATGCAGACCAAACCCTCAGCCCCAAAAAGCTCATTCATGTAGCACCGCACGGCATCGGCCAGGGTATCGCATTGCAAATAAGCTTTTTCAAACACGGGAACCCGCTCAGGCAGAATTTTGAGTGCTTCGCCCAGTTCGCGGGGCGTCATACGCCCTACCGCACCGCGCTGTTGGGTTTGCCAGGTATATTTTTTACCAAAAAGATTAAAGTAACTGATTTCCTCAAAATCATGGTCTTCCGTAGCCATCCAGTAGACAGGCACAAACTTGGAGTCGGGATAAGCAGCCTGTAATTTTCGCGCCAAATTGACGGCGGTGACAATTTTATAAATGACGTACAATGGCCCCGTAAATATATTTAGCTGGTGACCCGTGGTAACCACAAACGTATTTGGATCATTGAGAATAGTTAAATCTGGTTTGACCGATATATTTTTATACTGCCGTTCAAGTGCTTTTACGAGCACAGCCCGGTGCTCAGGTGGAAACTGACTTTTGTCTTTTATCTGTTTTTCAAAATTGCTTAATGTCGGAAAATGTCCGTAAAAAGGCTGTAGATGAGCTTTTTGGGAGATATAGTCTAAGAAAAGCGGTGGGAACGCGCCCGTAGTTTCAAGTGGTAAGGGTTGACAATGCATGTTTGAGGGAAAATTTGACATTAGACAGACACCGGATCAGTTCGCCAAAACGGTTAGACATTGAGAATCAACATTCCGCTTCCAAGTCTAAACACGTAAACGAAACACCTCTCCGTAAAGTTTCCCTATCTTTGCAACTACTGCTCTTAAATGCTAAACCCCAATTCTTTTGAACATTATCGTCATCATCCCTGCCTACAACGAAGAAGATGCCATTGGAAAAGTCATTGCCGAAATTCCGAAAGAATGGGTGTGGGAAATCGTCGTGGTCGACAATCGCTCCACCGACCAAACGGCAGCCCGCGCCGCCGAAGCAGGAGCTACCGTAGTGCATGAGCCTTTGCCAGCGTACGGCAGAGCGTGTTTGCGCGGCATGGCGTACGTGCAATCGCTCAAACTCCCACCCGACATCATTGTTTTTGTAGACGGCGACCATTCTGATTATCCCGAACAGCTTCCTGATTTGGTAAAACCCATTCTGGAAGAAAACTACGACATGGTGATTGGCTCACGGGCCTTAGGCAAGCGCGAAAGCGGTTCCATGACGCCCCAACAGGTATTCGGCAATTGGCTCGCTACGTTTTTGATGCGCTTGCTTTATGGCGTCAGCTATACGGATTTAGGGCCGTTTCGAGCCATCAAATGGGATAAACTTTTGGCATTGGATATGCAAGACACCACCTACGGCTGGACCGTTGAGATGCAGCTTAAAGCCGCCAAGCACCGCATGAAAACCACCGAAGTACCCGTAAAATACCGAAAGCGCATTGGTTTTTCGAAGATTTCGGGCACTCTGAAAGGCGTTATTTTGGCTGGTTACAAGATTATTACCACAATTTTCAAGTATTGGTAAAACCCACAGGTTTCTACCGATTTATCCCGTAATTTTGCGAAAAATTTCAAAAGATGTCCCAACGCATTATCATAGACGTTCTTGGCTGGATTGGTTCAGTATTGGTCGTAGCGGCCTATGCGCTCAACATCAGCGGCCGTTTGCATCCCAACTCCCATTTTTATTTATGGGCCAATTTGGCAGGCAGCGTTTGTCTGATTGTCAATACCCTGTTTCACGATGCCATTCCTTCCGCCGTAGTCAACATTGTGTGGGTCGGAATTGCGATTTGGGGAATGGTGAGAAAAGGGAAAGAAAGTAATATTTCTTAAATTTTGAAAGTTATCAATCAATGAGGAAAATCTTTCTGATTGGCGGTTTAGGAGCAGATGAACGTGTTTTTCAAAATATGGATTTACCCCAATTTGATAAAGTTTTTGTTAAGTGGATAAATCCCGCTAAAAATGAATCAATCGAGAACTATGCAAAACGTTTATCAACACAAATTAAGGAACCTAAGCCGTATATTTTAGGAGTTTCTTTTGGTGGAATGATGGCAACAGAAATCGCAAAATATTATCCTGATGCTGACGTATTTATCGTTTCAAGTGCCAAAACATACCGAGAACTGCCTCTACTTTATCGTATCATTGGTCGTTTAGGGGTTTTAAAGATACTGCCCGTTCAATTCTTAACTTATCATAATCGAATAGTAGATTGGTTTTTCGGTGTTAAAAATAGTAAAGAAAGTGACTTACTGAAATCGATTTTAGCAGATACAGATACGACATTTTTAAAATGGGCTTTACAACAAATTACACTTTGGAGGAATGAGGAAATTCCGTCTAATTTAATGCATATCCATGGTGATAAAGACCGAATTTTGCCAATTAATTTCACAAAACCGAATGCAGTCATTCACGAAGGAGGTCATTTAATGATTTTAAATAAAACTCCTGAAATAGAGAACATTATACAACAAAAATTCACCAGTACATTAATTTAATATACAACAATGCAAGTTTGGAAATTTGGCGGAACGTCGGTAGGAAAACCCGAACGGATGCACTCAATTAGAACACTTATTACGGCCGACAGCGGTCGCAAAATTGTGGTATTGTCGGCCCTATCCGGTACGACCAATGCGTTGATTTCAATGGGAGAATCGGCAAAAGCGAACAATGACGCCGAAGTACAGGAAAAAATAGATGCCTTGAAGGCGCACTACGATGCGTTTATCAAAGAATTATACAGCACCGAAGAAAGTCTGAAAAAGGGACAAGCCATCGTCGACAATGAATTCAATTTCATTCGTTCGGTGTTGAAAAGCCGTCCTTTTACCCTCAAGCAGGATAAAGAACTCGTGGCACAAGGCGAAATTATGAGCACGCAACTGTTTCAGGGCTATCTGGAAGAGCAAGGCGAAAGCTCTGTACTGTTGCCAGCGCTTGATTTCATGCGCATCGACACCGACGGCGAGCCCGAACTAGAAACCATTGAGGCGCTTTTGGGCGACATGCTCGACCACCAGACCGACAAACAACTCATCATCACGCAGGGATTCATTTGCCGTAATCCTCGTGGCGAAGTAGATAACCTCAAACGCGGCGGCTCGGATTACACAGCGTCGTTGATTGGTGGCGCTATTCGTGCCGAAGAGATTCAAATCTGGACCGACATCGACGGAATGCACAACAACGATCCACGCATCGTAAAACGTACGTTCCCAATCCGTGAGTTGACCTTTGAAGAAGCCGCTGAGTTGGCGTATTTCGGAGCCAAAATTCTCCACCCAAGCACCATCACGCCCGCCAAAATGCGCGGCGTGCCCGTACGTTTGAAAAATACGATGGAGCCACAGGCCTTCGGTACGTTGATTGCAACGACCACCACCGACCGCGAAATCAAGGCCATTGCCGCCAAAGACGGCCTCACCGCCATCTACATTCACTCGACACGTATGCTGAATGCCTACGGTTTTCTGCGCCGAGTGTTTGAGATTTTCGAAAAATACAAAACACCCGTCGATATGATTACGACCTCCGAAGTATCGGTGTCGGTCACCATCGACAATGATACGAACCTAGCCGAAATCACCGCTGAGCTGAGCGAAATCGCCGATTTGGAAGAGCACGACCGCGATTTGTCCATCATCTGCATCGTAGGCGATTTCAAAGCCGACAAAGAAGGTATTGCACTGAAAGTGTTTGAAGCTATGAAACATATCCCGATTCGGATGATTTCGTACGGAGCTTCAGAGCATAACCTGTCAATTCTGGTATGGTCTAAAGACAAAGCCGAAGCGCTGAATGTGCTCAATGAGCGCTTGTTCTACTACGAAGATGCTATGAAGAATATCTTCACGGCGCAGTAGAGACTGGCAGCAACTACATCAGGGCTAAAGCCCTATATGATAAGCGCTATCCCCGTTCTAAAGACTGGAGTTAGAGGAGAAAGACAACTTCTAACTTTGGCACGCAAGTGTAAACCACTGACCTTCCTTAACCCCGCGCCTTCAGGCCGGGGCAGAAAGAAGCAATAGAATCAAGCAAGGGCTTTAGCCCTGACGATAGCCGCGAATGTGTCAGGGCTAAAGCCTTAACAGTTGTATGAATGCCAACTGCTCCGGCCTAAAGGCGGGAGTTAGTGGAGGCAACAAATAATACAAGGGCTTTAGCCCTGACAAAACAACGCACTATGGCTTTCGTTAAAATATGGATTCATGCCGTTTGGAGTACCAAAAATCGTAACGGCATTCTTGAAAAAGGCAAACGTGAAAAACTATTTGCCCACATTAGAGAAAATGCCCGCGCCAAAGACATCTACATAGATTTTATCAACGGTGTGGAAGACCATATTCATTGTTTGTTGACACTCAATGCCGATGCAACAATGGCAAAGACCATGCAGCTCATCAAAGGAGAAGCCGCTCATTGGGCCAATCAGGAGCAATTATTTCGCGAAAAACTTTATTGGGCCGATGAATACTATGCTGTGTCGGTCAGCGAATCGCAAATTGAAAAAGTAAGGACGTATATTCGCAACCAGGAAGAGCACCATCGAAAAAAGACCTTTGCCGAAGAATGTCAGGAGTTTATAAGCAAATATGGATTCTATGTAAGTCTGGGCTGAAGCCTTTGATAATTCTATGAACTGCCCCCGCCTAAAGGCCAGAGTTAGAGGAGCAAGGCAAAGATTGTACGACTCCACTAACCCCTGGCCTTCAGGCCGGGGAAAGCGAAAGCAAGAAATAACACACGGGCTTTAGCCCTTACGACAGCCGCGAAAGTATCAGGGCTAAAGCCCTTATTAATCGTAGAGATACCAGCTGCCCCAGCCTAAAGGCTGGAGTTAAAAGAGAAATAAACAACAATAGCTGCTTCGACATTTCGATTTAGCTCTTACAAATTAATGATTTACAATGCTACAACTGAACTTTATCCGCGAAAACCGCGAAATCACAATCGCCGGTTTAGAACGCAAATATTTTAAAGGAGCCACCGAAGCCGTTGATAAGCTTTTGGGGTTGGATAAACAACGCCGCGATACCCAAAGCGAACTCGATGCTACTTTATCACAATCCAACACATTGGCCAAGCAAATCGGGCAGTTGATGAAGGAAGGTAAGAAAGATAACGCCGAAGCCGCCAAGGCCCAAACCGCCACGCTAAAAGTACGATCCAAAGCCCTGGAAGAGAGCCTTAAAGAAGTGGAAGAGCAGTTGCAGGCTACGTTGGTTCTGTTGCCCAACCTTCCCCACGAAAGCGTGCCGCCAGGCCGTACCCCCGAAGAAAACGTGGAAGTGTACACCTGGGGCGAAAAACCAAGCCTACCAGAAGGCTCCAAGCCACACTGGGATTTGATTGAGCAATACGACATCATTGATTTCAAACTCGGCACCAAAATCACTGGCGCGGGTTTCCCTGTCTATAAAGGCAAAGGCGCTCGGTTGCAGCGCGCCATGATTCAGTTTTTTCTGGACCAAGCCGTAGAAGCAGGTTATTTGGAAATTCAGCCGCCGATTCTTATCAATGCAGAATCAGGCTTTGGTACGGGACAGCTTCCCGACAAAGAGGGACAAATGTACCACGCCACCGCCGACGATTTATACCTCATTCCGACCGCCGAAGTGCCAATTACGAACCTGTACCGCGATGTAATCGTAGCCGAAAATGACCTGCCGATCAAAAACGTAGGCTACACACCCTGTTTTCGTCGTGAGGCTGGTAGCTGGGGCGCGCACGTACGCGGCCTGAACCGCTTGCACCAGTTCGACAAAGTGGAAATTGTACAGGTACGCAAGGCCGAAGAATCGTATCAGGCACTCGACGAAATGGCCGAACACGTAAAAGGATTGCTCCAAAAATTGGAATTACCCTTCCGCATCATCCGTCTCTGCGGAGGCGATATGGGCTTTACGTCGGCGCTTACGTTTGACTTTGAAGTTTGGTCTGCTGCGCAAGCCCGCTGGTTGGAATGCAGTTCGGTTTCTAACTTTGAGACCTACCAAGCCAATCGCCTAAAACTTCGTTACAAAACCGAAGGCAAAACACAATTGCTTCATACCCTCAATGGCTCTGCGTTGGCATTGCCGCGTATTTTGGCGGCTCTACTTGAAAACAACCAAACGCCCGAAGGGATTCGCATTCCGAAGGCATTGGTGCCGTATTGCGGTTTTGAAGTGATTCAATAAATTAGGGCTGGGGCAGGTGAGTAACTTGCCCCACTGCTTTGTAGTGTCGATTATTTGTGTGTTTTCGGCTACCCACAACCAGCACTTTCACAGTTTTTTCAACGATTCCAATAAAGCAGGCGAGACCTTAAACGCTGTTCCGTGGCGTATGCCTTCGGGAAATTTCACTTGATCAGACACATCTTCCCACGTTTTCATGTCTTTTGAGCGCACCGCTCCGTATTTGTGCTGGGTGTACTTGTCGAAATAAACGTATACATACTCTCCCACTTCGATGGCCGTTGGGCCTTCGGCCCAGTAATCTCCCGTAATCGGCGCCGAAACCTGCGTAGGAAAAGGCCCTAATGCACTGTTGGCCTTTGTGATACGGATATTTTTCTCAGCTGGCTTTGGGTTTTCGTTTTTCAAAAACATGTAGTAATCCTTCCCTTTTTCAAAAATCGTCGCATCAATCACACTAAACTCAGGGTTGAAATACATTTTTGTTTCGCTGAAAGTCTTGAAGTCAGGCGTAGTCACGTAATACATGCGGTGATTCAGTCCTTTTTCCTTTTCAGAATCTGCCACATCACTATGTCTTCCGGGAATGGTGGTAGCCCAAAGAATCAGGAATAACTTCGTTTTTTTATCGTATGCAATCTCGGGAGCCCAACTGTTTTTGGCGGTGGGTTCGTGTTCCATGACCGAAATGGCTTTTTGTTCTGACCAATTCACTAAGTCTTTAGACGACGCATAACCCACGATTTTGTCCCACCAACCGCTCGTCCAAACCATGTGAAAAGTTCCCTTTTTATCTTGGTAAATACACGGGTCACGCATGAGTTTATCTTTCCCGATAACAGGCTGCAAAAAAGAGCTTCCTCCTTTCAACGCTTGCCACATGAGGCCATCGGTGCTGTAAGCGAAGTGGAGTCCATCTTCCCCATTTTTAACAAAATACGAAAACAGATAAGCCTCTTTTTGAGCAATTGCTAAAAAAGGAAAAAGCATCAGAAGAACCAAAGGCCTGATTTTCATTTATATAGAGGTTTTAACATCAATTTATTGCGTAAATATCTTCAGGGTTACGCCTAATCATTTTCCCACACTGTACGTTGGTCGTTAGTTTTTGAGTACCAAAACGCCACCTAAGATAATCAATCCAATGCCGAATATTCGCCAAATATTCATGGGATGAACGGCAAAACCAACCCATCCAAAATGGTCAATCAGTACCCCTGCCACTAGCTGCCCCGCAATGATGAGACACAGCAAGTTAGCAGGTCCGATTTCTTTTACAATCAGAATTACGGTCAGAACGTAGAAGGCCCCAAACACGCCTCCGAGCCATTTCCACCAGCTGATACTTCTAAAGGTTTCAAAGCTTGGAATAGCATCTTTGTTGAAAAGCAAGTAGCAAACCAACAAGACACATAAACCCGTGGCAAACGAAAGAATGGAAGATAAAATAGGGTTTTGGGTAGCAAGACGCAGTTGTGAATTAACCCCAGATTGAAACGTATTGGTTACGCCAATCAAAAAAGCCAACAATAGAAAAAAGTAATGCATGGGAAGTTAAAGCCAGATAAGTTCTGCAAACTTCCCAAAAAAATGGCGGAATAAAAAACCGTTTACTTGGCTCGAATCGCCTCAACAGGGTCCATACGGGCCGCCCCAAAGGCTGGCACGATGCCCGCCAAAACACCGATGATACTCGACACACTCAGCCCCAGAAGGATGTTTTTGGGCGAAAGAATTATCTCCAAAGTGCCCAATTGGATGAAAGACATTAAGTAAACCAATCCAATTCCGACCAGTCCGCCGATGAGGCTCAGGAAAATGGCTTCAAACAAAAATTGAAATAAAATGAAGTAATTTTTAGCGCCTAACGATTTTTGGATGCCAATGAGGTTGGTGCGTTCTTTGACTGATACAAACATAATGTTGGCAATCCCGAACCCACCGACTAAAATAGAAAAGCTACCAATTACCCAGCCTACCAGCGTAATCACGCCAAACAAACTTGAAACTGCTTTCGTGGCGGCCTCGGGGCGATTGATGGAGAAGTTTGTGGTCTGGGAGGGTTTCAAGCCGCGTTTGGTACGTAACAATCCTACAATTTCAGCCTCTAGTTCTACCAATCCTTCGTCTTCGGGTTTTCCTTTGACTACGATGGATACAGAACTATTGATGCGGTTTTGGAATGATTTTGCGAATGTTAAAAACGGCAACAAAACTTTGGTGTCGGGATTTCCCGCAATATCAAACAGCCCCTTCCCTTTTTTCTTTTGAACTCCGATGACGGAATAGTTCAATCCTTTGATTTTAAAGCTTTTCCCGATGGGTTCGGGGTCATTTGGGAATAGTGTTTCGGCAATTTCGGCCCCTATAATGGCAACGCTCCGTCCAGCGTCTATTTCTTGCGGTGTAAAATACCGGCCCTTTTCAATTTCTACATCAGAGACTTTATTGAAATCATAAGTCATCCCCTGAATCAACGCATCCATGCTATTATTGCCATTTTTGGCCGTCAATCCGCCTTTAAATCCCATAGCCACCACCGCCTCGGCCCCTTCCATTCGTTCGGCCAAAAATTTGTAATCACTGTAGGAAGTTTCGGGCCACTGAAAATACTTCCACCACTGAAACTCCCCCCCGAAATTCCAAGGCCATTTCTGCACGTACACTACATCGGTGCCGATGGTTGCCAAACTTTGGCGAATACTCCGCTCCAGTGAATCAACGATGGTAAAAACGCCAATGATGGCAAAAATTCCGACCGTTACCCCCAGCAAAGACAAAGTGGTACGCAAAAGATTGGAACGCAGTGCTTGCCAAGCAAAACGCAGACTTTCAAACGTTTGACGGAAAAATTTCATGGCCCTTGACGGTTTATTTTAATCAATTTGAGGGGATCGACAACAAAAATTCTACATCCAAGTCATATTTAACCAACATTTTACATGAATGGTAATCAGCCGGTTTGATTGGTGACGAGTCTGATGCTTTATTTAACTAACCTTCTGTTGTTCAAAAGATAGCACAGCTCTATCCCCACACAAATTCGGGCGTATTTTACCGCCAATTCAGAAATTTAGATTTTCTTTGCAGTAAACTCATAACATGACTATCAAGAGGTGATTGGAAGGATGAGTTCCTTCAAAAATTTGCCGTTCATTCGGCCCATTCAATCCATAATTTTTGTATGAAAATCAGCACAAATTCGCGTACCGATCTTTTTGTTCATATCAGTCTTGTCGTAGCGCTTGTTGTGGCACTATTTTTGGGGTTCTTCTTTTTGTATTTACCATTTACAACCAATCACGGACAAAGTATTACGGTACCAGACCTAACGGGCATGAGTACGCAGCAATTGGAAGATTACCTCGATGAGCGTAATTTACGCTATGAAGTAGTTGATTGTACGTTTGTCGTAGGTCAAAAACCTTTGACGGTGATTCGCCAAAACCCCAAGTCTGGTTTGCGTGTCAAGGAAGACCGAAAAATATACGTCTACATCACGGCCCTAACCGCACCCAACGTAAAAATGCCTCAGTTAGTCGACCGCACAAAACGAAGTGCAGAAGCTGAATTAATGCGTTTAGGGCTGAGATTAGGTGAAATCAGGTATGTGCCTGACCCAGCCCAAAATTCAGTGATGGAACAATTATTCAATGGAAAGCCTATTAAGCCCGGCACGCTCATTCCGCAAGGTTCTATCATTGTTTTGGAAGTCGGAGATGGCATCGGAAATACTGAATTTGATGTTCCAGACGTTGTAGGTAAAACACTCGAAGAAGCCCTATTCGTATTAAAAGGCTCCAATCTAGCAAAACCCCTAATACAATATGTAGATGACCCCAGCAAACCGCCAGGGACTGTAACAAGGCAGAATCCTGAAGCAGGCGCAGGAAATAAAATCCACGTCGGAGATATTGTTGACTTATGGGTAGTTGGCGGACAGCCTGATACGCAACCTGAACAACAGAATGAATAATTTTAGCGGAGCAAGAAATAAAATATTAACCCTTACTAAAAACAGGACTTCCGTTATCGGATATTTCTTAACGAATACGACTAACGCAGCCTTTTGTGCAAAAAGGCTGCGTTGCATTTTGCTCCTTACGCTTTTGAGCTGTACCGCTCATGCCCAGCTCGTTGGGTTTCCGATTGCTCCAACACAGGCTACTTCCACTTCAAAAAACGCCCGCACTCAAGCACTTTCGCTGCCTTTTTTTGATGATTTTTCATTGACCAACGGTAGCGCTCCCTCCCCTGCCTTATGGATTGCTGGCGGCGGAACTTACGTCAATAACACCAATACGCTCAACCACCCCACGGTCAACGTAGTTACATTTGACGGGGCCAATGCCGCTGGTCAGCCGTATAATTTGGTGAATCAAAATGCACAGGGTAACAGCGACACCCTCACTTCCCAGCCCATCAATCTGGCGGGCCTTACCGTTGCTGATTCTATTTATCTCAGTTTCTATTGGGAGTTACGCGGTTTGGGGGAGTTTCCCGATGCCGATGATTCCTTACGGGTTCAGCTTTTAAACGATAAGGGCGTTTGGCAAACCATCTGGAAACAAGCCGGCGGAGTACCCAATCCTAACTTCAACTACGTGCAGCTTGCTATTCGAAACAGCGCTTACTTCCACGCAAATTTTCAATTCCGCTTTCAGGCATTTGCGCGTCAATCGGGACCGTTTGATTCGTGGCACGTTGATTATGTATACCTTGACAAAAGCCGGCGGCTAAACAGGTACATTCAGGATGTGGCAATTAATCTTCCAGTCAGTTCATTTTTAAAACGGTACGCTGCCATGCCGCTCAAGCAGTATTTGGCTAATGCTAGGGCCGAAACCGCAGATTCGGTGTTTACCCGCATCAACAATCTCCACAATATTTTTAACTCAACGGCCTTTTCCTACACTTTAAAGGACGAATTGAGTGGGCGGGCTTTTCAAACAATTCTCCAGAACAACTCTGTATTTATTGACCAGTTCAGTGCGCAAAATAAAATCGTTAAACCGCAAGCTATCAGCGTTGACACCAACGTTACCCAACGCCTTTCGCTCGTCAATCGCTTCCAAATTCTAACCACCGACGACCGCAACCCCTCCATTCCAGGCGTTGATTTGCGCCGCAATGACAGTATTTCGGGCAAAACTGTGCTCGATGATTATTATGCTTACGATGATGGCACCGCCGAGTTTGCTGTGTACATGAATCGGACACTGGGCAGAACAGCCGTTCGGTACTTTTTAAACAAACCCGATGTGGTATCGGCCGTAAGAATGAACATCATCCCGATTTTGAAGGATTTGACGGGGCAATCCATCACCGTTCAGGTATGGAGCAACAAAGACGGACGCCCCAGCACGATGCTTCAGCAAAAAGCCTTTCGGGTAGAGTACGCCAAGGCTCGCAACGGCTTCATTGAGTTTCCGTTTGATTATGGAGTGGCGGTCCGCGACACGTTTTATGTGAGCTGGCTTCAAATAGGTATAGACGGTATCGCCGTAGGGCTGGACCGCAATACGCAACATGAAGACCAGATTTTTGTCAATCTAGGGCAAGAATGGGCACCTTATACTTCGTTCAAGAATGACCCTAATTTGGCGTATTTTCAAGGTAGTTTACAGGTTCGGCCCGTCATGGGCGGCAAGGCGCTGCCCCCAATTACATCCATAGAGCCCGAAAAAGTAACCGAATGGGAGGTGTATCCCAATCCCTCCAACGGACTGATTCAGTGGAAATCCGACGAAATTCAGCGTATTGAAATATATCATCTCACGGGCGCTTTGGTTAAGCAGCAAATCGTACAAACGGCCAACAAAACCATGGATTTATCGGAACTGCCCAATGGGCTTTATTTGGTGAGATTATCCAACGACGAAAAAACCGTTGTGAAGAAAATTTTGTTACAACGCTAAGACAGCGTACGTAATTGAGTAACATTTTTGCCATATTTGGCCTCTCAATTCCGTTCCTCTTTATCTATTTTACTTAACATCAAGCTACCACAATGGATATTACCGTAGAAGAATTAAAAAAACGCATTGAAAGCGGAGAGAAAATCAACCTCATCGACGTACGTGAAGATTACGAATACGAAGATGACAACATCGGAGGGCAGCTTATTCCACTAGGTGAGCTTCCACACCGCATCCACGAAATTGAAGACCTCAAAGACGAAGAAATTTTGGTACACTGCCGCTCAGGCAAACGCAGCGAAACTGCCCAACGGTTTATGCAAAGCCAAGGTTTCACCAACGTTCGCAACGTCATTGGTGGCATGTTGGCCTACCGAGAATTGGACTAGTTTTGGAATTTAAGTATAGTGTATCAAGTAGTTGGCATTGAGACTTGCAGATTCACTTATGACTCAATATCAACTACTTAATACAAAAACTTAAGGCTTAGACCGACATAATATCCTGCTCTTTTGCGGCAAAGATTTGGTCTACTTTTGAAATAAAACCGTCGGTTAATTTCTGAACGCGCTCTTCTCCGATTTTCACTTCATCTTCCGACACGCCTTCTTTGGTCAGTTTACGAATATCGCCGTTGGTGCTTTGGCGGATGTTCCGGATGTTGACCTTTGCGGTTTCAATTTCTTGTTTTACGCGTTTTACCAAATCGCGTCGACGCTCTTCGGTCAGCATCGGAATACTAAGACGAATGTTCTCACCGTCGTTATTGGGGGCCAATCCAACGTTGCTATTCCGGATGGCTTTTTCTATTTCCCCAATCAGTTTTTTCTCAAACGGCTTGATGGTAATCGTACGCGCATCGGGGGTTGTGATGGAAGCTACGTTGTTGAGCGGCGACATGACTCCGTAATATTCCACCTGAATTCCGTCCAACATCGACGGTGATGCTTTTCCCGCACGGATTTTTGCTAACTCGATGGTCAAGTGCTTGATTGCTCGGTCCATCGTATCTTTGGCGTCTTCGAGATAAAATTCGACTTCTTCCATTGCTACTGTTTTAATTTTTATTCGTTAACTGTGAGATATAGGGGCTATCCCTGATTAGTTTGGTAAAATTAAAATTTCTTATTCGTTCGTTACCAACGTTCCCACCGATTCACCGTTGATGAGGCGCAATAGGTTTCCTGGTTTGTTCATATCAAAAACGATGATTGGCAAATTGTTTTCTTTGCACAACGCAAAGGCCGTCAAATCCATGATTTTGAGATTTTTGCTCAATGCTTCATCGTACGAAATTTTCTCATAACGCGTTGCGTTAGGGTCTTTTTCTGGGTCGGCGGTGTAGATTCCGTCCACGCGCGTTCCTTTCAAAACGGCATCGGCGTTGATTTCAATGGCCCGCAGCGCACCTGCGGAGTCGGTCGTAAAATAGGGATTACCCGTGCCCGCGCCAAAAATCACGATACGGCCTTTTTCTAAATGGCGCACCGCCCTGCGACGAATCATCGGCTCCGCTACCTGCTCCATTTTAATGGCTGAAAGCAAGCGAGTTACCATGCCAAATTTTTCCAGTGAACTCTGAATCGCCATGCTATTGATGACCGTAGCGAGCATTCCCATGTGGTCGCCCTGTACCCGGTCAATGCCTGATTTTTCAACCGAGGCCCCGCGAAATATATTACCTCCTCCAATGACCACTGCCACTTGTACGCCAGCATCAACGATTGTTTTTACTTCTTTGGCAAACTGCTGGAGAATGTCAAAATCAATCACCTGCTTTTTGTCGGCACCGCTGAGTGCTTCACCGCTGAGTTTGAGAAGAATACGTTTATATTTAGGTTGAGACATGGTTGGTATATTAGTTAGTTTGTATTGTGCAATTTAAGTTCATAACGTTGGTCAATGACCTCATTAATTATTCAAATTCAATCAAGATTTGGTTTTTATCTACCGTATCTCCTTTGTTTATTTTAATACTTTTTACGACTCCCTCTCCAGGTGATTTAAGGGCATTCTCCATTTTCATGGCCACCAATACAAGGACCACATCGCCCGCTTTGACCACATCTCCGACCTGCACTTTGATGTCCCAAATCAACCCTGGCATGGGTGCTTTGAGGTTGTTGACTTTATTCTTTGCGGTACCAGTCATGCCCATTTGCTCCAACAATAAATCGAAACGGTCTTTGGCGGCTAAGGTGTAAGTGCTTTGGTTGATTTTGACCTTAAAACTTTTTTCGGCATAATCGGCTTCAATGACTTCGGCATTGTACGAGCGTCCGTTTTGCAAAATATGAAAACGCCCGTTGTCCAACGCCACCAAATCCCACTGAAAAGGCTGGCCGTTTAGGGTTGTTTGCCCTTTATTAGAATCAATGTCAAAGGTTTGTTGTTCGTTGATGGTTACTTTTAACATAGAAATATTGGTTAAAGAGAAAGGTATTTCGTGTCAACTTTTGGCAATACTGAGCCGCTCCCGACGATTGACCAGATAAATGCCCGTCAGGATAATGCCCATTCCGAGATATTGCTGAAAACTAATCCGCTCACCGTCAAAAATCCCCCAGCTGATAGCCACAATCGGAATTAAATACGTAACCGAGGCCGCAAACAAGCCAGAAGCCAATTGCACTATCCGGTTAAACAGCACCGAGGCCAAGCCCGAGCCTACCAGCCCCAATGCCAACAAAATAAGGCTCGGCTGGAAATTTTCAGCGAGGGTGATTTTGGGAAAGAAATCCGTAAAAAACAAGATAACAAATGAAATAGGGCCCGTAAAAGCAAACGTCCAGGAGGTCATGGCCAACGACGGCAAATGACTCAAATGACGTGAAATGGTGTTGATATTAATGCCATACAACACCGTGGCAAGCAAAATCAAAAACGCGTAAGGATTAGCGATATTTATAGCCCCCGCCCCTTTAGAAAAAATCAAAAAAGAAGAGCCCAACAACCCCAGCAAAATTCCTATAATCTGCACAGGACGACGCGGTTGTGCAAAAAACAACACGCCAATCACGAGCGTAAACAACGGACTCAGAGAATTGAGCATTCCCGACAGAGAACTGTTTAGTTTAGTGCCCGCTAAGGCAAACAAAAACGCTGGAATGACAAACCCCGTCAGAGAAGATATTAATAAATAAGGATAACGATCAACGGGAATTTGGCGACGGGAGCTAACCATGATAGGAACAAAAAACAGCGAAGCCAAAAACAATCGCCCCGCTGCTACTTCCGTTACGCTATATGTAATCAGGCTTTTTTTTATTAAAAAGAACGATGTTCCCCAAGTAAGGGCTACTAATACCAACAGTATCCACGCCTGAAGGGGACTTTTAGAAGAATCGTTCACTTTTGAAATGATTAGCGTTAAGACCCACGGCAAAATCGTCATCACTCAGGGTGCATGACATTTTGCCGCTGCAAAAATAGTGGGTTTATTTGATTTCAAAGTGCTTATCGGCAAAGTTCATGTATTGTTGCCAATCATACAGCAGAATATCATGTTTCCCCTCGCGGATATGGTACCCAATGGTTTTTCCAACCGGGCTGTTCGGCATGGGCATTATATTCGTCCCCAACCCCGTTTTTTTGTACAATTGATAGACTTTTTCCGCTTCCAAAGCGCCCAAAAATTCGCCTTTGGGGTCAGCCCAAATATCTTCAGTAGCGCTGGCTACGTACAGCGGGCGCGGTCCCATCAAGCCTAATAATTCGTGTGAATCTACGGGCAACTCTGCCACTGCTTTATTGTATTTTTTGTAGTTAGCACAAAACCAGTGCGGAAATTGCGTATTGAGATGCTCTACGGTTTCACCAATCCATCGCCGCGCCAATGCAGCCCCGCCTTCGCCCGAATCGTTGGAAATGACCATTGCAAAACGCGGGTCTTCTGCCGCCGCCCACAGCGTAGCTTTTCCGATACGTGAGTGGCCCAAAGCAATCACTTTTTGACCGTCAACCAAGGATTCATTTTTGATTAAATAATCCACCATGCGGCTCATGCTCCACGCCCAAACTCCGATAGCGCTCCATTTTTCGCGCTGTTCGGGTGTCAATACGGAACGGAGGCCCGTTTTCCAACCTTCGGTGTGGTCGGCTTCGAGGTCACCGTAGTAGGCAGTGGCTACCGCGTAGCCCCGTGCTACAATGGCTTCCATAGGCCATCTCCGTTCGGCAATTCCGCGAGAGGCATCCGTGGCTCGATTGTTCACAAAGGTTTTATCAAAACCAGAATTCACCCATTTTTCGGTCACAAATACGTCTTTTTCGTGCGTAGTGGTGTGATTTCCCGTAAAATTGAGGCTGACAAAAACGGGGGCTTGTTTCACATTTTTGGGTAAATACAGCAAAATATCAAGCGTCAACGTGGGGGAAATTTCGGGAAACCGAAGGGTAATTTGCTTAGAAATGGCTTTGCCGTTCAACGCATTTTCGTTGACGGTTTTCACCTCTGAAGCAATTTTAACCGCCCCTGAAAATGGATTGACTCCGTATACATTTTCCGCGAATTGTTTCAACACCGCGGGCCGCCCCGTTTTCTCCCATACGTCTTTTGATTTGATGGGCTTGCCGTTGGGGAGCAACAATGGGTCGGGCAACGTGAAGGAGGGCATTTTTGATTCATCGTAATTGACAAGAATCTTTTGGGTAAAAGCATTTAACGACATCATTACACCTAAAACAGTGTAGATTACGGCCTTAATTGTGGATAACTTGTGCATAAGTATCGGTCTTTGGGTATAACTTTCCTTTTTCATAAAATATACCTGCTTTTTACCCAAAAGACGCTGGTTGTAGGATTCTATTGTTTGTTGGGTAATTACCAAAAAAATTGACTTATTCTCTATTCGTCAAAACTTTTATAAAGCTCCTATTAACCCCAAATAGTTGGTAACTTTGCGCCTTCGTTTTGCGTTACCAATTCATGGACAATCACAAACCTACCCTTACAGACATTGAACTCACCGGCCACGACCTCATTGAGGTCATGGGTGCCCGCGAGCATAACCTTAAAAATATTGACGTTACTATTCCGCGCAACAAACTCGTCGTGGTGACGGGCATCAGTGGCAGTGGTAAGTCTTCATTGGCTTTTGACACCATTTATGCCGAAGGGCAACGTCGCTACATGGAAAGCTTTTCGGCTTACGCCCGTGGTTTTCTGGGCAATATGGAGCGCCCCGATGTGGACAAAATCGACGGTCTCAGCCCCGTGATCAGCATTGAACAAAAAACCACTTCACGAAATCCACGCTCTACGGTTGGCACCGTGACGGAGATATACGACTTCTTGCGCCTCCTGTACGCTCGCTCGGGCGATGCCTACAGTTACGTGACGGGACGACCGATGGTGAAGCAATCGCAGGACCAAATCATTGACCAGATTCTGAGTCAGTTTGAGAATCAAAAGGTCACTCTACTGGCTCCCGTCGTGAAAGGGCGAAAAGGGCATTACCGAGAATTGTTCGTTCAAATTGCCAAACTCGGCTATACAAAAGTCCGCGTCGACAATGAAGTGCTGGACATTACGCCCAAAATGCAGCTCGACCGTTACAAAATTCACGATATTGAAATTGTGGTGGACAGGCTCATCCCCAAAGCTGATGCTGGGGACTCGCAGTCACGTTTTCGCTTGAGTCAATCGGTCGGCACAACCCTGAAGCAAGGCAAGGGCGTGATGATGTTGTTGGATAAAAAAAATGAAGTGCATTATTTTTCCCAAAACCTCATGGACCCCGTCGCGGGCATCAGCTACGACGACCCAGCGCCCAATAGTTTTTCGTTCAACTCGCCTTACGGTTGGTGTCCGACCTGCCAGGGCCTAGGCGTGGTAGAAGAAATTACACCCGAAAGCGTTATTCCCGACAAAAGTCTCAGTCTGAGCCGTGGAGCCATCGCGCCCATTGGTGAATACCGCGATTTGTGGATTTTCAAACAATTGGAAATTCTGCTAAAGCCCTTCAAAGTAACCCTCAGTACTCCGATTGATAAGTTTCCGCCCGAAGCCATCGACCTCATGCTCAACGGGACCGACGAGCCAGTACCCGTGCCCTCCAAAAAATACGAAGGCACCGAATGGAACACCAAATACGAGGGCATCATTACGTTTTTGCGCCGCCAACAGGAAAATGGCTCGGAGAAAATTCAGGATTGGCTCAAAGATTTTATGACCATCAACACCTGCCCCGATTGTCAGGGGGCGCGCTTGAAAAAAGAAGCGTTGTGGTTCAAGATTGACGATAAAAACATTGCTGATTTAGCCAATATTGACATTCGAGAATTGGCCAATTGGCTCAACGGTTTGGAAGAGCGCATCACCGAACGTCAGCAGTTGATTGGTCGCGAAGTATTGAAAGAGATTCGTAAGCGCGTCGGATTTTTGTTGGACGTGGGCTTAGATTATCTGACACTTAACCGTCCGTTGAAAACACTTTCGGGCGGGGAAGCGCAGCGTATTCGTTTGGCTACCCAAATCGGTACACAGCTTACGGGCGTGTTGTACATCATGGACGAGCCCAGCATTGGTCTACACCAGCGCGACAACGTTCGACTGATTGATTCATTGAAAAAATTACGGGATTTGGGAAACACTGTTTTGGTCGTTGAGCACGACAAAGACATGATGCTCGAATCCGATTATATCCTCGATATTGGCCCTGGTGCGGGCCGCCACGGCGGGCAGGTAGTAGGATATGGTACCCCCGAAGTATTCTTAAAAAACGGCTCATTGACCGCCGATTATTTAAGCGGACGAATCGCCATTGATGTTCCTAAAAAACGCCGCGAAGGCAACGGAAAGAATATCGTTCTGAAAGGGACAACAGGTAATAACCTCAAAAACGTCACGCTTAATCTGCCGTTGGGAAAAATGCTGTGCGTAACGGGCGTGAGCGGAAGCGGAAAATCGTCGTTGATTCACGAAACGCTGTTTCCGATTCTGAACCGCCATTTTTACAACTCAAAGCGTGAACCGCTACCATATAAAAGCGTGGAAGGGCTGGAGCACATCGACAAAGTCATTGAGGTAGACCAATCGCCCATTGGCCGTACGCCACGCTCCAATCCAGCTACGTACACCAATCTTTTTTCTGAGATTCGGTCGCTGTACGCCGAACTGCCCGAAGCCAAAATCCGGGGCTACAAGCCAGGACGTTTTTCATTTAACGTCAAAGGCGGCCGCTGCGAAGATTGCGAAGGCGCAGGGATGAAAAAAATCGAAATGGAATTTCTACCCGATGTATACGTAGATTGCGACACCTGCAAAGGAAAGCGCTTCAATCGTGAGACTTTAGAGGTGCGTTTCAAGGGAAAATCCATTGCGGATGTGCTCGACATGACCGTGGAGCAGGCGTTGGAATTCTTTGAAAGCATTCCTAAAATTTTGCGTAAAGTATCCACCCTCAACGACGTAGGACTTGGGTACATTACGCTCGGCCAACACGCCACGACCCTTTCGGGCGGCGAAGCGCAACGGGTGAAACTCGCCGAAGAGCTTTCGAAAAAAGACACAGGCCAAACCCTCTATATTCTGGACGAACCGACCACGGGGTTACATTTTCAGGACATTCGTCATTTACTGGATGTACTGAATAAACTCGTCGATAAAGGCAATACCGTTCTGATCATTGAGCACAATATGGACGTGATTAAAGTATCAGATTACGTCATCGACCTTGGCCCTGAAGGCGGTAACGCGGGCGGACGCATCATTGCCGAAGGCCCCCCCGAAAAAGTAGCGAAGGTGAAGGAGAGTTTTACGGGAAAATATTTGAAATTGGAATTATCGTAGGGGCGGGGCTTGCCTCCGCCCGGGTTTGCCTCCGCCCAGGTTTGCCTCCGCCCGGTAACCGCATCGGTTCAGAAAAAACGTTAACACAATAATCGGAATTATCGTAGGGGCGGGGTTTGCCTCCGCCCGGGTTTGCCTCCGCCCGGTAACCGCATCGGTTCAGAAAAAACGTTAACACAATAATTGGAATTATCGTAGGGGCGGGGCTTGCCTCCGCCCGGGTTTTCCTCCGCCCGGGTTTGCCTCCGCCCAGGTTTGCCTCCGCCCGGTAACCGCGAAACCACCAACGCCAAAAGGGCGAAGGTAAACCCCGCCCCTACATGTCGAAATCAATAATCGTATTGTAGAATGTGACAAATTCCGGGGCTTTTCGTCCTATTCCGAAATAGACAAAAGCTAATAATTCTCTATCCCCGACGATACGATTAGAGATGAAATTTGACCCTAAAATCCATCATCGAAATTCCATTCGATATAAAGACTTTGATTACAGTCATTGGGGTCCGTACTTCGTCACGGTATGTGCAAGAAATCGAGAATGTATTTTCGGTGAAATAACTGATAATCGATCTGTATTGAACGATTTAGGCCATATTATTCAAAATGAATGGCTGGCATTGCCCCAACGATTTCCTGAAATACAGTTAGATGAATACATCGTTATGCCCAATCATTTCCATGGAATCATTTGTCTCGCAGAAGCAAATACCGTTTCTGACCCAATAGCGGATGCAAAAACAAAAATAGGGATAGAGGTAAGCGGTGCACCGCCACGGCCCCACCCCACCCTGGGCGACATTATCTGTGCTTTTAAATCGCTGGTTTTCAAACGATATTACGATTTGATTCGGCAAAATAATCTACATAAAATCGCCAAATGCTGGCAACGTAATTATTGGGGACGCATCATTCGCAACAATCGTGAGTTCGATAACATTCGGCATTACATTGTAATGAATCCTGAAAAATGGGCGGAGGATTCGGATAACCTTGACCTTTTGCTTACCCGTATGACAGAACGGAAGGATAGGTAAAGGCGATTGGGCGATTGGGCGATTGGGCGATTGGGCGATTGGGCGATTGGGCGATTGGGCGATTGGGCGATTGGGCGATTGGGCGATTGGGGCGGAGGCAAGCCCCGCCCCTACGTATTCGGTTTGCCCGTAGAGGCGAGGCTTGCCTCCGCCCGGACCTCCGCCTAGATACTGCATAAAAAAAACAAAGGGCCGAAAATTTCGGCCCTTTGTCGATACTCACCATCCTCTACGTTGACCATTGCGACCGTAGTCGTCGTAGGTCGAACGCTCATTATCCCGTTTCTCATGGGTTATTTCACGATTAAGCGCCGCTAAATCTGATGTTAATTCACGACGTTCGCGGGGGTTAAGCACGCGGTCACGCCAGAAGATTTGCTCTTTACGCTCAATACGCTCCACATCACGCATCAAATTTTTTGCTTCCCGTGATGATATAGACCCTTGCGCAATTCCGTCGGCTATTCGGCGGCGGGCTTCGCGCTGAAAATCATCAATGCGGTCGCCCATATTTCCGCCCCTTCCGCTGCGGGAGTCATAGCCACGATTATCATCACGATTACCGTATCCTCGGTCGTCGCGGCGGTTATCGTATCGATCATCGTACCGACGGTCGCGGTCGTTATTACCCCATTGGGCATTGGCACTTCCGAAGGCTACTAAGATCATGGCGGCTGCAAACACTAACTTTTTCATGGCATTTATTTGGTTTAATGGTACAATGATTTTGCTTATTTTACTCTTAGAACGCAGAAAATCATAAAGGTTTATAAAGGCTTGGTTAATGATTGTTAACACGTTTTTAAAAGATTTTAGTAACTTGCTACACCAACCTGAACTACTCCTAAAAACCCCCTTAAAATACCTTATTAGGGCTTTTTTATGTTTTTTTGGTCAACACAGTAAGCGCTAAATTTCTTTTTAAACCTAACTAACTCTCATCAACTTCCTCTTTATGAAACACACCTTTATTACGGGCAGTTTGCTATTTCTCGGCATGTATGCCCACGCCCAAAAATCCATCAGTGGTTTTTCGGTTGCCAATCAATCAAAACAAGAAAAGGTTGAACAAGAATACCGTACCAAACAATCTGCCGAACGTTTTAAAAACCACCTTCAAAAACTCACCAGTGTACCACACTTGGCGGGTACGCCCGAAAATGAGAAAGTACGTGATTACATCGCCGACGTTATGCGCAAGGCAGGATTACAAGTAGAGATTTTTCCGCACGATATTTATCTTTCCAAAACACCCGGTGAAAGCTTGGTTGAAGTGGTGGAGCCGATTCGGATGCCGCTCAACAACCGTGAGTTTATCATCAAAGAAGATAAATATTCTGCTGACGCGCGCCTTACTCCTGGTTGGAATTCTTATTCAGGCTCCGGCGATGTTACCTCGGAAGTAGTATATGCCAACTATGGCCGTATCGAAGATTTTGAGAAATTGAAAGCGATGGGTATTTCGGTCAAAGGCAAAATCGTGCTGGCGCGTTATGGCGGCAATTTCCGTGGGTACAAAGCCAAACACGCCGAAGCCGCCGGAGCGGCGGGCGTCATTATCTATACCGACCCCGCCGATAATGGCTACATGAAAGGCGTAACCTTCCCAGAAGGCTCACAACCCAACGACAATACCATTCAGCGCGGTTCATTATTGACCGTCGATTATACTGGCGATCCATTAACCCCTTTTGAACCAGCCTTGCCTTTGGATGGCCCTAAAAAAATCAAGCGCCTCGACCCCAAAGACGCGGCATTCCATAAAATCCCCGTCACGCCCCTCCCGTGGGGCTCCGCCGTTGAAATCCTCAAACGCATGACGGGGAAAGCCGTTCCAGCCGGCTGGCAGGGCGGATTACCATTGGCCTACCGTTTAGAAGGTGGCTCGGAGTTGAAAGTGCATTTGAAAGTAAAACAGGAAAAAGAGTTTGTGCGTATTTATCAAGTTGTAGGCACGCTGACAGGGAGCGAATTTCCCGATGAGTGGATCATTGCGGGCTGCCATTATGATGCTTGGTCATTTGGCTCTACTGACCCCAACAGCGGCACCGCTATGCTCTTGACATTGGCTGAATCTTTGGGAAAATTACCTCAAAAACCTAAGCGTACCGTTAAAATTTGCCACTGGGATGCCGAAGAACATGGCGTCATCGGCTCAGCCGAGTGGGTGGAGCAAATGCGCGATGAGCTAAGCGCCAAAGCCGTAGCATACATGAACTACGATGCCGCAGTTTCGGGGAAAATTTTCGGCGGCAGCTCTTCGCCCTCGCTGAAAAAATTGCTCATTGAAGCTACACAATCCGTTCAATATCCTGATTCCAACAAAACCGTTTATGAACACTGGATGGCACAAAAAGGAGGCAAAAGAGGTAGCACCGTAGGCATCAACAGCGCCGCCCCCGTAGCCGATGAGCCAACAATTGGCAATTTGGGCGGCGGCTCTGACCACATTGCTTTTTATATGCACGCGGGCATCCCTTCATTGAGCGCTGGCGTAGGCGGGCCAACGCTATATCACTCACAATATGATGACCTGTTTTTCTACAACAAATTTGTGGACTCTACCTACACAATGGGCCCGATGGTAGAGCAAGTCGTAGGTACAATGTCACTGCGGTTGGCCAATGCCGATATTTTACCGTATGATGTTTCTCGCTACGCAACCGACTTAGCAACGCACCTCAAAACCGCTGAAAAAGCCGTTAAGGCATATAAGTCTGATTACTCGGTTGATAAATTGTTGGCGCAAGTAGAAACCCTGAAACAAAACGCCGAGCAGTTTGAAAGCCGAATCAAAACACTATTGGCTTCTGAGCAACTCGACAAAGTTAAAGTGGCGGCCATTAACAAAGAATTGCGAAATTTGGAAAAGGCCTTCCTTGACCCCAAAGGCATGGCTTACGGCTCGTGGTACCGCTCGTTGTACGCTTCTTCTGACCCGTACAGCGGCTACGCATCGTGGATGTTGCCCGCATTTCAGTATGAAGCATCGCTAAAATCAACGGCCAATTTGCCCGATATTGAAGCGCGACACGCCAAAGCCATTGAAACATTGAATACGAAAATTGTAACAATGAACCAGCAATTAGGAGGAAGTCCCTCCTCGTTGGGAGGTGCTAAAAATTAAGATTGGCAAACCTAAGGCTTTGAGTATCTTAAGCTCATTTCTGCCTTATTAAGTGGAGTAATTCATAATCTTACGTAACGCATGAAATGGCCCAATAATAAGGTATTACTAAGTGTATCAGCGCTGGTTTTTGTCGGGGCATGGTTAGCCATTGGCCCCGATAACCACGTTGATTTCAACACGGAGGTAAAACCAATTCTCAATAAAAAGTGCATGGCTTGCCACGGAGGCGTGAAAAAGGCGGGCGGTTTTAGCCTGTTGTTTCGGGAAGAGGCCCTCGCCAAAACGAAATCGGGCAAACCTGCCATCATTCCTGGCGACGCCGACGGCTCTGCTTTTATTCAAGTATTGACGCATTCCGACCCCGAAAAACGGATGCCCAAAAAGGGCGACCCACTCACAGATGAGGAGGTTGAAATTCTGCGAGATTGGGTAGACGAAGGAGCCGAATGGGGCACGCATTGGGCATACAGCCCCGTAGAAAAACGAAGTGCCCCACAGCCCAGTTGGTGGGATAAACTTTTTCAAAAAACACCGTGGGGCAATTCCGACATTGACCGTTTTGTGTTTGAAAAACAACAGGAACAAAACAGCGATGCCCTACATCCTTCGCCCGAAGCCGACCGCGCTACGCTCCTGCGCAGGGTTACGCTTGACCTTACAGGCTTGGCCCCAACGGCCGCGCAATACGAGAAATTCCTAAATGATAGAAGCCCCAAAGCCTACGAAACCGTGGTGGATTCGCTGTTGGCGTCTCCCGCATTTGGCGAACGTTGGGCGGGGATGTGGCTTGATCTGGCCCGGTATGCGGATTCGAGAGGGTATGAAAAAGACGATGCCCGAAATATTTGGCGTTACCGAGATTGGGTCATCAAAGCATTTAACGAAAACAAGCCTTACGATAAATTTATCACGGAACAGCTCGCGGGTGATTTGTTGCCCAACCGTACTGAGAACGAACTCATTGCCACGGGATTTCACCGCAACACCATGAACAACGACGAAGGAGGAACCGACAATGAAGAGTTTCGCACCTCCGAAGTCCTCGACCGCGTCAGCACCACATGGGAAGCCTTGCAGGGAACCACGTTTTCGTGCGTGCAATGCCACAGCCACCCCTACGACCCATTTCGGCACGAGGAATACTATAAATTCATGGCTTTCCTCAACAATACCAGTGACCAAGACGTAAGCGACGAAGCTTCTTTCTTGCGTTTTTTTGAAGAAAAAGACCAAAAGAAACTGGATGAGCTAACCGCATGGCTGAAGAAAAACACCACCCCGCAAAAAGCCGAGCAGTACACGCATTATGTTCGTACACTGGAACCGAGGATTTATTTTCACCTGTTTGACCAATACAAAAACGGCACGCTAGAACCCACGGCCGCCGCCATGCTACAAAACAACGGCTCCCTTCGCTTGAAGCAAGCTCCGGTCAGAGGCAAACGAAAAATGTTGCTCTATTACCGCTCAAGACAACCCGCAACCGTAGTCCGAATCAGCACCGACAGCCTCAACGGGCCGCTTGTAGCCACGACAAAGCTTGATACGTCACGCGGCTTCCAAATTGCCTATATTGACTTACCTCCGTTTTCGACCCGCAAGGATTTACATTTTGCGTTTACCAATGCCAAAGTTAAAGACCAAAAAGACGATATAGCGGCGCTTATGTGGGTCGCCTTTTGGGCCGAAGATTTTCCAGGGAAAGGAACACCTGGCTACGAAGAGCAGTATGCCAACTTCCAAAAACTACTAGTTACATCGTCCGAAACGATGCCGATTATGCAGGAAAACCCTCCCGAATACGCTCGCACAACGCGCGTGTTTGAACGTGGCAGTTTTTTAAGCCCCGCCGCCACCGTTGCGCCCGATGTTCCCAAATCATTGCACGCTTTTCCTAAAAATGCCCCCCGCAATCGTCTCGGCTTGGCCCAATGGCTCACATCCAAAGAAAATCCATTGACCGCCCGCGTCGCTGTAAATCGTTTTTGGGAACAACTGTTTGGAACGGGGCTCGTCGAAACTCTTGAAGACTTTGGTTCACAAGGCTTTACGCCCACTCACGTTGAACTATTGGATTATTTGTCGTATAAGTTCATGCACGAGTATAATTGGCAAATGAAACCATTATTGAAAGAAATCGTGCTTTCGGCTACCTATCGACAAGATTCCCGCGCTACTGATGCGCAAATTGCCCAAGACCCCACCAATCGTTGGTTAGCGCGTGGGCCAAGGGTACGCCTCACGGGCGAGCAGATCCGCGACCAAGCACTCATTGTCAGTGGTTTGCTGAGTAAAAAAATGTACGGAAAGCCAGTGATGCCGTACCAACCGCAGGGCGTTTGGCAAGTGGTGTACAGCGGCATTAGTTGGAAACGAAGCGAAGGAGAAGACGCCTACCGACGCGCCATTTATACATTTATTCGACGGTCAAGCCCCTATCCAAGTATGCTCACTTTCGATGGCTCTAATCGCGACGTGTGTTTGGCCCGGCGCATCCGTACCAATACACCGTTGCAGGCACTGGTCACGCTCAATGATTCAGCCTTTGTGGAAATGTCCATCAAATTTGCGGAACGTATGGAAAAAGAAGGCGGCAAAAGTGTCCCTTCCAAACTCCAACGCGGCTATTGGCTCATGACGGGCCACGCCCTGCCCCCCGCCAAACAGAAAGTACTGGTAAACCTCTACGCGGAGGCCATACATCGATTTGAAAAAGAAAGAGGAAAAGCGGTGCGTTGGGTGGGCCGGGAAAACGCTACCCCCAACGACGCTGCCCTGGCTTTTGTAGCCAATACAATGTTAAACATGGACGAGTTTATTTCAAAGCAATAATATGAAGCTAAACGACGAACTTCGATTGGCGCAGGCGCAGTTTGAAACCCGCCGCCATTTTTTGAAACAATGCACTTCAGGCATTGGTATGATGGCGCTGGGCAGTATTCTCGGAGATTGTACTAGCGATTCCAAAAAAACGGGGGCCTCCGCTCCGCTCGACCTAAACCCGCTAGCGGTGCGCAATCCACATTTTGCCCCCAAGGCCAAATCGGTGATTTTCATGCACTTTTGTGGCTCGCCTTCGCAGTTGGAACTGTGGGACTATAAACCCGAATTAGCAAAATTGGACGGAAAACCCTGTCCGCCGTCGTTTTTGGAAGGAAAACGCTTTGCCTTCATTCGCGGTGTGCCCGACATGCTGGGCTCGGTAGGAAATTTTAAACAACATGGCCAATCTGGTGCGTGGGTTTCTGATTATTTCAACTATTTCCCGTCGGTCGTCGATGAGGTTTCATTTTTGAAAGCCATGTACACCGACCAGTTCAACCACGCACCCGCCCAACTGTTGATGCACACAGGTAGCGCCCGCTTAGGACGCCCAAGCATGGGTGCATGGAGTACGTACGGACTGGGTTCAGAAAATTCAAATTTGCCAGGCTTCGTGGTCCTGACTTCGGGCGGCAAAACTCCCGACGCAGGCAAAAGTATCTGGGGGAGCGGCTTTCTTCCATCTGTTTATCAGGGTGTTCAGTGTCGTTCTGAAGGCGATCCAGTGTTGTTTTTAAGCGACCCCAACGGCCTCGACCGCGACCTGCGTCGCAAAGCCATCGACGCGTTGACAGAAGTTAACCGCCAACAATACGACGAATTTAAAGACCCCGAAACCCTAGCCCGCATTGCGCAGTACGAGATGGCCTTCAACATGCAGATCTCGGTGCCCGAAGTAATGGACATTAGCAAAGAGCCTGCCTATATTCACGAACTTTACGGCACTAAGCCAGGGGAAGCGAGTTTTGCCAATAATTGTTTGTTAGCCCGTAAATTGGTCGAAAAAGGCGTACGCTTTGTGCAGTTGTATGATTGGGGTTGGGATACGCACGGCGACGGAGAAGGCACTTCGTTGGAAGTAGGACTTCGCCGAAAAACCGAAACCATCGACCGCTCCATGACCGCCCTGTTGATGGATTTAAAACAACGCGGGCTACTGGACGAAACCCTAGTGGTATGGGGAACGGAATTTGGCCGCACCCCCATGCGCGAGAACCGCAACGGCAAAGTAATGCCTTTCAAAGGCCGCGACCACCACACCGATGCATTTACGTGTTGGATGGCAGGCGGCGGTATTCGTCGGGGCTATTCGCACGGCGAAAGCGACGAATTTGGCTACCACGGCATCAGCGGCCGCACGCATATTCACGACCTGCAAGCGACCATCATGCACCAATTAGGCTTTGACCACGAGAATCTTACCTACGAATTTCAAGGCCGCAACTTCCGCCTAACTGATGTAAGCGGAAAAGTGATAAAGGAAGTAATTGCTTAAACGACAACAAGGGCGACCCTAACGGGGCGCCCTTGTTGGTAACTATATGATTAGGGTTTTGAGAAACCCTTTGCGTCTGGTTTGAGAATCAGACTTCACATCGCGGCGCTTTACATTACAAAAAAACTCCTTCTAATCTTCAAACAAATTACCCAAGCCACCCAATACGGAGCCGCTTTCTTTGCGAGATTGTGGACCATAGGCAGACAGGCGGTCAACCAATTTAGAGATTGGCATAGACTGAATCCAACAACGGCCTGTTCCCTGAAGCGTGGCTAAGAAAATACCTTCGCCGCCGAAAATCATGGATTTAAGACTTCCAGAACGTTGCACACTGAAATTGACCGAAGGCTCAAAAGCGACCACGCAACCTGTGTCTACGCGCAGGGTTTCGTTGTTGAGCTGACGCTCAATTACTACCCCGCCAGCGTGAACAAACGCCAATCCATCGCCTTGTAGTTTTTGCAAAATAAAGCCCTCTCCCCCAAACAAACCGCTACCGAGACGCTGGTTGAAGTGAATATTCAATTTTGTTCCCATCGCCGCACAGAGAAAACCGTCTTTTTGGACAATCAACGAATTGCCGTAAATCTTCGACAAATCAATTGGCATCACCGTGCCAGGGTACGGCGCAGCAAAAGCCACTTTACGCTTGCCATAGCCACGGTTGGTAAAATGCGTCATGAACAAAGACTCTCCCGTAAGCAAGCGCGAACCTGCCTGAAAGATTTTGCCCATCAGGCTCTGGGTAGCGTTTGAGCCGTCGCCCATTTTGGTTTCAAACTGAATACCATCTTCCATAAACAACATGGAACCCGCTTCAGCGATAACCGTTTCGTTGGGGTCTAATTCGATTTCGACGATTTGAATGTCCTCGCCAATAATCTTGTAATCAATTTCGTGTGAATTCATTTTTTAAGTTAGTTATTCTTCGGGGTTTTCATTTAAGTCATCGCGCGAACGGAGTTTTTTATCGTCCACGTGTTTATTCAAAAACTGATTGATTTTATCAATATCAATCGTGGATGTGATTTCGCCGAATGAATTGATTCGAATGTCAAAGCCATCCAAATCTTTGTGTACTCGCGGCTTTTCGGCGCTTTCGGGAGGGGTTGTTTTTTTCTTCGTCATATCCGTCGATTTTTTTACGAAAATAAGTACCTGCTTCACCATTCGCAACCCTATCTGACTAAACGGTGACTTTTAGATTTTTTTTGGTCAAAAAACGGGGCGAAAGGTTTATCAAAAATAGTTACCAACTTGGCATCGGTACTCGGTAAAACGTGGTGGGGGCTATTCTCATTGCTTTGTTTTTTGTTAATCAGTGTTGGAATCTTCCTGCGCTTTGACCCCATTTTCAGGCCTCAAAATAACCTGCTACTATTGTTATTGCCACTAATTTGGGGAAGTGTTTTGGGCACTATTAAAAGATTTCGCCCCGATTTAACCGTCATTACCCCCAAAAACCTCATGTTGTTTGTGTGGTTTAACAAGCTCGTCATCGTTCCGTTAGAAATCATTTGGGTGGGCAACATGATTCCCGTAGAGCGCCACCCTAATCAAGATATTTCTACCGAAATCTGTATAACGCTGGTTTCATTCGGGGCTTTTGTGGTGGGGTGGAGTTGCTTTTCGCAAAAACAGATGCTCCGACCAGTTGTTGCCTTCTCATCTCTAACTACATGGGCCAGTGTTTATTTTCTGGTCGCACTTGTTTCACTCTCTTTACTTTATGGTTCACTCGAAAATTATTTATCAGGCGCGATTTTCACGTACGTAACCCGAGAAATCGTTGAGCAAAATGCAACTTTTGTGGGATTTTTGGCAAATATAGGCCAACGATTTTGGGTTTTTGGTGTACTGCTTATATGGTACAAGTGGAAAACTAAAAAGGGTAAAATCCATTGGTTACGGCAAGTTCCATGGCTCATTCTTTGTCTAGCAGGCACACTGAGCAGCAACCGTTCCAACATGGCCTATCCACTGCTGACATTGATGAGCGCCATGTACGCAGGCTGGAAAACGCGTCATTCATTTTGGTTGGTTATGCTGTTATTGGGACTGATTGTCCTTTCTCTTTTCTTTGGATACGTGCGCGTACAGTCTTCTTTAGATACCGAAGGGATAGCACTGCTCTTCGATAATTATTTGGAACATGACGAATACATCACCTACGCGCATCAACTTTATTTTGGCAGTCCTTATCAAATTACGCCCTTACTTTCCATTGAAAAACCATCTTCCACGCTTTTAGCTTCCCTTGTAGACCCAATTCCCATTGTTGGAAAAGCCTTTCGGGAGCAAAGCGGCCCGTATGTCTATAACCTAGCGTACCATCAATCGCTGGTATCGCAGGATAAGGTCATTCCAGTAGCGGGCGAATTGTACTACAACGGGGGCTATTTTTTAGTGACGTCAGGATATGCCGCGATTGGAGTAGTATATCGGTGGCTAGACCGTACTTTTAAGGATAATGTACTGATAAATCCACCTCTGGCGGCGGCTTTTTTTTATTTGGCACTGCTGTTCAATGCCACATTGTTACTCAGTTTGTCGGTTTTAACGCAGTTTTTGGTCTACAATGCCGCCCCTGCGTTATTGATTATTGCGGCAAATTGGTCACAAATACGTAAGGCTTCCTAAACATAGTTGGTTATATTTGCATCCTCAATTTAGTCATCACTATCCCAATTTTAGTCGCTCACATGGAAAAAATCAAAGTCGCAAACCCCGTCGTTGAACTGGACGGCGATGAAATGACCCGCATTATCTGGCGTTTTATTAAAGATAAACTTATCCTTCCTTACTTAGACGTTGATATCAAATACTACGACCTTGGCGTTGAATACCGCGATGAAACCAACGATCAGGTAACCATCGATGCCGCCAACGCTATCAGACAGTACGGTGTAGGTATCAAATGCGCCACGATTACGCCCGACGAAGAACGCGTAAAGGAGTTTAATTTGAAACAAATGTGGAAATCACCCAACGGTACCATCCGCAACATCTTGGACGGTACGGTTTTCCGTGAGCCTATCGTTTGTCAGAATGTTCCGCGTTTGGTAACCAACTGGGACTCTCCTATCATCGTAGGTCGTCACGCATTTGGTGACCAATACCGTGCTACCGATTTCGTGACCAAAGGAAAAGGCAAACTTACCATCAAGTTTGAAGGCGAAGACGGTACGGTCATTGAGCATGAAGTATACAACTTCAAAAGCGACGGCGTAGCCATGGCAATGTACAACACCGACGAATCTATTCGCGGTTTTGCTCGTTCTTGTTTTCAGGTAGCGATGCAGAAAGGCTGGCCTTTGTACCTTTCTACCAAAAACACCATCCTCAAAAAATACGACGGACGTTTCAAAGATATATTCCAAGAAATTTACGAAGCCGAATTCAAAGCCTTGGGCGTGCACTATGAGCACCGCCTCATTGACGACATGGTGGCTTCTGCCCTGAAATGGAACGGTAACTTTGTGTGGGCTTGTAAAAACTACGACGGCGACGTGCAGTCGGATACCGTAGCGCAAGGATTTGGTTCATTGGGCTTGATGACTTCTGTATTGTTGACTCCCGATGGAAAAACAATGGAAGCTGAAGCCGCTCACGGCACCGTGACGCGTCACTACCGCGAGCACCAAAAAGGACGGCCAACTTCTACCAACCCCATCGCTTCTATCTTTGCTTGGACTCGCGGCTTGGCTTTCCGTGGCAAACTCGATGGTAACCAGCCCCTTATCGACTTCAGCGAAGCCTTGGAGCAAGTATGCGTTGAAACCGTAGAAAGCGGCAAAATGACCAAAGATTTGGCCGTTTGTATCCACGGAAACAAAGTAAACCATGGTGAGCATTACCTCTATACCGAAGAGTTTTTGGATGCCATCGATGCTAATTTGAAAGCAAAATTGGCGAAGTAATCATAAGTACAAAGTAAAAAAGGAAGGGTGAGACAAACGTCTTACCTTTCCTTTTTTTAAAGAACAGATTCGCTTTTATGGAGTCAATGATGGGAAAAGTCCTTCGCGTATTTCTGCTTTGCACTTTCTGCTTTGTTGTCAACTCACTAAAGGCACAACGACCGCAGGGGCGCTTCTTGACCGACAGCATTGAAATCGGCAAGCCTTTTCAATACGCCCTGAGCTTTCGTCATTCGCCCAAAATCGAAGTTTTTTTTCCCGATACCAGCGCTGATTTTCGCCCTTTTCAAATTACGAAGTCTGATTATTTCCCTACCAAGACCAACGAATCGGGCAGTTTGGACAGCGCGGTATATACCTTACTTTCGTTTGAACTAGACAAAATCCAAACGTTGGAAGTGCCCGTTTGGATTTTGAAGGGCCGCGATTGCACCGCCGTTTATTCTGCCAAAGACGCTATCTACTTAAAGGAACTCATCAAAGAAGGTGCTTTGGATACGCTTGATTTGAAAGCCGATACGCAGATTATCCCGCTCCAAAACCAGACCAACTTCCCTTTTATCCTGCTCGTCTCTCTGTTGGTTTTGTTGATCGGAACGGGCGTTTATTTACTCTTTGGAGAAACCCTCACGCGTCAATGGGAGCTGTTTTTGATGTTTCGCCGAAATCAGGAATTCCAACGAAACTTCTCGCGACTCACGCGCGACGTAACTGGCAAAAAAGGCATTGACAACGCCGAAAAAGCCGTGATCCTTTGGAAAATGTACCTCCAACGCCTCGAACGCAAACCCTACGCCACCTACACCACCAAGGAAATCACCGATAACCTTTCCAATGCCCAATTGGCCGATGCGCTCAAATCCATCGACGGCGTTATTTACGGCGGTTTGGCCTCCTACAACACCGCCGACTCCCTCAACGTATTGCGCGACGCCGCCACCCAAAGCTACCGAAATCGACGCATCGAACTGGCACAGGCCCCTACGGCAGCGGCGCGGCGGTAGGCAATGCAAATGCTTTTCCCATTGAATTATACCGCTGATTATTTTTGAAACTATTTGACTTTTACGTTAAATTTGGTGTATACTTTAACGAAAGCGATCAGCAAAGTGCTCTACAGCAATTATTGACAATAAAGAAACGATGCTTTGATTAATGAACGCTTTTTAGCTACAATGAAGATTTAACTTTATTTTGCGCTTAGTCATGAAACAGGTAACACTCAATATTCCCGAAAATAAATTTGCTTTTTTTATGCAATTGGTTCGTTCGCTGAATTTTATACAAGTAGTTGATAATGAACCAAAAGACAAATATGATTCTGAATTTGTCGACCGAATTCAAAAGAGCCGGGAAGAGTATAGCGAAGGCAATTTTATAAGCGTTGAAAAAGAGGACATTAAAGGCTTTTTGGGTATAGAATGAGTTACCGCCTTGATTTTACCAAGCAAGCCCAAAGCGATATTGACTTTCATAAAAGGTCGGGCAATAAGGCGATTCTTAAAAAATTACTTACATTACTGGAAGAACTTTCGGAACACCCATTTACCGGAACAGGTAAGCCCGAAGCATTAAAATACGATTTGGCCGGGCTGTGGTCTCGGCGTATTAATCATGAGCATCGCCTTATTTACGAAGTGGCAGGCGATACCATTGTCATCATTCTGGCCGCAAAAGGACATTATCAATAAAGACCAAAGCCCCATCACCGGGGCTTTTTTGTCAATGGCAATCCCCATTTCAAACCGCCTGAAATGGAAAACGTAGCTCCCTAAAGCTACCGCAATCGACGAATCGAACTGTCACAGGCCCCTACGGCGGCGGCGCGGCGGTAGGGTAAATGGTTTTCCTATAAGCCAATTTTTTAGCCAAGAAGCTAATAACAACTATTTTTTTCTAATACGATTAACAGAGCCAAAAGGTGTGTCCATTTCATATGTATAGGATTCTCCATCAAGGGAGTTATAGGTTTTCCTATTCCATTTTTTGTTCATATTATATATTCTTAAAACAAGAAATGATAAATCTAACCACTTCTTTTCCAACACTATTTTATAGTGATGACTATACTCTTTCCTTTTTATAAACTCATTATAATAGAAGTCAAAATATACTTTCGAAGAGTCTGTATTAAAAGCCTTTTTTTGTAATTCGCTCATAACAAAAGACAAATTACCCGGTTCATAACGTACAGTACAGGTAACTTCATCCTTGCTACAACTAATTGAGGGCTCATTATTCCTCCAACTACTACATTATTATCAATCACAACAATCATATTTACCCTTTGTGTAAAATCTTGTGCAAAAGAAAACCCAAATGATAAAATGAAAACTGCGGAGAAAATTTTCACAGGGTTCCTCCAAATTCTGTATCTCCACATACCTTATGCGTTAATAAAATTATAAATCAACCTTTTAGCAAACTTCTCTACAAATCCACTCCAAAGTCCATATCTCCACCGACCTTGCACGTTTTTATTTTATAAAGACTTTTTAACAAGTTTGCAAAGACACAGATGACGGTGAATAGACAATTCAAATCCCCCTCACTCCAACCGTTTCTCATACTTATCAAAGATCAAATCAAAGCGGTCGTTGAGGATGTCGGCTAGGTGGCGATGGTATTCCGGAAAATCGGGCAGGTTGTTGTGACCTCCTCCGTAGATGGGAATCAGGCGCGACGATTGCGGCACCAGATTGGCAAGGCGTACGCTCGACCGAAATGGAATCAGCACATCTTTAGTACCATGAATAATGTAAATAGGGCACTTGACGTATTTGATCCAAACATCGGTACGAATGGAAAATTTGAGGATGTAAGAAACGGGCAAAAACGGCAGGAAACGGGTGGTCAAACGCGTAAAACTGTAATACGGCGCATCCAGAATCAACATTTTGGGGTGGTTGACCGAGGCAAGTTTGGTCGCAAATCCTGAGCCTAACGAACGCCCATAAATGATGATTTTTTCTTCAACATAGCCATACTTGGAGCGCATTTTATTGTAGATGTACTGAGCATCGTTTTTGATGCCATCTTCCGTTTGTTTTCCTACGCTTTTGCCAAAACCACGGTAATCAATCATCAATACGTCGTAGCCGTGTTGCGTAAAATCCTTGGCGTATTTGGACCAGCCTTTGATGCTGCGCGTATTGCCGTGGAAGTAAATCAACAATCCGCGAGAGGCTTCTTCTTGATAAAAACGCAGGGCATTAATGCGCACATTGGGTTCGGGGTCAAAAAAAAGTTCTTCAAACAAATCTTCGTATTTGTATTCAAAATCCTGCGGAAGTTTCTCGGGTTTGAAGATAAATTTCCCCTGAATCAAATACGCAACAATGCACAGGACGATATAAATCCCCCCAATCCAAATCAGGCGTTCGGTGGTAAAAAACTCAAGCATTGGTTTTAACCTATTTTTTCTACGAAAATAGCAATAAAGACGTGGGAAGCGAGGAGCGAGCAGACAGAATTTTCAAAATACGACTCTTTTATTTCTTTACTCCTTAGCGACTTTGCGTGAATGAAAAGCGCTTACTGCTTACCTTTGCTTTGATTTCAAGTAAAATCGGCCTTTTTTCAACTTTTTGCATATTAACTTACCATAACTTATTTACCTGTGAAATACCTTTTAGGCTACGACGTAGGCAGCTCGTCCGTAAAAGTTGCTTTGTTGGATATAGAAACGGGCAAAGCCCTCGCCACGGGCACCTCACCCGATCAGGAAATGGGGATGATTGCCCACGAAGCGGGCTGGGCCGAGCAGCACCCCGACAGTTGGTGGCAAGAAGCCGTCAATGCCACGCATAAGTTAAAAGCCAAATACCCCTTCGACCCCGCGCTGGTAGCGGGCATTGGTATTTCGTACCAAATGCACGGCTTAGTGGTGGTTGATAAAGACCTACGTCCCCTGCGCCCTTCCATCATTTGGTGCGATAGCCGCGCCGTTGAAATCGGAAATCATGCTTTTGATGACTTAGGCAATGATTATAGTTTGCAGCATTTGCTCAATTCACCGGGCAATTTTACGGCGTCAAAGCTCAAATGGGTAAAAGACAAAGAGCCACAGATTTTTGAGCAAATTCGGTATTTCATGCTGCCTGGCGACTATCTCGCCTTGCGGATGTCGGGCACGCCGCAAACCACCGTTTCGGGGCTTTCTGAAGGAATTTTCTGGGATTTTGCCGAGCAAAAAGTTTCACAAAAACTCCTCGACTTATACGGGTTTGATTCGTCATTGATTCCTGAGATAGTGGATACTTTCTCTCCCCAAAGTCAGCTTTCGGCTTCGGCAGCCGCGGAATTGGGCCTGAAAGCAGGCATTCCCATCGCCTACCGCGCCGGCGACCAGCCCAACAATGCCTTCTCGCTCAACGTGCTAAATCCAGGCGAAGTAGCTACTACGGCGGGGACGTCGGGTGTGGTATACGGCATCAACGCTCAGGCTACCTCCGACCCACTCTCACGGGTGAATACCTTTGCCCACGTCAACAGTACCCCCGAAGACCAACGAAACGGCGTATTGCTTTGCGTAAACGGAACGGGAATTCTGAACAGCTGGGTACGTCGTTTTGCCAGCGGCATCTCTTACGATGAAATGAACCAACAGGCCGCACAAACGCCCATCGGTGCCGAAGGACTTACCTTTTTGCCTTTTGGCAATGGAGCCGAGCGTGTCCTCGAAAACCGTTTGTTGGGGGGGCAGTTGCAAGGAATCAACTTCAATACCCATACGCCCGCGCACGTGTTCAGAGCGGCGCAAGAAGGCATTGTGTTTGCGCTTCAATACGGTTTGCAAGTGATGAAAGAAATGGGCGTCCAAACGCACACCGTACGCGCTGGTCACGCCAATTTGTTCCTGAGCCCATTATTCCGCGAAGCCTTTGCCAACACCACGGGCGCTACCATTGAGTTGTACAATACCGACGGCGCGCAGGGAGCCGCCCGGGCGGCGGGTATTGGTACGGGGGTGTTTGATTTCAAATCAGCCTTCAACGGCCTGACGCAAATCGCCACGGTAGAGCCGTTGGCCGATTTACAAGAAAAATACGCCAACACCTACGCCGTTTGGGAAGAAGCATTGAAAAAAATATAATATTTCGCCCCTTTGTCAAAGCGCTGTACTTTGACAAAGGGGGATTTATCCCTAACTTGCAGCGTTATTTCTTAGGCAATCACTCACAAAAACAACGTTTTCACATGGAAGCGCATCAAGAACAGGAAGTTCACTGGGGTTGGCTACTGGCCTACTTTTTGGTTATTATCGTTTTGTTGTTCGTATTTGGCGATGTATTCGTTGCCCTTCTCGGCACCCTCATTCAGGGAATTATTTTTGCAGGATACCACAACGAGTTACACAAAGAAATCTAGCTCACCTTTGAGTAAAAAAATACAAAGCCGACGAGTGTCGGCTTTTTTTGTGGTACTTGAGGCAACAACCTTTTACTGATACAATAACAAACCGAGCCTGATTTACGTTTTTCTACAAAACCAACCCAACTTACTTACCCATGAAGAAAATGCGCATTTGTCTTTTTTTGCTGTTTTTGTCGATGCAGGCACTCGCTGGTACCAATCCCGATGCCTGTCTAGGTACTTGGCTGACTGGCTCCAAAAAAGGCCATGTCCAAATTTATAAACAAGGTGATAAATATTTCGGAAAAATTGTTTGGCTCAAAGACCCTAATGACCCCGCCACTGGCAAACCCCTCACCGATTCCAAGAACCCAGATGTGCATAAAAAAAATCGGCATCTGTTGGGTTTGGTCAATCTACATGGTTTTAAATATGAAGGCAATAATACTTGGGAAGACGGCAAAATCTATGATCCCGAAACTGGCAAAGAGTACAGTTGCAAAATCAAACTCACCAGTGCCAATCAACTAGACGTGCGCGGCTTCATTGGCGTATCGCTTATTGGCCGCACCGATAGCTGGGTGAGAGTAAAATAAACGGTTCGGCTCATCAAAACCCACTTCATAAATCACATTAAATGAATACGCTCTTTCCTATTTTTCTAAAACTTGAACAACTTCAAGTACTCATCGTAGGTGGTGGCTATGTCGGGTTGGAAAAACTTACGGCGGTATTGGCCAATGCTCCCCAAACCGACGTAACGCTCGTTGCGCCCGAAATAAGGGCCGAAATCCACGCATTAGCGCAGCAGCATCCCCATGTTAAACTCGTAATTGATGTATACAACCCCTCTTTTTTAGAGGAAAAAGATTTGGTGATTGTGGGTACCAACGATAAAAGCGTCAATCGGCAGATACAGGAAGATTGCAAAGCCAAACGCCTACTCGTAAACGTAGCTGACACCCCCGATCTCTGCGATTTTTACTTAAGCTCAGTCGTCAAAAAAGGAGATTTAAAAATTGCGATTTCAACCAATGGCAAGTCGCCGACTTTTGCCAAACGATTCCGTGAAGTGTTGGAAGAAATCCTGCCCGATACTTTGCAGGAGACATTGGATAATTTACAGCAAATCAGGAATAAACTGAAAGGAGATTTTCAGGAAAAAATGGATAAGTTGAACGAAATCACAAAAGTAATGAAGTAGGGCAAAGTTGGCAGCGATGCCGTTTTTAAGGCTTAAAACAGATTGAAATTGAAGGGCTTATCTCTCAAAATCAAGAAGTAAATCAGGCCCGCCAATACAATGTAGCTAACGATAAGCCATTTCTTCTTTTGTTCAAACTCCCGGTGATGATGATAGTAATCATAATACATCGAAGCCGATAAGCCAAACACCATCAGCATCACGCACATGATGGCACAATGGGTGCGGTACATGATAAATTGATGCAGAAAAGGCGCCCCCATCAATATATAAAGTAACCACGTCCCGAACCCCATTCGGTACAAATAAACGCTCAAACGGCGATCATTTTTAAGATCAAAGAGTTTATCATTCATCTGAGTAGGAGGCTGGTTTTCAGTAAAATTAGTTAGTTTTGCACTAAAAGTCAAATTCTTCCAACCCTTATACGTTTTATGTCCCTGAAAGTGTTGATTATTCGTTTTTCTTCCATCGGTGACATTGTTTTGACCACCCCAGTTGTTCGTTGCCTCAAAACCCAGCGACCTGATGTGGAAATTCATTATTTGACCAAATCTTCGTACAAATATCTGCTCACCGACAACCCTTACATCGATCATTTACACCTATTGGATGGAAGTATTTGGGGCATTGCAAAACAGCTCCGAAAGGAAAAATTTGACCTTGTTATTGACCTTCACCAAAACCTCCGAACCCTTCAAATCAAAGCCGCACTTGGCGTGCAGGCGATTAGTTTTAATAAGCTAAATTGGGAGAAGTGGTTGTATGTCAATTGGAAAATAAACGCTTTACCCAACGTCCATATTGTAGACCGTTACCTCAACACATTGCAAACATTGGGAGTGGTCAACGATGACCGAGGATTGGATTATTTCATTCCTTACCGCGATATTATCGAGCCAGATTGGCTCCCCGAAAGTCACCAAAAGGGGTTTGTGGCCTACGCCATCGGCGGTCAACACGAGACCAAAAAACTCCCCCTAAACCGTATGATTGAGTTGTGCGAAAAAATCAACTTCCCCATCGTTCTTTTGGGCGGAAAAGAGGATGCCGCCAACGGCGATATGATTGAGAAAGCCATCGGTAAGCATTTTATCTACAATGCTTGCGGTAAGTGTAATTTTAACCAATCTGCTTCGCTGATTCAACAATCCAAGTTGGTGTTCAGTCACGATACAGGCTTGATGCACGTGGCAGCGGCTTTCAAAAAGAAAATCTATTCGATTTGGGGAAATACCGTTCCCGAGTTCGGCATGTATCCGTACCAAACGCAGTTTGTAATGCTTGAGAATCGTCAGCTTACTTGCCGTCCGTGCTCCAAAATTGGCCACAAACGCTGCCCGAAGGGTCATTTCAAGTGCATGACTGAACTGTCGTTTGCCTTTGAAATCAAAGAATTAAAACGACAAAGCTGGCAGTAGAAACAGGTAATCAGGAGAACAAAAAAATTCAGAATGTAAAATATAAAAATATATAATACAGCGCTTTCCGAACGATTTTCTTTATCAGTTTTACATTTTTCAGTTTCTCGGTTCTACATTCCTCGGTTTTCTGGTTTCTCTGCTAAATAATCACAGCAGCCCTTCCACCAATTTTACAACGGCTCCCAACCCCTGCGCATCCACGGCGCTGAAATCGTCCAATTGGTCACTGTCTACATCTAGCACCATTGCCACGCTCCCATCAGGGGCAAAAACGGGCAATACAATCTCCGATTTGGAGGCCGAACTACACGCAATATGTCCAGGGAATTGCTCTACATCGGGGACAATTATGGTTTCTTTACGGGTGTAACACGCCCCGCACACGCCTTTATCAAACTGAATACGCGTACAAGCAATTGGCCCCTGAAAAGGCCCTAGCACCAATTGTTGGTCTTTTTTGAGGTAAAAGCCGACCCAGAAAAAGCTGAACGCCTCGCGCAGTGCCGCTGAGATATTGGCCAAATTGGCAATTAAATCGTTTTCACCTTCAGTAAGCGCCGCAATCTGCGGCACCAGACTCTCATACAGCAAAGCGCGATCGGTGGTAGCGGGAAGATATAAGGTTTCGGCCATGATTTTTTAATGGTTGATGAAGCTAACTACTTTCTGAACTTTAAACTTATTCCAATGATATTTTTAGATTTGCATTCTTTCGTACCTTGATACTCATCGAATGTTCAGCCATACAGTATCCACTTTTATTCTCAAACACCGTCTGGGTCTCTTGGTAGCCTATATCGGCCTGACGGTCTTTATGGGGTATCAAGCCACCAAAGTTCGCTTTTCTTACGAATTACCCCAAATTTTACCCGAAAGTAACCCTGATTTTCAATTGTACCAATCGTTTAAAGCACGCTACGGAGAAAATGGTAATGTGTTGGTCATCGGCGTGGCTACCGACCAACTGTTTACGTTACCCATTTTCAGGGATTGGTACGAACTGAATCGGAAAATCAAAAAGATTAGTGGCGTAAAAGACGCTATTTCCAGTGCCAATCTAGTGGAAATTGTTCGCAACGACAGCCTTAAACAATTCGATTTCAGGCAAATAATCCCTAACAAACCCAATAGCCAGACCGAAGTAGATTCGATTAAAGCCAAAATCGGCCGTTTACCTTTTTACCAAGGATTTATCGTCAGCGCAGATGGGAAAGCACATTTGATGGCAATCACACTTGAGCAAGACGCCCTCAATCACCCAAACCTAAACACATTTATCGACCAAATCAAGCGAGAAACACTGGCTTTTGAAAACCTCCACGGCCTGAAAATACATTTATCGGGCATGCCCTATATACTTACCGAATACGTCGCTAAGGTGCGTCAAGAAGTCGTACTTTTTAGCATTTTAGCCATCATAGTCACGGGGCTTATTTTACTTTTTTTCTTCCGTTCGTGGATGATGATGCTTATTTCGTTGGGCGTCGTCTTGGTCGGGGCCGTGTGGAGTGTAGGGTTTATGAGCCTTTTAGGGTACAAAATCACCCAGCTTACAAGTATAATACCCTCTCTGATGGTGATGATTGGCGTCTCTAATGCCTTCTTTGTGACAAAAAAATACCACGAAGAATTCTCCCGACTGGGCAATCAACGCCAAGCCCTGCAAACTACGGCCGAGAAAATCGGCGAAACCACTTTTTGGACCAACCTTCTGGCCGCCATTGGGTTCGGTGTCTTTTCTCTAGCGGGCAGTAAGTTCTTGGCGGAATTTGGCCAGCTTGCGGCTTTGAGTCTGCTATGCACCTACGTTATGTGTATGACGACTATCCCTATTTTTTACAGTTATTTATCCGACTCCAACGAAAAACACCTTGGGCGCTTAGAAAACAAGTATGTCAACCTATTTCTGAAAAAAATTGATGAATGGGTACACCATCGCTCCCCCGTTATTTATGGTTCAGTGGCGGCGTTACTTATCGTGGCATTAGTGGGTCTCATCCAAATCAAAAATACTAGCTTTATGGCGGACAATCTCCCTCAAAATAGCCCGCTTGTGAGCGATTTAGATTTTTTCAAAAAACATTTTAAAGGAGTAATGCCGTTTGAAATAAACATTGACACTGGCCGCCCTGGACGCGTTTTGGCTCCTCAAACGTTGACAAAAATTAATCTTTTGCAGAAAGAGTTTGCTCAATATCCTGAGTTTACCAAACCGCTTTCGGTAGTCGAAGCCACCAAATTCATTTACCAAGGTTACCGCGACGGCGACCCCAAGTATTTTGTATTGCCCGATGCGCTCGAACTCAGCAAATTGGCCGAATATATTGGCAATTTCAAAGGCAATGATAACCGTCTGAATAGTTTTATGGACAGCACGCGGCGATATACCCGGGTGAGTTTTCAAATCGCCGACGTTGGCACTGATCGGATTGCCGCGTTGTACGCACTTCTACACCCCAAAATTGATAGTTTGTTCAATATAGATTCCAGCACGGGCAAACAAGTTGAGAAAGAGGAACGATACGAAGCCAAAATCACGGGAAGTGCTGTGGTATCTAGCAAAGGCAATGATTATTTGTTACAAAATTCGATTGAAAGTACCCTGTTAGTCATTGGGTTAATTTCAATTTTAATGGTCGTACTTTTCGGTAATTGGCGCCTGATTTTGATCGCCCTAGTTCCGAGCTGCGTCCCTTTGATTTTGGCAGCAGGAATCATGGTTTTTTGGAAAATACCTCTAAACGCTATCACCACGCTTGTTTTCAGCATTGCATTCGGACTTTCTTCCATGAGCGTCATCCATTTTTTGACCAAGTACAAAGATGAATTTCGCACCAACAAAAGCAGTGTAAGCGAAGCAATTTCCCATACAATTCAGGTTGTAGGAATAAGTATGTTTTACAACGCCCTCATACTGTTTGCAGGATTTGCTATTTTTACGACTTCAAACTTCAAAGGGACCGTTGCGATGGGAATTTTGGTCGCCATTACGTTGTTAATGGGAATGTTGTCCAATTTAATCCTCCTGCCAACGTTTTTACTTTGGTTCAATAAAAAGTTAGTTAATGGCTAAATAGTAAAAAAACACCAACCGTTAGCTTTAACAGGTAATCTCCCTAAAACAATGAAAATACTTTTTAACATACTCCTCATTTTCATCTTCTTTGTGGCCTTCGTTCCTCCGTTCCGGCGCTTTATGTTTTGGTTGCTAGTGGGACGTCAATTGGTAAAAGAGCAGAAAAAAGCAAATCAACCCTCCCAACGTCGCGAAGGCGAAATCAGGGTAGAACCCAAACCCACTAGCTCCGACCAATCGCGGTTTCGGGGTGGCGAATACGTTGATTACGAAGAAGTAAAAGATTAAGTGTTGGTCGTTGTTCTACAGAAAAGCCTTTCTTCTCTCTGTAAACCATCGACTTTTGACCAGTAATAAACATGTGGGATTGGTTTTCTGCCGAATGGTTTTCACTCGCTAAATTACGTGCTTTCAGCTGGGCACATCCTTACTTTTTGTACGGAATATTGCTGATTCCCATTGCGTTTTGGCTCCGACAGGCGTTTCATGCGGGCGCTTTTCAACGATTAGGAATTACGTTTGTGAATACCGATACCCCCAAAAGTTTCTCGGTATGGCTGCGGTTGCTTTTTCCTATTTCTGGCTTTTTGGGGCTAAGCTGTCTTCTATTGGCGCTAGCCCGCCCGCAGTCCATCAATATACTCACAGAGCGTGACGCGGAGGTTATTGATATCATGTTGGCCTTGGATATTTCTGAGTCCATGCGCGATAAAGACCTACCTCCCAGCCGATTAGCCTCTGCCAAATCGGTGGCCAAATCGTTTATTGGTGGGCGCTTACAAGACCGTATCGGCATTGTTTTATTTGCGGGGGAGGCATTCACCCTTTGTCCTTTGACCAACGATTACGAATTACTATACAGTTTTTTGGACGACGTCAGTCATGAGCAAATTACCATTGCAGGAACTGCCGTTGGCAGCGCCTTAGCGGTATGTATCAACCGATTGCGTGAAAGTACCTCTAAATCAAAAGTGGTCGTTTTATTAAGTGACGGTGAAAGTACCGCTGGCAATTTGGACCCCATCACCGCCGCCAAACTGGCCAAAGCCTACGGCGTACGTGTCTATACCATTGCCATCGGCCGTACTGTGCCCAAGTCACTTGTCAACAATTCGCAGCACAATTCAGACTCTGTCGCCCTTACTTCCCCCCAAACCGCCCCCGACGAAGGCACATTGCAGCAAATAGCGAAAGCCACCAATGGCCAATTCTATCGCGCTACCGACAATACCACGCTTAAAAACATATTCTCACAAATAGATAATTTGGAACGTGTCAAAGTCAAAAACCGTCGTTATCAAGAAGTTAAAGACTTCTATCGGGTGTATCTCGACTGGGCCTTGGCTTTCTTTCTGTTAATGATGTTTTTGAAAGTTATCTTTATTGCTAATGTGTTAGAAGACTAGCCACCGTAGTATATTGACTACTCACGCGGGCAATGGGATCTCCCGCGCCATCGGGATCATTGATAGCCGAACCAAAAGTAGGAACCGCATTACCACGAATCAGTAAAAGTCCCGCCACGTGCGGGGCCGCCATAGAAGTCCCCGACAAAATCGCGTAACGCCCGTTGGCATAGGTAGAAAGGATTCTGACGCCATACGCAGCTACATCAACCACGTCATTTCCGTAATTGGAAAAGCTGGCAAAACGGCCCGTACTGTCGACTGCCGATACCGTAAACACATTGGCATGGTTGAGTCTACCTGGCGAAAAGCCATTGGCCAATTTTTTGTCGTTGCCCGCTGCAATCGCAAATAAAATTCCTTTTTCAGCCGCCGCCTGCACTTGGCGGTCCAATGTGCTTGAAATTCCATCCAATCCTAAACTCATATTCACCACGTCGCCTGCTTTGCCGTTTTGACTCACGTGAGCTACCGCCGCCACCACACTCGAAAGGCGTCCTTCGCCCAGTTGATCTAGGGCTTTCAACGCCACTAATTTGACTCCAGAAGCTACGCCCACAATACCGATGGTGTTATTGAGCGCCCCAATAATACCCGCCACGTGGGTTCCGTGCCCATTATTATCATCGGCCGAGGTTTGTCCTGTAATGAACGATTGGCTGCGTTGGGTATCGACGTTCAAATCAGGGTGGTCGAGGTCAACGCCGGTATCTATAATCCATACGGTTTTTTCTGCAAAATTTTGGCCATTCCCGTACCCAGTTTTCCGAGTACTCCACGTCACCGAAGCGGGTGCGACTACGTCTACACAACCACACACACTCACCACTCGGTCGGGTTCAATCACTTCAACGGATGGGTCTGTTTGGAGCGTTTTTACCTCTCCTTTAGAAAGCTTTGCTACAAAGCCACGCGTTTTCCCCGCAAAAGCTGTTCGAATGGCTCCCGAAGATAAATGGTGTTTGCTCAGAAGTTGCTCCGAAAATGCCGCAATACGCGCATTCGTAGCGGTCTGAGTTAGCGCCGATGTTTCCGCATTTTCTTTCAAAGTCACAATATACTCTCCTTCAATTACTTCACCACTATGAGCCGAGGCCGCCACCAAACAATCGGTAGCTGGTTCAAGTGAGTTTTCGCTTTCGCAAGCGGCTATCCATACCAATCCTAAGATAAAAGATACCTTTTTCATTTGCAGTCAGTTGATTTTGAGAAAAAGGTAGAAGGTAGGTCATGGAGGAGATGAGCGTTAAATTCGATACTTCTAACGCGGCTAAGCAGGGCAAAATTGTTTTGATAAAAATAAAATTGTCAGCATACAGCCGCTACTTTGCAACTGCACACTGACAATCTGAATTTCAAAACCGACGAGCTTATTTTTTAGCTTTTGCGGCTTCTTTCTCTTTGTATTCTTTGTTAAGGCCTTCAACCATCTTTTTGGTCACATCCAGGTTGGCGTCGGCAAAAAGGATTCCACCACCTTTGCTGTAGCCAAGCACAAATTCGTAGCCGTTTTCTTTGTTATAATTCTTAATGTATTCGAAGATATTACCGTAAAATTCTTCGGTTTTTTTGATACGCTCTTCATCGAGTTTACGCAATTGTTCGTCACGATATTTGGTAATATCCTGTTCTTCTTTGGCCAATTGAGACTGGGCCGCCTGCGCCTGATCTTGTGACAACGCTCCTTGCTGAGCACGCTGCTGGAAGAAGGCTACTTTGTTTTGGAACGAACGCCCTTTGTTAGCTAAATCGTTTTCTAACTGAAAACCTTTGCTTTCAAACTCTTTTTGAAAGTCTTTGTAATATTCATAGTTTTTGAGGAGGCTATCGGCCTGTACGTATACAATTTTTTTGCCTTTCGATGCTTCCGAAATGCTTCCGCCTGCACTGTCAGATGAATGGTGTGAGAAGTGCTGATATCCTAAAAAAGCCACCGCCACAGTCAAAACCGCATTCCAAATAAGTAGTCCGTTTTTCACAATAAAAAGGTTTTAAATTTTGATAAAAGTTAATTATTAATGGTAAAGAGCCAATTATTATACGTAAAGAATTGATAACCAAATTCATACTGATAGATTATCGGATAACGATTGACGTTAACGATTGTGCAAGCAAAGTTAGAAATAATACTGTACCTTTAAAAAAAAAGTCGTTTACTTGTCTGGTTAACCAAACAAGTAAGCGACTTCCTTTCAATACATATCAGCTGCGTTTTTTTACTGTTTCCACCGAAGAGCATTGATATTTTGACCAATCTTCCGCCCTTCTTTTAGGCCCGTATCATTGTCCTGAAAAGTATGGATTCCGCCCAAAAATCTCGAATAAGCCGATTCTTCGGCCGCTGCCCAAAGTGATTGAAACGAGCGAGACTTAAAATCTACGTTGCGCTTAACATCACGCACCCGATTGACATGGGAATCGTCAACAAAGGCGAAATCTGCACCAAAGACCGCCTCCAGCGCTACGGCCGAAGCCGAAGACTGCGTGGAATGCCCCGAAGAATACCCAGGGAAAGGAGGCGCGGGCCAAAAAGGAATCCATTTGGGATCAATTGCTCGCCGTACAAAAGTATAAGGGCGCTCATTGTTAAAATAAAATTTACATTTCCAGCACAGCGTAAAGGCATCAGCAACGGCTATTCCCGTTCGTGCCAAAGCCTCAGCGGCTTTATCTAGTTTGGCATTACTGTTTTTTATAGCTATCCGGGCAATGTTGTAGGAATGACCAGGAGGTGTAAAGGTCTCACTCGGATCATCGGCCCACCACACTGCTATTTCTTTTTCAAGCTGTGTTAAGGCAATGTTCTTCTTGTAAACGTCGTAGTATTGTTGAAAATAGGGGGAATTAACCTGAGTTGATACCGTCAAAGGCAGCGGCATAGGCATCGAAGAATTTACCGCCAAAAAGGTGCGATTTTTGCCCCAATAGGGTTGCATCGGAATCGTTCTGCCGTTTTCAGTAGGCTGCCAAGAGCCAGGAGCAGTCAGAGCTTTATAATCGGCGGGAAAGTTTCGAGTAAACCCTTCATGACCGCCGTCTGTTTTAGACCATTCAAAAATCGCTTTGGCCACTTCATTACCAAAAGCCTCGGAGCGCTCAATGACTTCTTGGTTACTTTCTGCCAAAAAACCTGTTCTTAAAGTTGCTGCCAAGGAATCTGCCATCTTTTTTGCCACTTCTGGAGCATTAGGCCAAAGGTTTCTGGCCATAAAAAGCTGCGCTGCATTGGCACTTGCCGCCCAGTGATATTCTTTTCCCGTCTCTGGTAGCGGAAGTGATTTTAAACCATTTAACTGTCCCGCAAGGGAACGATTAGACTTGATACCAGGTACTACCGATTCATACAACGCTAAGCCAGCATATCCCAACGCCCGAGAAGCAACGGGAGGTGTAAAACCAGGGCTTTGCCGAATCAATTTCAGGCTCATTTCTGACCATTTGAGGGCTACATCCGCGCTATAGGTCTGCGTTTCTTTTGAATTATCGGCAGGATTTGTAGGGTCATTCGGTGTTCTACAACTGTATATTGTAAAAGCCAGCAATACCACAACAACGGCATGATAACCTCCCCGATACAACAGTTTGAATAAAGTTTTTTTCATACTAACTGATCTAAATTAGCTTCCCTAGAAAAAAGAGACAGTAGAAAATACTTCAAAAATAGTGCCAATTTTAAGACGGCATTTGACTACCCCATCTGGAAGAATTTTTAATAAAAAGGGAAGTTTTAGCGAATCATAGGAAACTCTCCCGAAGCATGACGTTGCCCCATCGCTACGTAATGAGCTGCACTTTCCAACAAACGAGCCGCCATCGACTCGGGAAGCTGTTTAACCACTTTACCGGGAGTTCCGAGGACCATCGAAAAATCGGGCACTTCCATCCCTTCCGTAACCAATGCATGAGCGCCAATAATGCAGAATTTCCCAATTTTGGCTTTGTTAAGAATCGTTGCCCTCATGCCAATGAGCGAGCCGTCGCCGACCGTAGCACCGTGTACAATGGCGCCATGCCCGACCGTAACATCATCACCGATGATGGTGGGCGCCCCCTCATCAGCATGCAGTACCGCGGTATCCTGAATATTGGTGCGCTGGCCGACGATGATTTTTTCAACATCGGCCCGAATCACTGCTCCGTACCACACGGAAGCCTGCTCGCCAAGCGACACCTGCCCCATGACCGAAGCAGAGGAAGCAATAAAAACGGCTTTGTGGCTGTCCATAAAACGATGAACGTTTACTGATTAACTTTGAATCGCTTCTTTGATGTCATCGATGATTTTTTGGGCTAGATGATCCGCCGTAGAAGCAGTTTCTGATTCTGAATAAATCCGAATGATAGGCTCTGTATTCGATTTACGCAAGTGAACCCATTCTTTATTGAATTCAATCTTCACCCCATCAATGGTATTGACGGGATTTTTGGCATATTTTTTGCTGATTTTTTCCAGTACACCGTCTACATCAATGTCAGCGGTCAATTCAATTTTATTTTTGGAAATGTGGTAACTAGGATAGGTACGGCGTAAAATAGACGCTGACTTGCCGAATTTGGCCAGATGGCTCAAAAACAAAGCAATGCCCACGAGTGAGTCACGACCGTAGTGCAAATCAGGATAAATAACGCCTCCGTTGCCTTCGCCGCCAATAACTGCGTCGTTGGCTTTCATCATTTCGACCACGTTTACCTCTCCCACCGCCGAGGCAAAATACGCCCCTCCTGCTTTCAGTGTTATGTCACGCAGTGCACCAGTAGAAGAAAGATTGGAAACCGTATTTCCCACTTTATTTTTCAACACATAATCGGCAACGGACACCAACGTATATTCTTCGCCAAACGGTTGACCATCTTCACAAATAAGCGCCAGACGGTCTACATCGGGGTCTACCACCACGCCCAAATCAAAATCTCCCCGGGTCATTTCACGACTGATTTCAATTAAATTTTCAGGAAGCGGTTCTGGATTATGGGCAAAGTCGCCTGTGGGCTCACAGTTGATAAGTTTAATATTCCCTTTTTCAATGCCCAACGCTTCCAAAAGCATCGGAACGGCAATCCCACCCGTTGAGTTGACGGCATCAACGGCAATTTTAAAGTTTTTGGCAACGATGGCCGCTTTATCCACCAACGGCAACGCCAAAATCATCTCAATATGTTTCTGAAAGTAGGAGTTATCTACCCGATAAGAACCCAATTTCCGAACTTCCACAAAATCAAAATCTTCGCTTTCGGCCAATGCAAGCACTTCCGCGCCGTCTTGTCCTGAAATAAATTCACCTTTGTCATTCAATAGTTTCAGAGCATTCCACTGAATAGGGTTATGACTCGCCGTGAGGATGATTCCACCAGTGGCGTGTTCAAGGGTTACGGCAATTTCAACCGTTGGAGTGGTTGAAAGCCCCAAATCAATTACTTCAAAGCCTATTCCTTGCAATGTAGAAGCCACTAGTTTGGCCACCATCTCACCCGAAAGCCTCGCATCACGACCAATGACAATTTTTATATTAGCGGGATTTTTGCGTTTGAGCCATGTTCCAAAAGCTGCTGAAAATTTAACAACATCAATTGGCGTAAGGGAATCTCCCGTTTTCCCCCCAATCGTGCCACGAATACCGGATATAGATTTTATTAATGCCACTTGTTTTTTTAGCTTTTTAACAATATGAAAACCGTTTCAAAAGTAGCAAAATTTAGGCACAATCGACTTAATGTTGTAAAATTGCCCTACTTTTACGATGTATGGCTACCGATGAGATTGATATATTGTGCCCGTTCAAATCAGTATATTATTCTATTAGAATGCTATTCACCATTTTTTTTCTCCCCGAAAATCTATTAGTTAGTACTTTATTAACATCTAACTTATAACACAATTATGCGTAAGTGGTTATTCCTCATCATCTTCCTCCTCATTGTAGGCGGCATTCTATATTATATCTCCTTTGGTTCTTTCAGCGAAGGAACAAGGGTAGGCTCGCTGGTCAAGCTCAGCCGTCGCGGGTATGTATTCAAAACCCACGAAGGGCAACTGATGGTAGGGGGAATGTCGGACGGTACTGGAACCTTCAATTCTACTACCTGGGATTTTTCGGTGCATGACAGTAACAAACAGGCCATCGAAGCGCTTGATCTTTCCCAAAGAACGGGGCAGCGGGTATCGCTTCATTACGAAGAGAAATTTTTTCAACTCCCTTGGAACGGTGACACCAAATACTTTGTGGTTTCGGTTGAATTGATCCCGCTTCAAAATTATCAACGTCCTGTTCTGCCAGTCCCTGCTCCTCAAACGACTCCCGCAGATACAAGCAAAGCACTTTAATCGCACTGCCCCTTTGGCAGTGCCCTTTTAAACATGCGTCTTCATTGGTTCAGTATATTCCTATTATTGACGGCTAGTTTGGTGTTGGTTCACTATTTGCCATTTTGGAAAGATGTCGAGTTTGGCGATGAAACTACCTACCTCGGCTCTGGTCTTTCTTTTTCCATTCCGTTTAAGGGCGGCGCCCAATGGGGCCCGCTTTATGCGGCATGGTATGCATTTTGGCATTTTTTTATTCCAAATAGCTTAGATTTATACTATTTTAATTGGGCACTTTTGAGCGTTTTAGCGGGCATTACCGTTTTTCTTTTTGTACGTTCGTTGGGTGTGTCTTTGGCTGCCTCTACGTGGATTGCAGTATTATTTTTATTTTCTGACCAAAATGTACCCCTCAACCCCAAAATTTCCATTGCACCCTTCTGCTTAATTCTGGGCGTATTAGCCCTGATTCATCTGCGGACTTGGTCTAATTCTCGCCGTTTTTTGGTCATCAGTTTGGCGGGGTTATTGTGCGCATACTGCCGCCCTGAGTTTTACATATCCTTTTTATTGGCCCTCATTATCGCCGTTTTTTGGGTATGGAAAGAAAAAGGCATTCTTCAACCCACCCTCATGGGCTGGGCTGGGGTATTCGTTATCCTTGCCATTGGCCTTCATTTGCTCTTTGGGAATCCCCTTTTTACGGGCGACGACAACCGTAGTACAGTAGCGTTTCAGCAGCACTTCGTCGTCAATTATTCGGCATGGATGAATCAGCCTGAGCCAAGTACCATTGAGGCTCAACTGCAACTTTTCCACAAGGTATTGGGCGAAGATGTTCATACCCTAACGGATGCCGTTAAAATGCAACCTAAATGGGCCATTAAGCATATTTCGACGAATATCATCCACACAGTTACCGCCAACCTGACCAATGTGGTCAGTATATTTTACCAAATCTTGTTTCGGGGGTGGTATTCTCCGTGGCGGATGGCCGTAGTTGCTGGTATTGTCTTGGTATTTTTGTTTTTAATAGACTACAAAACGACCGCACGAAATTTCCGTAGAAAACCAGTTGATTGGTGGGGGCTCGTTGCCCTAATTACGTTGCTTATTCCTACATTGATTGCTACGGTACTTATTTACCCGCGCACTCATTACCTGATTTTTCATTTAGTGCTGGTCCTGTGGGTAATTGCTTTTGTACTGAATCGTTTATCTTTTCGTGAAATCAAAGCCATGCAGACTTTCTCAGCGGCTTTTCTAGCACTGTTGGTTTTATCCATTTTTGTAACAATCCGCCTTCCCGAGTATCACCGCAAAGCCCCTACTCCGACCGCCGACAATGTTCGGTTCATTACTCAATTAAACCCCAAAGCACGCCTTCGGGTGTTGGAAAGAGACTGGTACCGGGTTTATTTGAAAAAAGATTCCGACTGGATACACGTAGAAGAATATACGGATGGTGATTTTGCCAAATTTGTCCGGGATAAAAACATTAATTTTATTTTGATGACCCAAGATATGCAAAGTTATTTTGGCAAGGATTCAGGTTTTGTCTCGTTCTTAAACCAATATAAATCAGAGGGTTTTGTTAAATTGCCAACAAATTCAGAAGGCGCTTATTTATTCATCAAACAATCACTTTTATAATGAAGTTTTTCCTGCTACTGATTGCCTTTTTTACCGTTTCTCCACTGTTTGCCCAATCGGAATGGGTAAAAGAAAATTACGCCAAAGTTGAGTATGACATCGCCATGCGCGACGGCACCAAGCTGCACACCATCGTCTACTCACCCAAAGATGCCTCCGCCTCCAAAACCTACCCGTTTTTAATGCAGCGGACCTGCTACAGCGTGGCACCGTATGGTGACGGTAAATATCCAGGGCAATTGGGGCCTAGCAAATTTTTGATGCAGGATAAGTACATTTTTGTCTATCAGGATGTTCGCGGGCGTTATATGAGCGAAGGCACTTGGACAAATATGACCCCTCAGATTGCCAACAAAACCACCAAAGAGCAGGTAGACGAATCTTCTGACACCTATGACACCATCGAATGGCTCCTAAAAAATATCCCCAATCACAACGGACGAGTAGGACAATGGGGCATCAGTTATCCCGGGTTTTATACTGTTGCGGGGGCACTGAGCCAACATCCTGCCCTGAAAGCATCGTCGCCGCAAGCCCCCGTTTCTGATTTCTTTTTCGATGATTTTCACCACAACGGGGCCTTTACCCAAGGCTACTTTTTAACATTTCCAGTATTTGGTATTCAAAACCCCAAACCCACTACCGACAATTGGTGGCTACCCGGACTAATCAATGCCAAAACCAAAGATGGCTATCAATTTAACCTTGACTTAGGGCCACTCAAAAATTTCGATGCGTACTACAAAGACAATTTCTTTTGGCAAGAGCACAAAGACCATCCCAACTACGACGAATTTTGGAAAAAACGTAGCATTATTCCTCACCTTAAAAACGTAAAACACGCGGTGATGACGGTGGGAGGCTGGTTTGATGCCGAAGACCTTTACGGGCCATTGACAGTGTACAAAACCCTCGAACTCAATAATCCTGGCACCTACAACACGCTTGTGATGGGTCCGTTTGGCCACGGCCGCTGGTCGCAAGAAACGGGGCACACGCTACACAGTAATGTTTACTTCGGCGACAGCGTAGCAACTTTTTACCAACGCGAAATTGAGGCTAAATTCTTTCAACACTTTCTAAAAGGAACTGGCGACGGCAAAACGGGGCTGCCCGATGCTTATTTGTTTAACACGGGTAAGAAATCTTGGGAAACATTTGATAAATGGCCCGCCGCCAATGCCGAAAAGAAAATGTTGTATTTTCATGCCAACGGAAAGCTGTCTTTTGATGCACCCAAAACCGCCCGAGCATTCAGCGAGTACGTGAGTGACCCGCTCAAACCCGTGCCTGATATCGAAGACAATACGCAAACCATGGGCTTTACTCCTTTCAACTATATGTCGGAAGACCAACGTTTTGCGGCCCGACGCCCCGACGTTTTGGTGTTCCAGACGGAGCCATTGACGGAAGATATTACCTTAGGCGGAGAAATTATGGCGAAACTGAATTTCAGCACGACGGGCAGCGACGCCGACTTTTTTGTAAAACTGATTGACGTTTATCCAGGAGACGAACCCAATCATGCTTATTTGCCGAACAAAAACATTACCCTGAGCAACTATCACCAGATGGTTCGCAGCGAAATCATGCGGGCTCGTTTTCGTAATTCGTTTGAAAAACCAGCGCCGCTCATCCCAAATAAAATCACCCCGCTGAATTTTCGTTTGCAGGATGTACTGCACACGTTCAAAAAAGGGCATCGTATTCAGATTCAGGTACAAAGCACGGTATTCCCACTTTTTGACCGTAATCCCCAAAAATATGTCCCTAATATTTATCTCGCCACCGAGCAAGATTTCATCAAAGCTACCCATCGTGTGTATCACCAACTGGGTGCTTTAAGCGGTGTAGAAATAGAAATCTTAAAGTAAGACAAACATCATTAACCTAAAATTAAGGTAATAATTGGGAGAGAATATGGAATGTTTTTCTAATTATTAAGACAAAAAATATACCATTTCATTACAAAAAAGTGTTCACTAAGTCGATGACAGTGAGCACTTTTTTGTTTATCTATTTGCAAAAAAGGATAATTTACGCCAATTTTATATATTGTTTAGGCAGTGCAATCACCTTCGACCTTACAAGGCCGTTTGTACACCGTCAATACTCACTAATTACCCTACTTCAGATTGAAATTATTATCTTTTTTTTCGAATGGCGGCTTCGCAATTCGAATGGCGGTTTTGTATATATGCACTTATTGTGCTGTATATAACAGCGCATTTTCGCAATCCAACGCCATTACGGTCAAAACTATTATTTGCCCTAACCTGTGCAAAGGTGAATCCGCCTATCTGCTTGTATTTGAAGCTACTCCGGGTAAGGTTTCAACCAACCACGGGACGATTCGGAATGATACAATTATGGGGATTTTGCCCGAAAATGACTTTAAAGTGACCCTTACTTTTACCTCTATTGATTCTTTGGTTTCTACCCAGACCGTTCCTTTACCCGTTTGCGACCCCATCCTTCCCCTTCCTCCGCTTGTAAACAGTCAAAGTCTGTGCGCTGGCACTTCCATTACCCCTTTCACGGCTTTTACCGCCGACGGAGCTACGGTTGATTGGTACGACACGCCCACTGGCGGCCTTCCGTTAAAGTCAGAAACATTGCAATTTACCCCTCCAAGAGCTGGCACTTTCTACGCACGTTCGCGATTTACCTCCACTGGTTGTACCAGTATTGCGTTTACGTCCGTCAGCTTAGAAATAAAAAAGGCAATGTGCCCCACCATAAGCATTAGAAAGGTAAGGAAGTAAGGCTTTTGTTGACATCCAACAACTTAAAGCCAAATGAAAGCCCTCCTTTGCAAACAATACGGCCCGCCCGAATCCCTCGTCGTAGAAGAATTGCCTGCGCTGCAACCTCAAAAAAATCAAGTCGTAATCTCCGTCAAAGCTTGCGGAGTTAACTTCCCAGATACGCTTATTATTCAGGGAAAGTACCAGTTCAAGCCGCCTTTTCCTTTTTCGCCGGGTGGAGAAGCGGCTGGCGTGGTAAAAGAAGTCGGGGAAGAGGTAAAACACCTTAAGGTCGGAGATAACGTGTTTGCCATGCCAGGATGGGGTGGTTTTGCTGAAGAATTGGTCGTAGAAGCCAACCGTGCTTTTAAAATGCCACCCGCGATGGATTACAACGTTGCGGCCTCACTCATGTATACTTACGGCACCTCCTACCACGCCCTCAAAGACCGCGCGCAGTTGAAGGCTGGAGAAACCCTGTTGGTACTCGGAGCGGCTGGAGGAGTGGGTTTAGCCGCGGTCAATTTAGGAAAAATCATGGGCGCAAAAGTAATTGCCGCGGCTTCAAGCGACGAAAAACTGGCATTATGTAAAGAATACGGAGCCGACGGGCTCATTAATTATTCAAAAGAGGACCTGCGCGAAAGCCTAAAAATACTTACGGGCGGCGGAGTCGATGTGGTCTATGATCCCGTAGGCGGCTCTTATGCCGAGCCCGCTTTGCGCGCCCTACACTGGAAAGGTCGCTATCTGGTCGTGGGTTTTGCGGCCGGGCAAATCCCTGCACTTCCATTCAATTTAGCATTATTAAAAGGAAGCTCAATTGTGGGCGTATTTTGGGGGGCGTTTGCGGAGAGAGAACCCAAAGCCAACTTCCAAAACATCACAGAGTTGTTTGAATTTTATCAAAAAGGAACCCTAAAACCCTATATTCAAAAAACGTATTCATTGGCTGAAGCGCCGCAGGCCCTCAATGACATGCTTGAGCGGCGCGTAATGGGAAAGTTGGTAGTGACACCCTGACAAAACAAAAATGGGGCTCACGCCCCATTTTTGTTACTGTTTGTTCATCTGATTATTTTTTATCCCACCATACACGAGTGTATTGATCATCGGCACCTTGGCTGGTAACGATTGCATCATAGTTGGTCTTATTCAACGTGGGTGCCGTGGTCGGATAAGCCATACGACGAGGAATTTCGGTGCCCCCGTTCAATGGTTTCTCAGCAGGTTTCAACACTGGGAACCCTGTTCTACGCCATTCTGCCCATGCTTCGCTATTTTGGTAAAACAGAGCAATCCAACGTTGGGTTGCAATTTGCTCAATAGCTTTTGCACTTGTAAATGCCACATCGGGTTGTGCTATGTACTTATCAAAACCGTCCGCTGTATATACGCCCCACTGCTCCATAGAAGCTTTGATGGCCGCTTCATACAACGTCTTGGCATTGCCAGAAATCCAGCCCAACTGGGCAGCTTCCGCCTGCGCAAAAAGCACCTGCGAATAAGTCAACACATTGACCGATGAGTTTTGTTGACGCATGGCCGTTGCCGCCAGAGATACGTCCTGCGCTTTCCAAGTAGGCGGAAAAACGCCGTAAGGCACGCCACGGTACGCTCCGTTGATGTTTTTATCGGCAATCGCTGGCAAGCGAGGGTCATTCACTTTGTTTAAATAATCAACAAACGTACTTGCCACTGCAAAGTCTTTGCGGTTGGTCGTAATGTAGTTGTTGTACAAAGGATGCTCATTGTTGGCTTCTGATAAATATCCGTACTTTACGTTATCGGCA